>JAIXSA010000085.1 GCA_027484915.1 Paracoccaceae bacterium | reverse complement strand
GCCTTCTCGAAGGCACCCTTCACACCATTGGCATCCGCAAGCGTCTTCTTAGCCGCATCATAGCCAGCCAGCCCAGCGGCAGGAACCGCCGCACGGGCCGCAGTCAGTGCCGTCGCCGCCGCCGGAGCCGCCGCATTCGCCGCATCCAGCGCCGCCTTGGCTTCGGTCTTCTTGGCGTCGTCGGTGCCCGCGTCAGCGGCCTTCACCGCTTTCTCGGCATCGGCAATCGCCTTCTTGGCCGCGGCGTCCGCCTTTTCGGCATCGGCCAGCGCAGTCATCAGGGCAGCGTCGATCTTGCCCTTGGCCTCTTCGACCGCAGCCTTGGCCGCCGCGATGTCGGCACCGTTCTGCGCGCCATCATAGGCCGGGATGTCCTTGCCCGCGATCTTGAGCGTGGTCATCGTGCCAGGTTCGCCATCGGACTTGGTCGCGTTGACCGAGTTCTTGTTCAGAAGCGCCATCGTGATGTCGCACGAGGTCTGGAACTTGACGGTCGGCGAGTTGGCCGGGTTGAACTGGAACGAGCACTGGTCCGGATCAGCGACGACAAGGACCTCTTGCTGATGCGCGGCATGCAGCATCGGGTTCGCGGTCGAGGTCAGCATCGGGAAGACCGTCGTGTAGGTCACCACGGCAATTGCGCAGCCCGCCAGGATGATCGGCTTGCGGCCGATCCGGTCGGAAAGCGCACCGAACACCAGGAAGAACGGCGTGCCGAGGATCAGCGACCAAGCGACGAACACGTTGGCCGAGAAGAAGTCGACCTTGGCGATGTTTTGCAGGAAGAACAGCGCATAGAACTGACCCGAGTACCACACCACGGCCTGGCCGGCGACAAGGCCGAATAGAGCGATGATAGCGAACTTGGCGTTCTTCCACTGGCCGAACGCTTCACGCAGCGGTGCCTTGGAGGCCGAGCCTTCGGCTTTCATCTTCTGGAATGCAGGGCTCTCCTTCATCTGCAGACGGATGTAAAGCGAGATAAGCAGAAGGAAGATCGAGCCGAGGAACGGCACGCGCCAGCCCCAGGATTTCCAGGGTTCCAGCATCGTCTGGGCCCCGGTAGCCACGTCGATCAGCGGCGCGCCGTCAAGGCCGAATTGCGGATCAAAGTCCCAGTTGGCATTGATGATCGAGGTGCAGGCCAGGATGACAACAAGCGACAGAAGGAGACCCAGCGTCGCGGTGGTCTGAATGAAGGCGGTGTAGAAACCGCGACGGCCCTGCGGCGCGTGTTCAGCCACATAGACAGCAGCCCCACCATATTCACCGCCAAGCGCAAGCCCCTGCAACATGCGTAGCACGATCAGGATGATCGGTGCGGCGATGCCCCAGGACTGGTAGCCGGGCAGAAGACCGACGAGGAAGGTCGACGCACCCATGATCAAAATGGTCATCAGGAACGTATACTTGCGGCCGATCATATCGCCCAGCATCCCGAAGACCAGCGCACCGAACGGACGCACCAGGAAGCCCGCAGCGAAGGCCAGCAGCGCGAACACGTTCCGGGTCGCTTCCGGGAATGGCGTGAAGAATTGCGCGCCGATGATCGTGGCCAGCGAGCCGTAAAGATAGAAGTCATACCATTCGAAAATGGTCCCTGCCGAAGAGGCGAGAATGACTTTCTTCTCCTCCCCGGTCATTGGGCGCGAACGATCGCGCTCGTTGGTTGATGCCGTCGACATGCAATACCTCCATAAGGCCTGAATCGATGAATTCAGGCGGTCCCCGTCTGTTTCTGGCCTAAGGCCCGCCCGTCCCGGCCGGCCCCTGCTCTTCTCCATCCCTTTGGGGATGGTTCTTGAAGGATCACGCCGCGAACGGCCCTCTCCTCCCCTTCAGGTCCCGCCCGCCCCTCCTCCAGGGCCCGGGCGGCACCGATCTCATGCCGCGACGCGCCCCACGATGTCGGCCAGCCTCTGACGGATACCGTCGATGGAACCCATCGCCGGAACCCGTTCCAGGACCGAAAGCCGGTCGTAATGCGCGATAAGCGGGGCCGTCTGGGCGTGATAGGCGGCAAGCCGTTCGCGCACCGTCTCGGCGTTGTCGTCGGCCCGGCGCTTGAACGCCGTGCCGCCGCATTTCTCGCAGGTCCCCGCCGTGGCGGGCTGCTTGAACTCATCATGATAGCCTTCGCCACAGGTCGCGCAGGTGTAGCGACCCGACACGCGGGCGATCATCGCTTCGTCCTCGACCTCAAGGCTGATTGCGGCGGTGACCTTCCCACCGCCGTCGGCCAGAAGCCCGTCCAGCGCCGCCGCCTGCCCTGCGGTGCGCGGAAAGCCGTCCAGGATGACACCCTTCGCCACGTCGGGCTGGGTCATCCGGTCCCTCAGGATCGCCAGCACGATGTCGTCGGACACCAGTTGCCCGGCCTCCATCACCGCCTTGGCGCGCTTGCCCGCCTCGGTCCCCGCCGCGACGGCAGCGCGCAAAAGGTCGCCGGTCGACAGCTGGACCAGACCGAAGTCTTCCTCCAGCATCCGGGCCTGCGTGCCCTTGCCCGCGCCGGGTGGTCCGAGAAGGATCAGGACAGGACCCACTGGCTCAGCCCCTGTTCATGCGGTTGGCGATCAGGTCGTCGACCACCGAAGGATCGGCCAGCGTCGAGGTGTCGCCCAGCGATCCGAAGTCGTTCTCGGCGATCTTGCGCAGGATCCGGCGCATGATCTTGCCGGACCGGGTCTTCGGCAGGCCGGGGGCCCACTGGATCAGGTCGGGCTTGGCAATCGGCCCGATCTCGTTCCGCACCCAGGCTTCCAGCTTCTTGCGCAGATCCTCGGTCGGTTCGATCCCCTTCATCAGGGTCACATAGGCATAGATGCCCTGCCCCTTGATATCGTGCGGATAGCCCACCACCGCCGCCTCGGCGACAGCCTCATGCGCCACGAGGGCGCTTTCGACCTCCGCCGTGCCCATCCGGTGGCCCGAGACGTTGATCACGTCATCGACCCGGCCGGTGATCCAGTAGTACCCATCCGCATCGCGGCGGCAGCCGTCACCGGTGAAGTAGTAGCCCTTGTACTGGCTGAAATAGGCTTCCTCGAAGCGCTGATGGTCGCCCCACAGCGTCCGCATCTGCCCCGGCCAGCTGTCGGCAAAGCACAGCACGCCCTCGGTCTCGACCGCCTCTTGCACCTTGCCCGAGGCCGCATCCAGGACCACCGGCTGCACGCCGAAGAAGGGCTTGGTGGCGGAACCGGGCTTGGTCGGGATCGCCCCCGGCAGCGGCGTCAGCATGTGGCCCCCGGTTTCCGTCTGCCAGAACGTGTCGACGATCGGCAGCTTTCCCTTGCCGACATGGGTGTTGTACCAGGCCCAGGCTTCGGGGTTGATCGGCTCGCCAACGGACCCCAGAAGCTTCAGCGACGACAGGTCGTGCTTTTCAACCCACTCCGTCCCCAGGCCCATGAGGCTGCGGATCGCAGTCGGCGCGGTGTAGAACTGGCTGACCTTGTGCTTGGCGCAGACCTCCCAGAAGCGTCCCGCATCCGGGAAGGTCGGCACCCCTTCGAACATCAGCGTCGTCGCGCCGTTCGACAGCGGCCCATAGACGATGTAGCTGTGCCCGGTAACCCAACCCACGTCCGCCGTGCACCAGAAGACATCGCCGTCATGGTAGTCAAAGGTGATCTGCTGCGTCATCGAGGCATAGACGAGATAGCCCCCCGTCGTGTGCACAACGCCCTTCGGCTTCCCCGTCGAGCCCGAGGTGTAAAGGATGAACATCGGGTCTTCCGCGCCGACCTCGACGTAGGGGCAATAGGGCTTCGCCGCCGCCATCTCGGCCGTCAGGTCGAAGTCGCGGCCTTCGGTCCAGGATGTCTGGTCGCCGGTGCGTTTCACCACCAGTACCTTCACCTTGTCCGAACAGTGCAGAAGCGCCTTGTCGGTGTTGTCCTTCAGCCCCGTCTTCTTCCCCGCCCGCGGCGCCCAGTCGGCGGTGATCACCACCTTCGCGTCGCAGTCGTTGATCCGGTTCGCAAGCGCGTCCGGTGAGAAACCGCCAAAGACGATGGAATGCACCGCGCCCACCCGCGTGCAGGCCAGCATCGCATAGGCCGCCTCGGGGATCATCGGCATATAAAGGACCACGCGGTCGCCCTTGGTCACGCCATGCGCCTTCAGCACGTTGGCAAGCCGGCAGGTCTGCTCCAAGAGCTCGCGGTAGGTGATGTGCTTGGACGGGGTCTTCGGATCATCCGGCTCCCAGATGATCGCGGTCTGATCGGCGCGGGTCAGCATGTGGCGGTCGACGCAGTTGGCGCTGACGTTCAGTGCGCCATCCTCGAACCACTTGATCGACACGTTGCCGGGCGCGAACGAGGTGTTCTTCACGCGGGTGTAAGGCTTGATCCAGTCCAGCCGCAGCCCTTCTGCCCCCCAGAACGCCTCCGGGTCCTGGACCGAGGCCGCATAGCGCGCCTCATAGGCCTTCGCGTCGACGTGGGCCTTGGCCACGAAGTCGTTCGAAGGCGGATAAATGGATTTGGCGGCTTCGGTCATATTCTCTCTCCCCATAGGGTGTGGGCCGACACCCCGGAACGCCGTGAGACTGGTCAGGAACTCCTCTTCCCAAGGGAACCTTATCACTGGGTAAAGATTTTGGTAACCCCCTATTTTTCATCGATAATTCTGTAAATTACTTCACTTCATCTGCGTCAATCTCGTAAATGTGTGAAAACTGTGGCAGCCAAGTGCTTGCTTTCGCAGGAGCGTTACCGCTCACGGCCGCGTGAAAGGGTCCGGTGTTTCCGTGATCGCAAGGGAAAGGGGCGCCGCGTCGGGGCTTATCGCGATTCGCCAACCGGCTGTGCGTCAAGCGCCGAGTCGACCGCCGCAAGGTCGGGCAGGAAGCACACCTCGGGCTCTCGCAGGCCCTGCGCCTCAAGCTGCCGGCGCAGGGCCGGTTTCAGGCCCACAAGGTAAAGCCGCCCGCCCCGCCGTCGGGCCCGACCCGCCAGACTGTGCATTCCCCGCACGCCGGAACTGTCGATCAGCGGCACCCCGGACATCTCCAGCACCAGCGCGCGCGGGGCCTCGGCGATCTGGTCCAGCACGCCGCCCAGTTGCGCCGCAGCGCCAAAGAAATATGGCCCCTCAAGGTGATAGACCACGCGGTCGGCCCGCATCGCCTGTGGCTGATCCTCGCGTGGGCGCATCCCGGCGGCCTCGGACATGCGCTTGATGAACACCAGTCCCGCCAGAGCGAAGCCGACGACGATCCCCTCGGTCAGGTCGCGGAAGACGACAAGAAGGAAGGTCGCCAGCACCACCAGCGCATCCCCTCGGCTGGATCGAAGCAGCGCCCAGAACTCGTGCCGCTCGGCCATGCCCCAGGCGACGACGGCCAGCACGCCCGCCAGCGCGGCCAGCGGGATATAGGCGGCCAGCGGTGCCGCGATCATCAGGAAGGCCAGAAGGAACAGGGAATGCAGCATCCCCGACACCGGCCCCCGGCTGCCAGCCCGCACGTTGGTCGCGGTGCGCGCGATGGCCCCCGTCACGCAGAACCCGCCGAAAAGGCCCGACCCGATGTTGGCCACCCCCTGCGCCACCAGTTCCGCATTGGACCGATGACGCGCGCCAGACATTCCGTCAGCGACCACCGCCGACAAAAGCGACTCGATGGCCCCCAAAAGCGCGAAGCTCGCCGCCCAGGGCAGCGCCTGTTGCCACAGCGCGAGGTCCGGCAAGACGGGCACCGGCAGCATCTGCGGCAAGGCCCCGAACTGCGAGCCGATGGTTGCCACTGGCAAGGCCAGAACCGCCACAACGAGCGAGGCCAACGCAACCGCGATCAGCATCCCCGGCCAGTGCGGCCGCACCCGCCGCAGCCCCAGGATCACCCCCGCCGTAAGTGCCGCCACCCCGACCGCCGCCCAGGTCACCGTCCCCCGCGCGGCCCACAGCGCCTCGACCTTCGCGATGATTTCCCCCGGCTCGGAACCCACCAAGGTCAGCCCGAACATCTCGCGCAGCTGGCTGGCGAAGATGATGACCGCAATCCCCGCAGTGAAGCCCACCGTGACCGGATAGGGGATGTAGCGGATGTAGGTCCCCAGCCGCAGCAGCCCCGCCGCGATCAGGATGACCCCCGACAGGATCGTCGCCAGGATCAGCCCCTCGACCCCCGTCGCCGTCACGCAGGCCGAGACGAGCACGATGAACGCCCCCGCCGGTCCGCCGATCTGGTAGCGCGACCCGCCCAGGAGGCTGACGAGGAAACCGCCCACAATGGCTGTGTAGAGCCCCCGCTCTGGCCCGACCCCGCTGGCGATGGCGATGGCCATCGACAGAGGCAGCGCCACGATGGCCACGGTCAGCCCGGCCAACGCATCGGCGCGCAAGGCCGACAGGTCATACCCCTCGCGCCAGACGGTCAGAAGCTTCGGCAGGAACTCGGACGGGCGATTGTGGCCCCGCGCGGTGTCGGTCATGATGCAATCCAGGCCAGGGAACCGCCAGTAATCGCTGGCACATCGGCAGGAATGCCCCCAGAAGATTCCTCTGCACCCCAACTGTCAACAGCCGCGATCCGATGACCAAACGCCCCGATCCAGTCCAGCCCGCAAATGATGATGCCTTGGCGCTGGTCCGCCAGCTTCTGTCCCTGGGCCATGCCGCGCTGGCCTGGCAGGACCCGGACACCGGCAACCCGGGCATCAGCCGCATCGCCTTTGCCCGCGACCCCGAGGCGGGGATGCTGACGCTCGTCTCCGGTCTCGCCCCACACTTCCGCGCGCTGCGCGACCGGCCCGACTGCGCCCTGATGCTGGGCGAGGTGGGCGACAAGGGCGACCCCCTCACCCACCCCCGCCTGATGATCCGGGCGCAGGCCAGCTACGTCCCGCCTCATGATCCCGCCCGCTCCGGCATCCGCGCCCGGTGGCTGGACCGCAATCCCAAGGCGCAGGTCTACATAGATCTGCCGGACTTCGCCTTCGTCCGGCTGACCCCGGTTTCGGCCCTCCTGAACGGCGGCTTCGCCCGCGCCTTCCACATAACGCCCGAGGATCTGTAGGAAGACGGGCGGCCCCGAAGGACCGCCCGCGCTTTCCGTCCGGAAATCGCCCCGGAATTCGTCCGAATTCCGGTCCCCACCCGTCAGGCCGGCACGTCCATCCGCATCGTCACCAGCGCCTTGCCGCGCACCGCCTCGCCCCAGCGGACCTGCGCCTCGTTGCCGCCCGCACCCGTCCCCGGCACCGAATAGGGGAAGATGTAGCGCCCGGCGTTCGCGGCATTGGTGATCATCCCCTCGGGGGCCACCGCTTCGACCATGCGGATCCGCGCGCCAAAGGGCACGAAGCCCCCCGCGCTGACGTTCCAGGTCTCGGCGGCGGTGTTCTGCGTGTGAGTCACCTGCACCGGGTTGATGATCCACTGCGTCACGTTGTTGAAGCTGTTCCCCTCGACCCGGACGTTGCGCGACCGGGTAAAGTCCAGCGCGGCGAAACTGGTGTCCACCATGTCCACCCGGTCCACGATCGCGCTGACGCTGCGAAAACTGTTCGAAAGGATCGAGAACCCCGACAGGAAGTGCCCCGGCCCATAGGGCTTGACCACGATCCAGCGGAACGCGGCCGAGGTGTCGGACGAGATGAACACGTTGCCCACGATGTTCAGCCCGCCGAACGAGAACTCGCCGTTCTCCTGCGGCTCGCTGTCGTGCTCGTTGCCCCATTCTATGAAGCAGTTGTCGATGTAGTTCCCCGTCACCACGGTCGAGACGTTGGTCTGCGTGAACACCAGCCCCGCCCGGCGCAGGCCTGCCGCGGTGTTGTCGCCCTGGAAGAAGTGGTTTGCGTGGACCAAGTGGCCTGAGCCATGAAGGATCGCGAAATGCGCGAAGCGCACGATCCGGTTGTTGCGCAGCTTCACGTCGTTGGCGTTGATGTTGAGGCAGATCGTCGTGCGGTCGACGGCCGCCACGCTCTGCTCGTTCGACAGGAACTGGCACATGTCGACGAACATGCCCTGGCACCCCGCCCCGGGTGAGGTGATCGCCCGGTCCTGCGGCCGGTTGAACGTGCAGGACAGGAAGCGCTGGGTGTTGCCGGTCAGGGGCAGCATCACCGCCGACCCGGCCCCGAGGTTGTTGAACTCGATGTCCTCCAGCTCGAACCGCGACAGAAGGTCGAAGCCACTGAAGTCCAGCATGTACTTGAACCGCCGGAAGGTATAGGTCCGCGTGCCTGCCGCGGCGTACAGCGGCTGGCTCAGCGTCAGGGTCCCCGCGCTGACGTTCTTTGCGGTGACATAGACCTCGCGGCCCACGCCGGTTCCCACGACCAGCGCGCCAACGGGGATGTTCGCCACATTGGCCACGTTGGTCAGCGTCAGGTTGTTGCTGGTGGCATAGGTGGCGACCGAGGTGAACTCGTCCGTCGTCCAGGCAGCGCCCGGCACCGCGATCAGCGACCCGTTGCGGATGCCCCGGCGGTTGGCGAAGGTCGTCAGCCCGCACAGTGCTGCCACATCGATGGGCGAAGTGATCTCGACCCGGCGCCCCGACAGGTCCAGCGTGACATAGTCGGTGAAGTAGAACAGCGCCTGCAGCATGCGCCGGAACCCCTCCAGCTCGGTCCCGAAGGCCTGGCCATAGGTGTTCAGATCATAGTTCCGTGTCAGCACCAGCCTGCGGTTCGCCGGCATCGACACCGTGCCCTCGAACCGGATGCGGCTGTTGATCGTCACGTCCTGCGTCAGCCGGAACACCCCCGACGGCACCAGGATCTCGCGCCCCTGGGCATCGGCGTCGGCCGCAAGAAACGCCGGCGCATCGTTCGTGGTCCCGTTGCCCAGCGCGCCGTAATCCCGCACATCGACCCAGTCCATCAGCTTGCGGATGAAGATGTTCGTCACATCCTCGACCTCGATGTCATCGATCCGCACCACGCCGCCGTTGGCCCCCGTCAGGTCGATCCCGACATGGGCATAGACCGACTGCAGCGACCAGGGCAGCGTCACCCCCGTCCGGTTGGCCGGAGAGATGATGGCACTCACCGTCACCACTTGGCCATAAGCCGTCAGCGCGACCGCAGGCCCGGTCTGCGGCAGGCCCACCACGTTCTGCCCGCTCACATCGCCCGCCCAGGCCGCGATGCGGACCGAGGGCAGGTTCCCCGACACCGCCTTCACCCTCGCCGTCACCCGCAGGTAAAGCCCCGGCTGGATCGGCGTCTGCGCGAAGGACCGCAGCTTCTGCGTCGTCTCGGTCTTCTGCAGCTCCAGGCAGCCGCCGAAGTCCTGGTCGCTCGACACCAGTGCCGCGTTCGGCTGACCCTGGTAAGACCCGGACCCCGGCGTCCCATCCTCGCGCGACCAGAGGGTCAAGCCGGCCGAGAACGGCGGCGGCATCAGGACCAGCCCGTCAGTGATAGCCTTGTTCATCTTCGATTTCCCTTGCCTCGCTTCGCGCCACTGCCACACGCGATGCACCGGACCCCCGGGGACAACGCGCCATCATCGGGCAAAGGGGGTAGCAAGGAAGGCTTAACCGCGGCTCAGGGCCCCGCGCGCCGCACCGACCTTGCGCGCAACGCGGCCGCAGCGGCCCTTTCGGAAAGGTCCGCACAAAGGCATCCCCTCGCCAAGCGAAAAGGCTCACGTTGTCGCGGAAAGACCGTCAGGTCGACGCCATCAGCGCCGGGAATGGACCGGCCCCGTCGGCCCGGACTCAGGCTCCGACGTCCGGCGCGGGCAGGATCTGCACGGCGTTGATCTGCCAGCCCTCGGCGGTTTCGACCATCATGTAGTCCAGAAGCCAGCCAGCCCCGGCCTGATCGGTGATCCGCACCCGCTGCCACAGGTTCCCCGCGACTTCCCGCAGGTCCCCCATCTCGACCTCGGCCGGACGGTAGACCATCGGATAGCCGTTCTTCACCATCGCGCCAAAGTTCTCGGGCGTCCCGAACATGCCCTTGATCGTCGGGCTGGCAAAGGTGAAGGCCCGGGCGAAATCGTCGGCCTGGAAGGCGTCGATCTGGCTACGGATCGTCTCCTGGATCGGCGCCTCCTGCGCGGCGGCAGGCAGGGCCAGGCAGGCGGCTAACATGACGGCATAAAGACCATTGCGCATCGGCAATCGCTCCCGATCAGACGTCCCCATGCCTGTCCGACCTAGGCCGCGCTGCCAGAAGTCAACCGTCACGATGCTTGACAGCCCCCCCGTCGCGCGCGCCACCTTCATCATACCCAACCGGAAGGAGACCTGCCCCATGCGTGCTGCCCTTGCCCTTCTTGCCCTTCTCGCCAACCCAGCCCTCGCCCAGTCCGAGGAAACCGTCACCATCGACACCCCCCTCGGCCCAGTCGTCGCCACTCTGGAAACTCCGGCGGGCGATCCCGCCCCCGTCGTGCTGATGTTCCACGGCTTCACCGGCAGCCGGGACGAGCTTCCCGTCGCCACCACCGACGAAGGCGTCTTCTCCCGCACCGCCCGGCTTCTGTCCGAACAGGGCATCGCCTCGCTTCGGATCGACTTCCGGGGTTCGGGCGAAAGCCCCGGCGCCTTTGCCGATACCACCTTCGAAGGCCAGGTGGCCGATGGCCTCGCCGCGCTGGACTGGCTGGAGGGCAACCCCGCCGTCGACGGCCAGCGCCTCGCCGTCCTGGGGTGGAGCCAGGGCGGCCTCGTCGCCACCGCCGTCGCCGGCCGGTCGGACAAACCCGATGCGTTGGTCCTCTGGGCCGCCGTGGCCAACCCCGAGGAAACCTTCGCCGGCATCATCGGCGCCGACAACCTGGCCAAGGGGCTCGAGGTCGGCGACGCCGCTCTGCCTGTCACCCTTCCCTGGGGCGCAACGATCGAACTCAAGCGCGGCTTCTTTGAAGGTGTCACCACCTTCGACCCGCCGGCCGAGCTTGCCTCCTATGCCGGTCCCCTGTTCATCGCCCACGGCACCAAGGACACCACGGTCCTGCCGACCGCCCTCGACACCTTCCTCGCCGCACATGAAGGGGAAGAGTCCAGCTGGACCGCCGAAATGGACCACGTCTTCAACGCCTTCACCGGACCCCAGACGCTTGACCAGATGGTGGGCGAGACGGTGGCCTTCCTGAAGCCGCACCTCCAGTAGAACCCTTCTCGTTCGACTGTCTTCTCCTCGTCGGTTGACCCCGCGAGGAGAAGACGCAGTCGTACGACGAGCCGCCCGCGTCAGACCGGCGGACGGTAAAGTGTCGCCGTGAACTCCGCGGACACCGCGCTTGCCTTGATGTCCATCCAGCCCGCCGCCCGGAACGCCGCCCGCACCGTGGCATCCGGCACCGCAGCACCCTTGCCCTTGCCGTGCACGCACCAGACCCGGAGCCCGCTTTCCTGCCCCGCCGCCAGTGCGGCGTCCAGGTCACCCGGCCCGGTCAGCACGGCCACGATCACCGCCGCCGCCTCAGGCCTCGACGCCTCGCAACCCGCCAAAGCCACCGCCAGCTCCTCGGGTCGTGGACCTCCGACACCCCATGCCCTCGCGGTGGCCGAAACCCCCAACTTCGCCGCCAGCGAGGGCACCGGTTTCTCCAGCGCCTTGACCCAGGCCGCCGCTTCCTTCGCCCCCAGCGTCAGAACAAGTGGGGCGCCGTCAGACCGCAGGCAAAGGTCCTCCCCCTCCACCCGCCAGCCCATCAGGCCTGCCCTTGGCAGCTTCGTCCGGACTTCACCCCGCAGGATGATCCCGTCGCTCTCCAGGTAGGCCTTCACCGCACCGGACTGACCGCGCCAGACCGCATGCCCCTCCGCCTCGCGCCCCATGCCATCCTCCGCACACAACCGCGCGCAGGATAGCACCGGACCGCAAAGCCGTCAGCCGACCAGCTCGCCCTTGAGCGCCCGCTCCATCAGCGCCACCGTCTCCTCGACGCCATACAGCGCAATGAACCCCCCGAACCGGGGCCCATCCGACGCCCCCAAGAGCACCTCGTACAGCGCCTTGAACCAGTCACGCAGCGGCTCGAACCCATGCTCCTTGCCGACCGCAAAGACCATCGACTGCAAGGCTTCGTCGTCCAGGCCCCCATCCCAGGCCTTGAGCCGCCCCACCAGCTCCTCCATCGCCGCCCGCTCGCGGTCGTCAGGCAACCGGAACACCCGGGTCGGAGCAATCTTGTCCGCGAAGTACCGCACCGCGAACCCCGCCGCCGCATCGAGGTCCGGATTGGCCTCAGGCGACGCCGCCGGAGCATAGCGCCGGATGAACTTCCACAACCCCGCCGCATCCTTCGCCGCCGCCACCGACGCCAGGTTCAACAGCATCCCGAACGACACCACCATCCGGCTCTCCGGCGGCTTCCCACCATGGATATGCCACACCGGATTGTTCACCTGCCCGGCCACATCCTGCGTCGGATACGCCCGCAACTGCTGGTGATACTCATCCACCGCCCGCGGGATAACGTCGAAATGCATCCGCTTCGCCGTCTTCGGCTTCTGGTACATGAAATACGAGAGGCTCTCCGTCGCCGCATAGGTCAGCCACTCGTCGATGGTCAGCCCGTTCCCCTTCGACTTCGAGATCTTCTGCCCCTGGTCATCCAGGAACAGCTCATACGTCATGTGGTTCGGCTTCCGCCCCCCAAGAACCTCGCAGATCCCGTCGTAGATCGGAGTATTCGTGGAGTGGTCCTTCCCGTACATCTCGAAGTCCACATCCAGCGCCGCCCACCGCGCGCCAAAGTCCGGCTTCCACTGCAGCTTCACATGCCCGCCCGTCACCGGCAGCGTCCACTCCCGGCCCTGCTCGTCATCAAAGGTGATCGTCGCGTCCTTCGCATTGACCTCCTTCATCGGCACATACAGGACCCGCCCCGTCTCGGGGTGGATCGGCAGGAAGCAGCTGTACGTCTGCTGCCGCTCCTCCCGCAAAGACGCCAGCATGATCGCCATGATCCGGTCATACCGCTCCGCGCACAGCCGCAGCGTGTCGTCGAACCGCCCCGACTTGTAGAACTCCGTCGCCGAGATGAACTCATACTCGAACCCGAACGTGTCCAGGAACCGCCGCAACATCGCGTTGTTGTGGTGCCCGAAACTCTCGAACTCGCCATACGGGTCCGGCACAGACGTCAACGGCTTCTGCATGTGCTGGCGCAGCATCTCTTGCTGCGGCACGTTCTCCGGTACCTTCCGCATCCCGTCCACATCGTCGGAAAAACAGATCAACCGCGTCGGAATGTCCGAAATGATCTCGAACGCCCGCCGGATCATCGTCGTCCGCG
>JAIXSA010000102.1 GCA_027484915.1 Paracoccaceae bacterium | reverse complement strand
TGGCTGGGGCGCTAGGATTCGAACCTAGGTATGGCGGTACCAAAAACCGCTGCCTTACCACTTGGCGACGCCCCAACCGTGCGGCGGTGTTTAGCGAAGGGGCTGGGGGCGTGCAAGGGGCCTCTGCCGAAATTTTCGCTCCGCTGTCGCGGCTTGCCGGGGCCTCTTGCGGCGGCTAGGACGGGGCATGATCTGGGACGCACTCATCCTTGGCGCCGGGGCCGCCGGCATGATGGCCGCCATCGAGGCGGGCCAGCGGGGCCGCCGCGTGCTGGTCATCGACCATGCCAAGGCACCGGGCGAAAAGATCCGGATTTCGGGTGGCGGGCGCTGCAATTTTACCAACCTGAACATCGCGCCCGATCGGTTCCTGTCGCAAAATCCACGCTTTGCCCTGTCGGCCCTGAAGCGCTTCACCCAGTGGGACTTCATCGCCCGGATGGATTCGGCGGGGATCGCCTGGCACGAAAAGACCCTGGGCCAGCTTTTCTGCGATGGCCCCGCTACCCAGGTGGTCGAGATGCTGGTCCGCGACATGGCCAAGGCAGGGGCGACCTTGTGGCTTGGGTGCTCGGTTGGCGAGGTGCGGCGCATCGGCGAGGAGTTCGAGGTGGAAACCGCGCGCGGGCCGCAACGGGCACGGGCGCTGGTGGTGGCGACGGGGGGCAAGTCGATCCCGAAGATGGGGGCGACGGGCTATGGCTACCGGGTGGCCGAGGCATTCGGTCTGCCCATCGTCGAGACCCGGCCCGCACTGGTGCCTCTCACCTTCGCCGAACAGGAGCTGGGCTGGATGCGTCCTTTGGCCGGGGTCGCGCTGCCGGGGCGGGTCTCCTGCGGCCGGACGGGATTCGACGAGGCGGTGCTATTCACCCACCGTGGGCTGTCGGGGCCGGCGGTGCTGCAGATCTCCTCCTACTGGCGCGAGGGGCAGCCGATTTCGGTCGACCTTCTGCCGGGCCGGGATGTGGCGGCCGAGCTTCGCGCCGCGCGGGGGAAGGTGGCGCTGCGGACCGTGCTGGGGCGCTGGCTGCCCGAGCGGCTTGCGCGGTATCTGGAAGAGGCGGCGGGGGTGACGGGGACGATGGCCGAGCTTCCAGGCGCGGTGCTGGATCGGGTGGCCGAGGGGATCCGGGACTGGCGGCTGGTGCCGGTGGGCTCCGAAGGATACCGGACCGCAGAGGTCACGCTGGGGGGCGTCGATACGGCGGCGCTGGACGGGCGGACGATGGCGGCGAAGGGGGTGCCTGGGCTTTACTTCGTGGGCGAAGTGGTCGACGTGACGGGATGGCTGGGCGGCTACAACTTCCAGTGGGCCTGGTCCTCGGGCTGGGCGGCAGGGCAGGCGCTTTGATCGAAGGGCAGGAGAGTTCCAGCCCGCGTCGGTGAAGCCGACCGTGCAGGACCGTTTTCGACGCCAAGCCTTTTCAACGGGGTGACTGTAGACGGTCCCCTGGCCCCAAACGTTCCGATATTCGGCAACAACGGCAATGTCACACCCGCAGAGGGTCCGTCTTGGCAAGCCGGTCAAAGGCCATCAGGCTGGCAACAAGGGCCGGCATCTGGGCCAGCGGGATCATGTTTGGCCCGTCAGACGGCGCGCGGTCGGGATCCTCGTGCGTCTCGATGAAGACACCTGCGATCCCCAGGCTCACGGCGGCGCGGGCCATCACGGGCGCGAATTCGCGCTGCCCGCCAGAGGCGTTGCCTTGCCCGCCCGGCTGCTGCACCGAATGCGTCGCGTCCATGATCACCGGGTAGCCGGTCTTCACCATGACGGGCAGGCTGCGCATGTCGGCCACCAGCGTGTTGTAGCCGAAGCTGACGCCCCGTTCTGTCAGAAGGATGCGCTCGTTGCCGGTCGATGCGACCTTGGCCGCCACGTTAGCCATGTCCCAGGGGGCCAGGAACTGACCCTTCTTCACATTGACCACGGCACCGGTTTCGCCTGCGGCCAGCAGAAGATCGGTCTGACGGCAAAGGAAGGCCGGGATCTGGATCACATCGACCACAGTCGCTGCCTCGCGCGCCTGGCCCGCGTCGTGGACATCCGTCAGGACGGGCAGCCCCATCTCGCGAATGGCCTGCAGCACCTTCAGGCCCGCTTCCATCCCCAGGCCGCGCTTGCCCGACAGCGAGGTGCGGTTGGCCTTGTCGTAGCTGGCCTTGAACACGTACTGCGCGCCCACGGCGGCGCAGGCGGCAGCCATTTCGCCCGCGATCATCTGGGCATGGTCCAGGCTTTCCAGCTGGCATGGGCCCGCGATGACCAGAAGCGGCCGGTCATTGCCGACGGTAAGCCCGCCGATCCTTACATCCGTCATGCACGCGCCCTTACGACGAGACCTGTTCCCGCAGGATCGCGGCGGTCATCGAGACCATGAGGTAAATGCCCAGCATGATCAACAGGGTCACCAGCGTGTTCTCGAAGGCGCGGGGGTAAGCGGGCTCATCGGGCGGGATCGGGCTGACCGACAGCGACAAGTAGCGGACCTGGCGGTTCGCCTCGACGCGCGAGGTTTCCATCGACTGCAGCGCCTGGGCCAGCAGCAGCTGCCGGGTCTGCAGGTCGGCCTGCGCGACCATGAGCTGGCCCTGCACCTCCGCCAAGCTTGTCGCGCCCGCGGTCGTCTCGGTCATCCGGGCGCGCAATTCGGTCACCTGGCTTTCCAGCGTGGCGATCCGGCGCTTGATCGGCTCCATCCGCGCCTGGTTCGGCTCGGCGTTCGATTCCATCTGCGCCAGCGCCAGGCGTTCCTGGGTGATCTGGTTCTCCAGCCCCGAGATCTGGCCGACGATCAACCCGACTTCGGTCTCGGACGACAGGATCTTGAACTTCTCCTGCAACTCGATGAGGTGCTTCTGCGAGTCGGTCAGCGCCTTCTGTGCCGCCTCATAGCCCGCCTGCGCGTCCTTCATCTGGTCGGCGCGCAACCGCTGGGTCAGGTGGTCGACCTGTTCCTCGGCATAGGCGATGAGCTGCTTCGACCAGGCCGCCGCCACCTGCGGGTCGGCCGCGATCACATCCATCCGGATCACACCCTCGGTCGTGTCGAACGAGATCTTCAGGAACTTCCGGTAGACCCTGTAGGCCGCTTCAAGCCCGGCGTCGGGCGGCATCCGCTGCAATTCGTCGATGGCTGGGCTTTGGAAATGGGCGCGGAAGCCCACGTCCTCATCCAGGCGGGCCATCGCCTCGCGCGATTGCAGGTAGCCCTGCACGGCGATTGAATCCTGCGACGTCGCGAAGGCCGTGCCCGAAAAAAGCCCGCCCAGCGATCCGCCGCCGCCGCTGGGGCCGGCCTGCTGGATCACGAATTCGGACCGCACCGAGTACATCGGCGTCGCCATCATGTAGAAGTACCAGCCCGCCAGCATCGTCGGCAAAAGGACGAAGGCGAAAAGCCGCGCGCCCAGAAGCGCCAGACGGCGGCGGCGGCGGCGCGCTATTTCCTGCTGCATCCGCAGGATCTCGGCCGCCTGGTTCACCTCGGCGCGCTGTTCGGTCGAGGGCACGGCAATTGGCTTTGCCTTCTGCGGCAGTTGCACGACGTCACCCGGCACGCGGGCAATCTCGCGTCCGGTGCCCTGCGCCTCGGGCTGGGGGCGTGACTTGGAATTGGACGAGGGCGCAACCGCCCGTATGATCGATGCCCGCGAGAAAGGATCTACACCGGCTTCGCGCAAAAGCCGGACGGCATCGGCCTCGGACGTCGGATTGAGCTGGCTGCGCTGCGCGATAAGCAGGGCCCGGCGCAATTGCCGGTCGGTAAATCCCTCGGACAGGATGGCGGCGTTGACGCGGGCGATCTCTTCCGGGGTGACGGCACGGGCCACGGGTTGCGCAGCGGCGGTATCGCCTTGCGGCGCAGGCTCGTCCAGGGGCGTCGGACCCGGCGGAGCCGCGCGATCTTCGGGGCGCCGGAAGTCCATGTTGCCGAAACCGTCGTCCTGGTTGTCAAACAGCTGATCGCTGTCCGTCGGCACGGCCGAGCGTTCCACCGGCCGGGTATTGTAGCGCGGGACCTTAGGCGTCGTAGTCATAAAGGCGTTTCGCTTCTTCCAGGGTCTCGAACTGATGGAGCTTTCCGTTCCGCAGCACGGCGGCCGTGCGGCAGAACTTCTCCAGCGTCTTGGGTGAGTGCGAGACGATGACAACGGTGGAATTCTTCAGCCGTTCTTTCAGGATGTTGCCGGCCTTGCGGTTGAACTCGACATCTGCGGTCGCGGGCATGCCTTCGTCGATCAGGTAGATGTCGAACTCGATCGACAGAAGCAGCGCAAACGAGAACCGTCCCCGCATGCCCGACGAATAGGTGGCCAGCGGCATCTCGAAATACTCGCCAAGCCCGCAGACCCAGCGGCAGAAGCTTTCGACATAGTCGGGGTCAAGACCGTAAAGCCGGGCAATGTAACGGCAGTTTTCCTTGGCAGAATGCTTGTTGATCACCCCACCCATGAAGCCCAGCGGGAAGGACACGCGGGACGACTTGCGGATCAAGCCCTCGTCGGGTTTCTCAAGCCCCGCCATCATGTTGATGATCGTGGTCTTGCCGGTACCGTTCCCGGCCAGAATGCCAAGCGAATTGCCCAGTTCCACGCGGAACGAGGCACGGTCAAGGATCACCTTGCGCTGCGTCCCCGTCCAGAAGGATTTCGATACGTCCCGGAACTCGATCATACATGGCCTCGGCACCCGTGGATCGGGTGTCTTTGTCCTGCTACGGCAATATCGTTAACACCGGGTTTGTGGCCATAAAAGGGCCGAAGGTGCGCGGCTACGCCCAAGTGGTCATGTGTTTCCGGTTGGACGCCGCACCGACCACAGAAGCGCCGCAGGACCCGCCAGCAGGCTGAGTGCAAGGCCCAGACGGGCGGCCTCCTGCATGGCGCCGCCGGGAAGGGCGGTCTCCAGGCTCAGGACAGGGACGGTGAAGCCCATCCCCATGATCATCGTGATCCGCAGGACGTCGCGCAGGGTGACGCCCGTGGGCAGTCGCAGCCCAAGCACTGCCGCAAGACCCAGACCAACCAGGATCATCCCAAGCGGCCGACCCAGCCAAAGCGCGGCCAGCGTCGTGAGCGTCGTCGGGGCAAAGGCCGACAGGTCGATCCCGCCGCGCGTCAGGCCGAACAGGAACAGGATCGCGATCAGCGGCCAGGCGAGCGCATGGGTCAGCCGGTTCAGCGGATCGTGCAAAAGCTCCTCCGCCTCGGCGAAAAGCCCGAAGCTGCGGTCGGCATGGGCTATGGCGGGGATCACCGGCAACAATCCCAGGACCGGCGGCAGGCCCGAGGCCGCGACGCCGATCCACGACAGCAATCCGGCGATCACATAGGGCAAAAGCCTTTGGCTTGCGCGCCGCCGGGTCTCGGGCGTGCCCGGTGGGGGCGTCCGGCCAAAGCCGGCCCAGGTGACCAGCGCCGCCGCAAGGGGCAGAACCAGCCAGATGAGCCGCAGCGAAAGATCGGGTTGGGTCAGCCCGGTGATTAGCAGCGCCAGGATGTCGGTGGCAATCGCCAGCAGAAGCAGCAGGTGCAGGGCCGGATGCCCCGGCCCGAAGAGCGCGCGCCCGACAAGGAAGCCCAGCACCACATCAGTCCCAAGCGGCACCTGCCATCCGGTGGCAAAGCCCGCCTCCTCGGCCGTCTCGATCAGGCTGCCGACGACGATCCACATCAGCGCCGTGCCGGCGATGCCCCCCAGTGTCAGCCCAGCCGGAAGCAGTGCCTGGCGGCCCTTGAGTGCGCCATGCTCCAGCATCAGCGCCTCCCACAGTTCCTTGCCGATGAAGAACAGGAACAGCGACATCGCCACGTCCGCGACCAGGTTCAGCGGCGTCAGGCTGAAGGGCAGGGGGGCAATCCAGGCCGGGAAGGCCAGGTCCAAAAGCCGCCATTCGATGCTGTCGTAATAGCTTGCCGGGGCAAGGTTGACCCACAGCGTCGCCAGCGCCACGCCTCCGATGATCGCCTTTGCGAAACGAGGCACGAAGGAAGAGACGCGGTACATGAAACGGACTCGGGGCGATGCGGTTGCAGGTTTCCATTTGACCGGGATTCGCGGTCGCCGCAATGGGCCGGTTCCCTGCAACGGGGGGCCGTCACGGGGGGCATCGAACCCCCCGCAACGGCGCTGCCGCGAAGAAGCGGCCAAAACGGTGGGGCTGAGGAGATTGGCGCTGCTCAAGGCTTCGACAGACGGCACCGCGCGAAAGCGCTTTGCGAAGCGGAGAGGTTCTTCCGCGCGATTTCCTCGATCTACTCTTGCACTCACCTGGACCGCGTCCGACGGCAAGGCCTTGCCCGAACCCCGCCAGAGGGGTTGCTCGGCGCGACCCGGCGGGGCAGGCTTCAGGGATGCAGCTAGTCGACGAGATCCGCGCCTGCCGCCTTTGTGCGTCTGGGTTTGCCGCGACGGCCACAGCGCACGCTCCACGCCCGGTGGCATGGTTTCGGCCCGGGGCTCGGCTTCTCGTGGCAGGTCAGGCCCCGGGCGCGCGGGTCCACGCCAGCGGTCGCCCCTTCACCGACCGCTCCGGCGACCGCCTGCGCGACTGGATGGGGGTCAGCGAAACCGAGTTCTACGACCTTGACCGTGTGGCGGTGGTGCCGATGGCTTTCTGCTTTCCAGGGTATGATGCCCGCGGCGCAGACCTGCCGCCGCCCCCGATCTGCGCGCAGACCTGGCGCGCGCGCGTCCTGGCCGAACTCGGCCCGATGCCCCTGACGCTGCTCGTCGGTGGATCCGCGATCCGCTGGCACCTTGGTCGTCGCGACGTCACCGACGCCGTGGCCGATTGGCGCGCCCCGGCGGCCCGTGGCGTCTTTCCCTTGCCGCATCCGTCCTGGCGGAATACGGGGTGGCTGAAACATCACCCCTGGTTCGAGGCCGAGCTTCTTCCGGCGCTTCGTCAGCGGGTGCGGGAGGTTCTGGATGTCTGATGTCGTAACCTTGCTCGATGCCGCCCACGCCGCCGTCTCGGCCGAGCCCGAGAACGAGACGCTGCGCCTGCGCTTCTTCGAACGACTGGCCGACGGCGAGCTTGTGCTGCTCTTGGAGCGCGAGGCTATCGGCGAAAGCCTGGAGCCAAAGGTCTTCGACCTTGAAGAGGGCCCCGTCGTCCTCGTCTTCGACCGCGAGGAGCGGCTGGCCAGCTTCACGGGCGGGATCGCACCCTATGCAGCCCTGCCGGGGCGGGTGATCGCGGGTCTTCTCAAGGGGCAGGGGATCGGGATGGGGGTGAACCTTGGCGTCGCGCCCTCCTCGATGCTTCTGCCGCCCGAGGCGATGGACTGGCTGGCCGAGACGCTGGATGGCGGCCCCGAAGAGGTCGAGGCGCTGCCGCAGGAATTCCTCGCCCCCTCGGTGCCCGAGGCGGTCATCGCAGCACTGGACGCAAAGCTGGCGCGGGCGGGCGGGTTGGCGGTGGCGGCGCTTCTTTCCGGCGTCGTCTATGCCGGTGGCCGCCGTGGGCACCTCCTTGCGCTGCTCGACGTGGCCGAGGGCGCTGAACCGGCGCTGGCACGCGCGATGAACGAGGCGCTGGTCTTTTCCGGCATCGAGGCAGGGGAGCTGGACGTCGTCTTCCTGCGCGCCGGCGACCCGGCGGCCGCTGCGATGGGGCGGGTTGCGCTGCGCTTCGACCTGCCCGCGCCCGATGTTAAGAACCTTGCCCCCGCAGCGCCGGGGATGGACCCGTCACGCCCTCCGAAGCTGCGGTAGCACCCCTGGCGGGCGGCGGATGCCTCCGGCGGGGAAATTTGGGCAAGGATGAAAGCCCAAAATGTGAGGTATCATTATACCTGCATTCTATCATACTGATTTCGAAGCATTAAATTTGCATACTGGCGCTTGACGCTGCGCTGGCCTTCAGCATCATAGGCAACGCCGCCGCCACACGACTGACTGGC
>JAIXSA010000049.1 GCA_027484915.1 Paracoccaceae bacterium | reverse complement strand
GCCCGGAACCTCGACCGGGACCTCGAAGCCGAAGTTCGGGTCCTTGCGGAACTTCGCAGTGCCCAAGGAGCCATCCAGCGCGGCCGCCAGAAGCGCGCGGGTGGCCTTGATCGGCATCCGCTTGCCCGTGCCATAGGCCCCCCCGGTCCAGCCGGTGTTCACCAGCCAGCAGGAGGCGCCGTGCTTGGCGATCTTGGCTTGCAGAAGCTTGCCGTAAACCTCGGGCCGACGCGGCATGAAGGGTGCGCCGAAGCAGGTGGAGAAGGTGGGCTGCGGCTCGGTGATGCCACGCTCGGTCCCGGCGGCCTTGGAGGTGAAGCCGGACAGGAAGTGGTACATCGCCTGCGCGGGTGAGAGGCGCGCGATGGGGGGCAGGACGCCGAACGCGTCGCAAGTGAGCATGACGACATGGCGGGGGTGGCCGCCGAGGCCGGTCGCGCTGGCGTTCGAAATGGCGTCGAGTGGGTAAGCGCAGCGGGTGTTCTCAGTCAGGCTGCGGTTGGAAAAGTCCAATTCCAGCGTTTCGGGGTCGAAGACCATGTTTTCCACCACGGTCGCGAAGCGGTGGGTGGTGGCGTAGATTTCCGGCTCCGCCTCGGGCGAGAGGTCGATGGTCTTGGCGTAGCAGCCGCCCTCGAAGTTGAAGATGCCGCGGTCGGACCAGCCGTGTTCGTCATCGCCGATGAGGGTGCGGTCGGGCGAGGCGGAGAGGGTGGTCTTGCCGGTGCCGGAGAGGCCGAAGAACACGGCGGCGTCGACCGGGTTGCCGATGGCGTGGTTGGCCGAGCAGTGCATGGCCATCACGCCCTTTTCGGGCAGGAGGTAGTTCAGGATGGTGAAGACCGACTTCTTGTTTTCGCCGGCATAGGCGGTGTTGGCGATCAGGACGGTCTTTTCGTCGAAGTTCAGAACGATGGCGGTTTCCGTCCGCGTGCCGTGGCGGGCCGGGTCGGCCTTGAACGACGGGACATTCAGGATCGTCCAGTCGGGGGTGAAGGCGTCGAGTTCCGACCGTTCGGGCCGGCGGAGCAGGTGGCGGATGAAGAGGCCGTGCCAGGCGAGTTCGGTCACCACGCGGACGTCAAGCCGGTGGATCGGATCGGCCCCGGCGTACAGGTCCTGCACGAAAAGCTCGCGCCCCTGGACATGGGCCAGCATGTCGGCCTTGAGGCGGGCATAGGCCTCGGGCGTCATGGCGGCGTTGTTGTCCCACCAGATCGTGTTTTCGGTCGAAGCAGAGCGGACGACGAACTTGTCCTTTGGCGAACGGCCGGTGAACTGGCCAGTGGAGCAAAGGAACGCCCCCCCGCGACCCAGCCGACCCTCGCCCCGGAGGACAGCGGCCTCGACCAGCGCGGACTCGGCATAGTTGTAGTGGGCGACCGCCACACCCGTGATGCCTTGCGTCTCCAGCGTCTGATGAGGGTTCACGCGTCCTTGGATCATCCTGCAAGCTCCCGTTGCCGCAGTTCGTGCGGCGGTTCCAATTGGGCGGCATCCGGGCCAATGAATGCCGTGGGCTAGCCATTGTGGCGGCTGGCCACTAGGGGCCTATAGCACGGGATTTTTGCAAAAGAATAGCGTGATTTCAAACAGTTAGCGCAATCATTCGACCGTTAGCGCCACCATCGGCGCAGGGCAGCCAGAGAGGGTCGGAAATTGTCGCGGGGATTGGCTAAATTGCCACCCTATGTCGCATTGTTTCACGGGTGATTCGATTTTCTGTTGATTATCCGGGGCCCAACCCCGAAAATAAGTGACAAAACAATAAGGCAGCAGCAATTTTAAGGGAGGCTCGTAGATGTCGCGCATCGCCCTTGTCGACGATGACAGGAACATCCTGACCTCGGTCGCCATGACTCTGGAAGCCGAGGGCTTCGAGGTGGAAACCTATAACGACGGCCAATCCGCGTTCGAGGCGTTCAGCCGCCGGATGCCGGACATGGCTGTTCTGGATATAAAGATGCCGCGGATGGATGGCATGGATCTGTTGCAGCGCATGCGGCAGAAGACCTCGATCCCGGTGATCTTCCTGACTTCGAAAGACGACGAGATCGACGAGGTTCTGGGCCTGCGGATGGGGGCGGACGACTACGTCAAAAAGCCCTTCAGCCAGCGCCTGCTGGTCGAACGCATCCGCGCGCTGCTGCGTCGGCAGGAGGCGATCAACACGGGCGAGGCTGCGGCCACCGAAGAGACCCGGATGATGGAGCGGGGCGCCCTGCGCATGGACCCGTTGCGCCATTCTGTCACCTGGAAGGGCAAGGAGGTTGCGCTGACGGTGACCGAGTTCCTGCTGCTGCAGGCGCTGGCCCAACGGCCCGGTTTCGTGAAAAGCCGCGACCAGCTGATGGACGTCGCCTATGACGATCAGGTCTATGTCGACGACCGGACCATCGACAGCCACATCAAGCGGTTGCGCAAGAAGATGCGGTCGGTCGATGACACCTTCTCGGCCATCGAGACGCTGTACGGCATCGGCTACCGCTACAACGAAGAATAACAGCCGCCCTCATGACCTCGGCCCCCAGGATAGCCTCTGATGACGTCCGGCCCAAGCGGTCGGGCGACGTCCTGCTGGGCGAGGATTGGGTATCGCCCGACGCCACCGTCGAGCGGCTGAAGGAAGGCCGGGGTGCGCGCAGCATCGTCGGACTGAACCGCTCGCCACTTGCGCGGAAGATCATCGTCTTCAACCTGATGGCACTGGTGCTGTTGGCGGTGGGCGTGTTGTTCATGAACCCGTTCCGCGACAGCCTGGCGTTGCAGCGCCAGCTGGGCATGGTGCGGCAGGCTGAACTGATATCGGCCGTCTACGAGGCGCATCTGCGGTCGGGGAATACCGGCTTTGACTTCCGAACGCCCTTGCAGGACATCCAGCTTGACCCGGTGCTGGAGGTCTTTGTCTTCGACCCGACCGGGTCGCTGCTGGCGTCGCGGGTGGGGCAGGGGACCGGGACGCTGGTGGCGGACCCCGACCAGCCGACGATCCTGACCGATTTCCTGGAAGGCGTCTGGAACATCGTCACGGTGCTGTTCCGGCAGGGCCAGACCGACTGGACCGAGACGATCGACCCCGCAGACAACGCCCGCGCCGCCTTCGAAGGGGCACGTGGCGGGGAGGTCGTGACCCGCGTCACCCGCAACAGCGAGGGCAGTATCTATTTCACTGTCGCCACGCCGATCAGCATCGGCGGCGATTTGGTCGGCGTCGTTGCAATCACCTCGAACAGTCAGGAGATCGACCGGCTGGTCCGCTACGAGCGCGAGCAGATCCTGCAGATGTTCGTCTTGGCCGTGGTGCTGTCCATCAGCCTCAGTCTGATGCTGGCTTCGACCATCTCGAACCCGCTCTCGGACCTTGCGGCGGCGGCGGAAGTCGGCCGGGACCGCGACTCGCGCCGGGTGTCGCCAAGCCGGGTTCGCATCCCCGACCTTGCGGCCCGCCCTGACGAGATCGGTCGGTTGTCAGTCGCCATGCGCGGCATGGTGTCGGCGCTGTATGACCGGATCGACGCCAACGAGCAGTTCGCGGCGGACGTGGCGCATGAGATCAAGAACCCGCTGGCCAGTTTGCGGTCAGCGGTGGGGTCGTTGCGCTTTGTGAAGAAGGACGAGCACCGCGACAAGCTTCTGGACGTGATCGAGCATGACGTGCGCCGCCTGGATCGGCTGGTGAGCGACATCTCGAACGCCTCGCGCCTGGATTCGGAGCTGGTGAAGGAGGAGGAGGAAGAGTTCAACCTTCTCAAGACGCTCTCGAACCTCTGCCAATACCTGAGCCAGCAGGCGGGCGAGAAGGGTGTGGATTTCATCATCGACCTGCCATCCGACCCGATCACGATCCACGGGCTGGAGGCACGGCTGGCGCAGGTCTTCGTGAACCTGGTGACGAACGCGATATCCTTCTGCGAGGATGGCGATGCGGTCCGCGTCTGGGCCCGGCGGCGTGAGAACCGCGTACTGATCGTGGTCGAGGATACCGGGCCGGGTATCCCTGAACAGGCGCTGACCAAGGTCTTCAAGCGGTTCTACTCCGAACGCCCGCAGGCCGACTTTGGCAAGCATTCGGGCCTGGGTCTGGCGATTTCCAAGCAGATCGTGGAAGCCCACGGCGGAGTGATCTGGGCCGAGAACATCCGCCCGACGGCTGCCGACCCGACCTCGGAACCCCTGGGCGCGCGCTTCGTCGTCGGCCTGCCGGTGTGACCGAAGACATCCTTCACGCCAGTTGCGTCGATGTGGACGGGCGCGGATTGCTGATTCTGGGGCCGTCGGGATCGGGGAAATCGTCGCTGGCGATCCGGCTTGTCTCGCTGGGCGCCGCTCTCGTCTCTGACGATTTGACAAGGGTAGTCCGCCAGTACGATGCACTTGTCGCGAGTTGTCCGAACCCTGACCTGCAGGGGCTGATCGAGGCGCGCGGTCTAGGCCTTGTGCGGGCACCAAGCGTGGACAGTGCAGATATCTCGCTCGCCATAGATATGGGGCAGGTCGAAAGCGAGCGTCTCCCTCCCCATCGGACAGTCACGATTCTGGGAATTGAACTTCCCCTTGTGCTGCACACGCAGAATGACCATTTTCCCGACGCGCTGATGCTCTATCTTCGCTTCGGGCGTCAGGCGTGACGCGCGTGGACTCCATGACCCCCGATACCGTGCATGACCACCGTCTTGTCTTCGTGACCGGCCCCTCGGGCGCCGGGCGGACGACTGCGATCCGGGTGCTGGAGGATCTGGGCTACGAGGGGATCGACAATATTCCCCTGTCGCTGGTGCCGCGTCTGGTCGAAGGCGCGCCGCTGGACCGGCCCATCGCACTGGGGCTGGATGTGCGCAACCGCGACTTCAACGCCACTGCGCTTATCGAGCTGATCGACAGCCTGACCCGCGACCCCCGCGTGCAACTTGAGGTGCTCTACCTGGACTGCGCGCCCGGCGTGCTGATCCAGCGCTATTCCGAAACCCGCCGCCGCCACCCGCTGGCCCCTAACGAAACCCCGGCACAAGGGATCGAGCGGGAGATCGACCTGCTGGCCCCGATCCGGGTGCGCGCCGACCACCTGATCGAAACGACCGAACTGACGCAGCACGACCTCAAGGCGGAACTCGCGGCGATCTTCGATATCACGCCGTCGGGGCGGCTGTCGGTCTCGGTCCAGTCGTTCAGCTACAAGCGCGGCATCCCGCGCGGAGTGGACATGATCTTCGACTGCCGCTTCCTGGCGAATCCCCACTGGCAACCCGCCCTTCGCCCGCTGGATGGTCGCGATCCGGAGGTGGAGGCCTTTGTCCGCGGCGACAAGCGGTTTGACGAATTCCTCCGCAAGGTGATTGATCTGCTGCTGTTTCTGCTTCCGGCCCATCTGGAAGAAGGCAAGGCGCATCTTGCCATCGGCTTTGGCTGTACCGGAGGGCAACACAGGTCGGTCGCGATGGCCGAAATGGTCGGTAAGGCGCTTGCAGAGGCGGGCTGGCCGGTGTCAAAACGGCACCGGGAACTGGAACGCAAGGCTGCGGTCCATGAGCCCCAGGCAATGAAGGTGGCAGGCGGTTGATCGGTATCGTGATCGTGGCACATGGCGGTCTGGCGCGGGAATACCTCTCGGCGGTCGAACATGTCGTGGGCCGACAGGACGGGGTTCGCGCGATCTCCATCGAGGATGACCACGACCGTTCCGCCAAGCAGGCCGAAATCTGCGACGCGGCCGATGCCGTCGATACCGGGCATGGCGTGGTGCTGGTGACGGACATGTTCGGCGGCTCGCCCTCGAACCTGTCGCTGCCCGCCTGTGCCACTTCGGGCCGCCGCATCCTGTACGGTGCGAACCTGCCCATGCTGATCAAGCTTGCCAAATCGCGCGACCTGGGTGTTCCTGAAGCCGTGGCCGCCGCACTGGACGCGGGGCGCAAGTATATCAACAGCCTCGACCTGGGCGGCGGGGCCTGAAGGGACCCCGAATGACCAGCCGCACCTTCCGGATCGTCAATGAAAAGGGCCTGCATGCCCGCGCCAGCGCCAAGTTCGTCGAGGTGGTCGAAGCGCACGAGGCACGCGCCACCGTCACCAAGGACGGGATGGAGGTTTCGGGCGATTCGATCATGGGCTTGTTGATGCTGGGGGCTTCGCGCGGGACGACGATCGACGTCACGACCAGCGGGGATGAAGCGGAGAAACTCGCCGATGCTTTGGAGGCGCTTGTTGCGGCCCGGTTCGGAGAGGACTATTGAGCGGAGACGCCCCGACTCTGTCAGGGCCACCCTGGGGATAGCCGCTTAGTGACAGACCACAGCCAGATCGTATCCGAGACGCCGTCGTCTGCGGCCGTTCCGGCTGACCGTCCGTATGACATGCGGCGGCTGTCCTATGCGGGAACCTTCAAGAACCCGTTCAAGGCAAACACGATCCGCGCGATCGAATGGCTGACCGCGAAGGTCCAGCTTCTGCGGCTGATCCGCAGCTTTGAAAAATCCGGGGCCCCGCACGGCGCGCCCTTCTGGCCCAAGGCGATCCGCCACATGGGGATCCGGATCGAGACCCCGCCTGAGGAAATCGCGCTGATCCCGAAGACCGGTCCCTTGGTCGTCTGCTCGAACCATCCTTCGGGCCTGGTGGACGGCATGGTTCTGGCCGAGATGGTCAACCGCGTGCGGTCGGACTTCAAGATCCTGACCCGTTCGCTGCTGACCGGGATCCCCGAGGTCGAGGAGTTCATGATCCCCGTCCCCTTCCCGCACGAGGACAATGCCCGCGAGCTGGGGCTGCAGATGCGGGAGGAGACCCTGGCGCACCTGAAGGCCGGGGGGGTCATCATCCTGTTCCCGGCAGGCAAGGTCGCGATGTCCGAGGGCTGGTGGGGCCCGGCGGTCGAGGGTGAGTGGAACGTCTTCACACACAAGATCGTCAAGTCCACCGGGGCCACGATCCTGCCGATCTACTTCCCCGGCCAGAACTCCCGCCTGTTCCAGATCGCGAACCAGCTGTCGGACACCGTGCGGCAGGGGCTGCTGCTGTATGAGATCAAGCGCTGCCTCTTCAAGCCGACTCGGCCCGTCATTGGTGCTCCGATCCCGGCGGACGAGCTGAAGAAGTGGGAAGGGAACCCGCGCGGCTTCCTGGCCTGGCTGCGGGAGCATACGCTGGCGTTGGGGAAGTAGTCCGACCTGGTCAACCCCGTGGCGATGTGGTCAGAGGTCGTACATCACGTTGATGCGCGCCACGTATTTCGGCACATCGCCAGTCAGTCGTTCGCCCGCGTGCAGAACCGAATCGCGGTTCGATCCGTGCCGGAAGAACAACGCGCGTCCGGTGCGGGGCGTGACAGTGGCCGCCAATTCCCCCCTGTCGTACAGTGTGGTGCTGCCGCCCTGTAGCCCGTCTTCGACACCGTTCAGGTACAAGAGCATCGTCAGCATCGACTGTGTGCCCGCCCATTGCGTCATACGGCCGCCGTCGGGCGAAAGGCCGAAGCCGGGCCAGTCGCCATCGATATGCAGGTTGAATTCGTCACCGCGATCATAACGGTAGGTGTTGATCCGGTGGCTGAGTACGGGAGAGAGTTTCCGTCCGTCCAGTTCCTGCGGCAGGAACGGGGCAATGCGCCGGAAGAGTTCGGCCATGCTGGCGGCTGGGGCAATCCAGTGCACCGTCTTGTTGCGCCGCATCCCAGGGGGCGTGTTGATGCCAGGGGCTGCGTCGCGGAAGCCAAGCGCCTCTGTCACCGCGATCAATTGCGCGCATTCAGTCCGCGTCAGGACATCTTCGATGACAAAAGCCAGTTTGCCACCCAGATCGATGTCCTGGCGCCGCCCATCCGGCGCGTCTTCGGGTTTCAGCGGCGACGACAGATCGACGGCATAGATCGGCGTGTCTTCTTCGTAGCCGCCATCGGGCAGCGTACCGGTCAGTCTGGCGACGACGCGGGCTTGTTCAAGCACGGCATTGGACATGTAGGTGTGCTCCTTTCTGGCCTGATTGGCAGAAAGGGACAAAATTGGCAAGAAGATTTGACCAATTCGACTGTAGTGCCGCTCAAGGTTCCTGCGGCCGCGCTTGTTACCGCGTCGGCACTGGCACCTCGCCCCGGTAGTCGTAGAACCCCCGCTGGGTCTTGCGGCCCAGCCAGCCAGCCTCGACATACTTGGTCAGCAGCGGGCAGGGGCGGTATTTGGTATCCGCCAGACCCTCATGCAGGACGTTCATGATCGACAGGCAGGTGTCCAGCCCGATGAAATCCGCCAGCTCCAGCGGCCCCATCGGGTGGTTGGCGCCCAGCTTCAGCGACTCGTCGATCGACTTCACGTTGCCGACGCCTTCGTACAGCGTATAGACCGCCTCGTTGATCATCGGCATCAGGATGCGGTTGACGATGAAGGCCGGGAAATCCTCGGAGCTGGAGGCGGTCTTGCCAAGCTTGCGGACGACCTCGTGCAGCGTCTCCCACGTCTCCTGATCGGTCGCGATGCCGCGGATCAGTTCGACCAACTGCATCACCGGCACCGGGTTCATGAAGTGGAAGCCCATGACCTTTTCCGG
>JAIXSA010000073.1 GCA_027484915.1 Paracoccaceae bacterium | reverse complement strand
CCCGCCCACGGCTCCTTCTACCCCCCCACCCTCATCACCGGCCTCGGCACCGCCTCCCCCCTCATGCCAGAGGAAATCTTCGGCCCCGTCCTCGTCGCCATGACCTTCCGCACGCCCGAAGAAGCCGTCGCCCTCGCCAACAACACCCGCTACGGCCTCGCCGCGACCGTCTGGACCGAGAACATCAACCTCGCCCTCGACATCGCCCCCAAACTCAAGGCCGGGGTCGTCTGGGTCAACGCCACCAACCTCTTCGACGCCGCCGCGGGCTTCGGCGGCGTCCGCGAATCCGGCTTCGGGCGTGAAGGCGGGTGGGAGGGCCTGATGGCCTACCTCAAGCCCTCTGCCAAACCCGTGGCCCTCAAGCCCGCGCACCCCATCCCCGCGCCGTCGGAGGCGCAAACCGACGCCCTCGACCGTACCGCCAAAATGTACATCGGCGGCAAACAGGCCCGCCCCGACAGCGGCTACTCGCAACCCGTCTACGGCCCCAAGGGCAAGCTCCTCGGCCATGTCGGCATCGGCAACCGAAAGGACATCCGCAACGCGGTCGAGGCCGCCCACGCCGCCAAAGGCTGGGCCAAAACAACGGCCTACAACCGCGCCCAGGTCCTCTACTTCATCGCCGAAAACCTCTCCGCCCGCGCCTCCGAGTTCGCCCAGCGTCTCCAGGACCTCACCGGCAAACCCGGCCAAGCCGAGGTCGACGCCTCCATCCAGCGCCTCTTCACCTACGCGGCCTGGGCCGACAAATACGACGGCGCCGCCAAATCCGTCCCCATCCGTGGCATCGCGCTCGCCATGAACGAACCCGTCGGGGTGATCGGCGCGATGCTCCCGGATGAGACCCCCCTCCTCGGCCTCATCTCCGTCATGGCCCCCGCCATCGCGATGGGCAACACGGTAGTCCTCGTCCCCGGCACCGCCCCCCTAAGCGCCACCGACTTCTACCAGGTCCTTGACACCTCCGACGTGCCCGCCGGGGTCGTCAACATCGTCACCGGCCCCGCCCCCGACCTCGCCAAATCCCTCGCCGGCCACATGGACGTGGACGCGGTGTGGAGCTTCTCCTCCCACCCCCTCTCCGCCCTGATCGAGCGCGAGGCCGCCGGCAACCTCAAACGCACCTGGGTCAACCACGGCAGGGCGCGCGACTGGCTCTCCCCCACCTCCGAAGGCCGCTTGTTCCTGGCCCAGGCAACCGAGATCAAGACAGTCTGGGTGCCGTATGGGGAATAGCCCGTAGGTCGGGGCTTGCCCCGACTCTCGTAGGGTGCGCATTCATTGCGCACCACTCATTCGCGCCCTTCTTCGTCAGATTTGCCCAAAGCAAATCTGACCGCGCCCGACCCGCCCCCCGGGGGCGGGCGCGATATATCGCCCCCACCCCCGCGTGCCGGTCGCGGTCAGCTTTGCACGCGGGCATCAATTAGGTCCTTGGCTGGCCGGGCTTAGGTCCCTGCTCCCTTTTCGAGGCGAACAACACATTTGAATTCCAAGTTCGCCACTATTGTCAGCAGTAGAACTAACGCAGCGCATAGAACGCTAAATCCTTTTGCCGCAAAGCCAAGGCTGTCATCTGGAAGAAACGTTATCGCCAGTGTGGGAAGCGCAACGATAATGAAGATAAACGGTGCAACGGCCACTACTGAAATCAGAAAGAAAATCGCCCGGTTAAAGAATGAACCCCAAGCCTTGAATTCGATATGCACCGGCGCATAAAATGAGAACTCCTTTCGAAGCACCTTGAAGATAAGCCACTCGCTTTCGTGCCCGGCCTTTATCAAGTCAACGTCAATAACCCCATCCCTCGAGTTCTGTAGAATGACCTGGTCAATCAGTGCGGCATAGGTTTGTGAGTTAAAAAAGAAGATGCTGGCCATCACCAAGGCGTACGAGGCAAATGCTGTGAGAAAGATCAGGACACCAGGAATCGCCAACAGTTTAACGCCCCATATGGGGATAGTGGGGTCAACCCCTCTACCAACCAAGTAGATCAAGAGGGTTGCACCGGCTGCAGACGTTAAAATTCTTTGCATCTGAGCATCAATATCGCTCTTTCTCGCAACGATCCGCAAGAGGTAGTCCTTGTCGAAGTTTATCTCTTCGCCACCTCTGTCTATTTCAATCTCTCTCTTGAATAGAATTCGAGCCCGAACAAGCGCGGAGAGTCGTTGCTCTATATATGGTCCAGCTGCATCTTCCTTGATTTCAGATGTCATCATTCTCACCAAGCCCTTAATGCTCATGCCAACGACAAGCAATCTGAGCTTGAATTGGATCTATTTCAATAGCCAGGATGATCTCCCCCCGATTCGCCCCCCAAGGTTAACGTCCTCCCATCTCCACGCGCGTAGAGACGGAAGGAAGACGCCAGCAAGACGGCAAAAAGACCCCCGTCCCACCCCAAATCCCCCGGATTAACCCAGCGTTCCCAACCCCTTACCGGGAGTCCCTTGCGGCCCTCAGGCCCGCCCCGCCGCCGCACTCAGGGTCAAAGGATCAATCCCCATCCCCCGCAGCGCCGCCGACCATTTCACCCGGTCGTCCGGGCCGAACACCAAACCCTCGGGGGCGTCACAGGTCAACCAGTCGTTCCGCGCGATCTCGGCCTCGAGCTGCCCCGGCCCCCAGCCGGAATAACCCAGCGCCAGCAAGGCCTTACCCGGCCCCCCGCCCGCGGCCAAGGCCTCCAGCACGTTGATCGTCGCGGTCATCTCCAGGCCCCCAGGCACCTGCATCGTGCCCTCGGCCCCGCCCCGCTCCCAGTCCGAGGAGTGCAGGACGAACCCCCGCCCCCGCTCCACCGGCCCGCCGAAATGCACGCGGATGTCGCGGCCCGAGGGCGCGCGGGGGATGTTCAGGTGGTCGAGAAGCCCGGAAAAACTCAAGTCTTCCAATGGCTTGTTGACGATCAACCCCATCGCCCCCTCCTCGGAATGGGCGCAAAGCAGAACCACGCTCCGCTCGAACCGCGGGTCGGTCATGCCGGGCATCGCGATCAGGATCTGTCCGGAAAGGTCCATCGGGCACCCTCCTCCAAGTGATTGAAAGATAACGCCACGCGCGGCCGAGACAATGGCGAAAACGCCACGCTCACGACCCTTCGCCGCAAAGTGATTTCCCAACCACACGGCTTTGCCTATGTTCCCCCCATGATCAAATCCGCCTGCTGCCTTGCCCTCGTCTCTGCACCCGCCCTTGCCACGACGCAGGACGATGTCCTGTCCGCGCAGCTAAGGCCCGGATGGCAAATGGAAAATGGCTCGCACATGGCGGCGGTGGAGCTGGACCTGGCCCCCGGTTGGAAGACCTATTGGCGCAGCCCCGGTGATGCCGGCATCCCTCCGACATTCGACTGGTCGGGGTCCGAGAACGTGAAGGCCGTCCGCATCCACTGGCCCGCGCCCCTGGTGTTCGAGCTGAACGGGATGCAGACCATCGGCTACCACGAACACCTTGTTCTGCCAGTGGAAATCACGCCAAAGGACCCCGCGCGGCCAGTCCGGTTGTCGGTCGAGGTCGAGCTTGGCGTCTGCGACGAGATCTGCCTGCCGGCCAGCCTGTCGCTTCGCTCCGACCTGGCCCCCCCCGGTGCGCCGGACCCCGAAATCCAGACCGCCCTCGCCAAGCGCGCCGCCACAGCCGGCGAGGCCGGAGTGACCGGGGTCGCCTGCTCTGTCGATCCGATTGCGGACGGCTTGCGCCTGACCGCAACGGTCCGCATGCCCGACCCCGGCCGACCAGAGGTTGTGGCGTTCGAGACCGCAGACCGCGAAGTCTGGGTGGCCGAAGCGGTGACAGAACGCCGTGGTGGCGAGTTGGTCAGCATGACGGAACTCGTCCCCCCGAACGGCGCGCCCTTCGCTCTGGACCGGTCCGGCATCACCCTGACGATCCTTGCCGCCAACGGCGCTGTCGAGGTCAAGGGCTGTCCCGCCCCCTGACCCGTCGGCTTGTGACGGGTTCGCCGGGGGCCTAGTGTGACGCATGGGAATCGCACCGGACATTGCCGAGGACTGGCACGCTGCCCTCGCCGCTCTTGCCTGGCAGGTCGAGGCGGGGGTGGACGAGATCATCCTCGATTCCCCCTTGAACCGCTATGAGCTGGCAGTCGAGCCCCGCAAGCCATCGGTTTCCAATGCGTCTGTCGCAGCCGCCCCGGTTTCTGTCCCTTCCGTGTCGGACCCCGTGGCCCTTGCGCGTGGCGTGGCCGAACGTGCCACGACCCTTGCCGAACTGCGCGCGGCGATTTCAGCCTTCGACCTGTGTGAACTGAAGAAGGGTGCGCGAAACACGGTCTTTGCCGACGGCAATCCCAATGCCAGCGTCCTGATTCTGGGCGAGGCCCCCGGCGCCGAGGAGGACCGCGAGGGCCGCCCCTTCGTCGGGCGTGCCGGGCAACTTCTGGACCGGATGTTCGCCGCAATCGGCCTGTCGCGCCAAAGCCCCGACGCCGAGACCGCGCTTTACATCACCAACGTCATGCCCTGGCGCCCGCCCGGCAACCGCGACCCCGAACCAGCCGAGATCGCAATGATGCTGCCCTTCGTCGAACGACACATCGCACTGGTCGACCCGCAGGTGATCGTGGTTGTCGGCAATACGCCGCTTTTCGCGCTGACCGGTGCGAAGGGCATCCTGCGGGCACGGGGGAATTGGACCCAGGCGCTTGGCAAGCCGCTGCTGCCCATGACCCACCCGGCCTACCTCCTCCGCAACCTTTCGGCCAAGCGCGAGGCCTGGGCAGACCTTCTGTCTCTGCAGGCGAGGTTGCGCTGAATGCTGCCCGTCGAGCCCCTCACCCTCCTCGCCTTTATCCCCGCCGGCCTTGCGCTGAACCTGACGCCGGGAGCGGACATGATGTTCTGCCTGGGCCAGGGGCTGAAGTCCGGCTGGCGGCCCGCGATGGCGGCGAATTTCGGGATCGCAACGGGTGGGATGGTTCATACGCTGTTGGCCGCGCTTGGCCTTGGGGCCCTGGTTGCGGCACATCCGGCGGCGTTCGAGGCGATCCGATGGCTGGGCGTCGGCTACCTTCTGTGGCTTGCCGTGTGCGCCCTGCGGTCGTCGCCCTTCGCGAGCGATGCGAAGGTGACGTCCACCTCCACCGCCCGAGCCTTCTGGCAGGGGCTGATGGTCAACCTCTTGAATCCGAAGGTGATCCTCTTCATCCTTGCCTTTCTGCCGCAGTTCGTCGACCCCTCCCGCCCGATCCTGCCGCAGTTCCTGACATTGGGGCTGGTGTTCAGCCTGGGTGGCCTCCTGGTCAACGGCGCGGTGGGCATTTTCGCCGGGTCCATCGGCCAGCGAATTGCCCGCTCGGCGGGGCTGTCGAAATGGCTGGGCCGGATAAGTGCGACGATCTTTGGTGCGCTTGCGCTCCGACTGGCGCTGATGCCCCGAAACTGAAAGCGACGCAAAACCAAATGTCCCGCATCGACGAAACCCTGCCCTTCCACCCGGTCCGCATCGCCGTGCTGACTGTCAGTGACACCCGCACGCCAGAGACGGACAAGTCCGGCGACACCTTGGTGGACCGGCTGGCTGAGGCGGGCCATGTGCTGGCCGGCCGCGGCATCGTCCCGGACGACCGCCCCGCCATCGTCACGCGTCTGCGACAGTGGATCGCCGATCCGATGGTCGACGTCATCCTGACCACCGGAGGCACCGGCCTGACGGGGCGCGATGTCACCGTCGAGGCCCACCGCGAGGTCTACGAGAAGGAGATCGAGGCCTTCGGGACCGTCTTCACCATCATCTCGATGCAGAAGATCGGCACCTCGGCCGTGCAAAGCCGCGCGACCGGCGGCGTCGCCGGGGGCACCTACCTTTTCGCCCTTCCGGGCTCACCCGGTGCTTGCCGCGACGCCTGGGATGGGATCCTGAAACCCCAACTCGACAGTCGCCACCGCCCCTGCAACTTCGTCGAGATCATGCCGCGGCTTGAGGAACACCTGAAGCGCAAGTGACGCCTCCCCCAGAACGCCTCCGAGCGGCGAAGTCGACGGAGAGCCTTTCCCTTGCCGCGCCCCCCGGCCTTTGCGATAGAGGGGGAAACCGGACAAGGGGACGAGACATGGCCTTCCGCGCCCGCCATCTGCTGGGGATCGAGCATCTTGCCCCCCTGGAGATCACCACCGTCCTTGACCTCGCCGACCGCTATGTCGACCTGAATCGCCGCACGGTGAAGCAGTCCGACGTGCTGGCTGGGATGACGCAGATCAACCTCTTCTTCGAGAACTCCACCCGCACGCAGTCGTCCTTCGAACTGGCCGGGAAACGGCTCGGGGCGGATGTGATGAACATGTCGGTGGCGAATTCCTCGGTGAAGAAGGGCGAGACGCTGATCGACACGGCAATGACGCTGAACGCGATGCACCCGGATTTGCTGGTCGTCCGGCACGGGGCCTCCGGGGCGGTGAACCTGCTTGCGCAGAAGGTCGATTGCGCGGTCCTGAACGCGGGCGACGGGCGGCATGAGCATCCCACGCAGGCGCTGCTCGACGCCCTGACCATCCGCCGTGCCAAGGGCCGCATCCAGCGGCTGACAATCGCAATCTGCGGTGACATCGCCCATTCGCGCGTCGCGCGGTCTAACTTGATCCTGCTGGGGAAAATGGAAAACCGCCTGCGCCTGATCGCGCCGCCGACCCTGATGCCTTCGGGGGTGGAGGACTTCGGCTGCGAACTGTTCGACGACATGCGCGAAGGCCTGAAGGGCGCGGATGTGGTGATGATGCTGCGGCTGCAGAAGGAACGGATGGATGGCGGCTTCATCCCTTCGGAGCGGGAATACTATCACCGCTACGGGCTGGACGCCGAGAAACTGTCCTACGCCTCGCCCGAGGCCATCGTCATGCACCCCGGCCCGATGAACCGGGGGGTGGAGATCGACGGAGACCTTGCGGATGACATCAACCGGTCGGTGATCCAGGACCAGGTGGAGATGGGCGTGGCAGTCCGGATGGCCTGCATGGACCTTCTCGCGCGGAACCTGCGGGCCGAGCGGGGGCGGAAGATCGTGGGGATGATGGCGTGAGGAGGCGGTGAGCCTGATGACGGCGTATTCCGTCTGGGAGTGTGGAAAGCGCGGCTCCCCGCCATATGTCTTTGACAGACACCTCGATGACGGAGAAACGATCCTGTGGGCCGCTACCATACCCAGTCAGCGTTTTCAGCAGCGGCTTGGTTGGCTTTGCGTGATCGGTATCGTGGTAACGATGATTGCGTACCCGCTCTTGCCATGGGACCAAAGCATGGCCGAGTACTGTGCTACCGATCAGTCCCGATCCTGTAGAAAGTTCTTCATCCTGGCCTGGCCAATGGTCGGGTTGGGAGCCTGGATGACCATGTTCGGAGCCATGCAGGCATGGAGGTCCAGGGCAAGACCATGGATGATCTACCTTGGCGTAACGACCAAACGGGCACTCTGGATGGATTCTCGAAAGCCAGACAAAATCAGAAGTGCGGACTTGAAGCCCAATCTTGCCCGAATTGACTGGGCGGGCATGATCCGATTCGACAAATCTAAGAGCACACTTTCGTTCACGGCGATTGACGACCAGGACGCTAGACGTGCGGTGTACTGGGCAAACGAGGGACGGTTCCGAGCAGATATCCCGATCGGCGCGGAACCTTGACGCCGTCGCCCCTCCCCCTCCGCCCCGATGAAACCATCCTCTGGGAGGGCTCGCCTGTCCCAGGCCTCCACCAGCGCGGGAAGGTGATCTTCCTGATGCTCTTCGGCACGCCCTTCCTCTGCATCGGCGTGGCCCTCTTCTTCTACGCCCTTATGCAACTCCCAAAGGCCGAGACGGCGTCGGATGCGGGCCTGGCGCTGCTGCTGACCGTCTTCAGCCTGCCATTCGCGGGCTTCGGAGCCTTCCTCGTCTTCGGCCCGATCATCGAAGCCCGCACCGCTTCGCGCGACGTCCGCTACACGCTCACCACCCGCGCGGCCTATGTCGCCCGCCAAGGACGCTTCCCCAGTCTCAAGGTCTATCCGATCACCCCCACCACCGCGCTGGAACTGGAACCGGGCCGACGCGCCGGGACCGTCTGGCTGCACGCACGGCTGGAGCGGGACTCGGACGGGGCACTGGAAACCACCAAGGCCGGGTTCGAGAACATCGCTGAGGCTGACCGAGTGTTCCGGATGATCCTGGACCTGCAGGGCCAGGCCGCATGACCAAGCCGCCCACCCCACGTGACCGCGAAGTCCGCGTCTCGGATGCAAACGAGGCGGGAAGTTGGGACGGCATCCTGGGCGAGGGCGAGGAGATCGTCTGGCAAGGCGCGCCGGTTCAGGGCCTTTACTGGCAACTCGGCCGCCGCGAAACGCTGGGGGCCATCGCGGCGACGGCGGGCGGGATCACGCTCTTTGCCTTCACCTTGGGAGGGTCGAACGACTCCCTCGGCAACCTAGCCCTCGTCTTCCTGGCCTGGGGCGTCATCTGGACCATCATCCACCACGCCCGGTCCTTCTGGAACCGCCGCCGCACCTTCTACACGCTGACCAATAGGCGCGGCTTCATCGCGACCTGGCATTACGGGGTGCAGACCCTGCGCGCCTACCCGATCACGACGATGCGACCCCTGCGGCTGGTGGACACGAGGCCGGGGCACGTCTATTTCGATCATGACACGGTGCAAAGCCGCGACGGCTCGGGCGGATGGAAGGAAGAGATCGTCGAGGTCGGCTTCCTGCACTTGGCCGAGCCGCGTGATGTGCATGACCGGTTGCTTCGGCTTGGGGCCAGCGCCGGGTGACCCAAGGGAACAGGATGCCATGACCCCCGACCCCGACCGCAAGCCAACCAAAGCCGAGATGCGCCAGGGCGGCATGGTGGCTTCCGCCGTCCTGGTCTTCATCGCCATATTCACCATCGTCATCGTCTGGATCGCCTGATGGCCCGGATCGCGCCCGACCCGATGCTCGGCCCGGTAGCGCCCCTGCAGAGCGGCGAAACCGTCCTGGTCGAGTTCCGCGCCGACCGCATCGCCTACTGGCGCGGCCACCTCATAATGGCGGTCGTCCTGGGGTTCGCTGCGGGACTGTTCCTGGTCTGGCAGGGCAACCCCTACCCAATCGCGGGGCCCTTCGGCGCCGTCCTCGCCATCGGGGCGCGGGCCGCCTATCTTGCCTCAGAGGCAATGGCCGAGACCTGGCGGCTGACCGACCGCCGTCTCCTTGGCCCCGGTGGGCGCGCGATCCCGCTGGCGCTGGTGCAGTCGGCAAGACCCGTCCTCGGCTCGGTCCAGATCACCACCACCTCGGGGGACCGCCACCTCATCAAATACCAGGCCGACCCCGCCGCGACCGCGAAACGGATTACGAAGACGCGATGAAACTGACGATCCCCGCCCATGACCGCGATGGCATCCGCGTCTTCACTGCAAGGCTGACCCCCGACGACCTCCAGCGTGACAAGGCCCACCTTGCGGCCGAGCTTCTGGGCGACCCCGACCTCGATCCCGCGTTCATCGAGATCTTCGAGCTTTCCGACCTCGGCGACGTGGGTCTGTCCGGCTATCTGACCGACGGTCTGGGCGTCACCGAAACCGCCATCCCCGATCCCGCCCGTCTCGATGCCCTGAAAGCCCCGGTCCTGATCCTCTTGTCCAAGGCGCTCCACGGCCGCGAGGTCACGCTGACCCTCGACCCGCGACTGACGCCCGTCGGGACCTATGCCGAGGAGCACCCCCCAGTTCACTTCGAGTCCCTGCCCTCCGTCGGCGCACAGGGCCAACTCGCCCCAGACATGCTGACGGACCGCACGCCGCAGCGCCCGTTCCCGGCCTTCCTCCTGCTCGGAATCGCGCTGGTTCTGGTGGCCGCCACGGCGCTCTGGCTCGCCTTCGGCTGAGTTCCAGTGGACAAGCCGCCCGCGCCGTCGCATATCGGGCCAACCTTTCGGACGGACCGGACATGACCACGATCCACTTCGCCAACGCCCGCCTGATCGATCCCGAAGCAGGGACTGACGTCCTGGGCAACCTGACGGTGAAGGACGGCGTGATCCTGGCCCGGGACGCGAAGGCCCCGAAGGGTGCGGCGGTGGTCGACTGCGGCGGCAAGTGCCTCGCCCCCGGCATCGTCGACCTTGGCGTCAAGATCGGCGAACCGGGCGAGCGGCACCGCGAAAGCTTTGGCTCGGCAGGCGCGGCGGCGGCGGCAGGCGGGGTGACCACGATCATCGCGCGGCCCGACACGCATCCGGCCATCGACACGCCCGAAACATTGGAATTCGTCACCCGCCGTGCCACCGAGGCTCCGGTCCGGATCCGTCACATGGCGGCGCTGACCAAGGCCCGCGAGGGGCGCGAAATGACCGAGATCGGCTTTCTGCGCGACGCCGGGGCAATCGCGTTTTCGGATGTGTTCCGCGTCTCGACCGACGCCAAGGCACTTGGCCGAGCGATGACCTATGCCCGCAGTCTGGGGGCGCTGGTCGTGGGACATCCGCAGGACCCGGGCCTGTCGGCAGGGTCCTCGGCGACCACGGGCAAGTTCGCCTCGCTGCGCGGCATCCCCGCCGTGTCGCCGATGGCCGAACGGATGGGTCTGGAACGCGACCTTGCGCTGGTCGAGATGACCGGCGTCCGCTACCACGCGGACCAGATCACCACCGCAAAGGCCTTGCCCGCGCTGGCCCGGGCCAAGGCGGCAGGGCTGGATGTGACGGCAGGGACCTCGATCCACCATCTGACGCTGAACGAGTTCGACGTGGGCGACTACCGGACCTTCTTCAAGGTGACCCCACCCCTGCGATCGGAACCGGACCGGCTTGCCATCGTCGCTGCCGTCGCAGACGGGACGATCGACATCATCAGCTCGATGCACACCCCTGCCGACGAGGAATCGAAGCGCCTGCCCTTCGAGGAAGCCGCACCGGGCGCAGTGGCGCTGGAGACTTTCCTGCCCGCGGCGATGCGGCTCTACCATGCGGGCCATCTGGACCTGCCATCGCTTTTCCGGGCAATGGCCCTGAATCCGGCCAACCGGCTTGGTCTGCCGCAGGGTCGGCTGACCCTGGGCGCGCCCGCCGACCTGATCCTGTTCGACCCTGACGCTCCCTTCCTGATGGACCGTTTCAAGCTGCGGTCCAAGTCGAAGAACACCCCGTTTGACGGCGCCCGGATGGAGGGTAAGGTGCTGGCGACCTGGGTCGGCGGGACCCGGGTCTTTGCGGCGGAAGAGTGAGCCATGCCTGAGATCGTGACCTCGCAGGGGATGCTCCTGCTGACCGCCTTGCTGGGCTACCTGCTGGGCTCGATCCCTTTCGGCGTCGTGGTGACACGGGCGATGGGACTGGGCGACCTTCGGCAGATCGGGTCCGGGAATATCGGGGCCACGAACGTGCTGCGGACCGGGAACAAGGGGGCAGCCTTTGCGACGCTGCTGCTGGACGGCGGCAAGGGCGCGCTGGCGGTGCTGCTCGCGCGGTGGCTTCTGGCCGAGGATGCGGCACAGCTTGCCGGCTTCGCGGCCTTTGTGGGGCATCTTTTCCCGGTCTGGCTGGGATTCCGGGGGGGGAAGGGGGTTGCGACCTTCCTGGGGGTCCTGCTGTCCCTGAACTGGATGGTCGGGGCGGCGGTCTGCCTGAGCTGGCTGGTGACGGCGGTGATCGGTCGGGTCTCCTCGATCGCGGCGCTGGTGGCGGCGGCCAGTACCGGGCTTTGGATCATGCTGCTGACCGACGGCAGCCTGTTCCTGCTGGCGCTGGTCCTGACTGTGCTGATCTATGTCCGGCACGCCGACAATCTGAGGCGGATCAAGGCGGGGACCGAGCCGAAGATCGGGGCGAAGAAAGCCTGACGCGCCGCGCGCGGCGCGTCTTTCAGACCAAATGAAATCAATGGTTTGGTTGTGGGCCTTTACGTTTTCGCAACCTTTGGCGGTCAGCCCTGCGCGGCGCGTTCCACCAGCCGCAGGACGACGCGTGTCGACAGCGCCATGTCCTGCACGGAGATCCATTCGCGCGGCCCGTGCAGTTCCTGCATCCCCGTGAAAACGTTCGGACAGGGCACGCCCATTTCCGTCAGGCGCGAGCCGTCGGTGCCGCCGCGAATCGGGACCGAGATCGGCTCGATCCCCAGATCGCGGCAGGCCCCCTGTGCCAGTTCGACGGGGGACATGTCCTTTTCCAGCCAGTAGCGCATGTTGCGATACTGGGGCCGGATCTCGCAGGTGATCTTCGCCCGTTGCTCGGTCGCGGACACAGCCTCGCAGACCTGCCGCAGCAGCGCGCCCTTGGCGGCCAGGCCGTCCAGTTCGAAGTCACGCAGGATGAAGCGCAGCTCGCATTCAGCCGCCGTGCCGCGCATCTCGTAGACCATCATGAAACCTTCACGACCACCCGTCGTCTCGGGCGTCATGCGGACCTGCGGAAGCGTCGAAATGATCTTCGCCCCAAGGTGCAGCGCGTTCACCAGCTTGTCCTTGGCGGTGCCGGGATGGACCGAGACGCCCTCGATCTTCACCACGGCGCCGTCGGCCGAGAAGCTTTCGTATTCGATCTCGCCCGCCGCCCCGCCGTCGAGCGTATAGGCGAAATCCGCCTTGATGTCCTTGGCCAGACGCGGATCGACCCCGCGACCGATTTCCTCGTCCGGGGTGAAGGCAATGCGGATGGGTCCGTGCGCGATGTCAGGATTGGCGATCAGGTGCCGGGCGGCGGTCATGATGACGGCGACGCCGGATTTATCGTCCGCGCCAAGAAGCGTGGTGCCCGAAGCCGTCACGATGTCATGCCCAAGCCGCGTGCCGAGATAGGGCGAGACCTCAGGCGACAGCTCGAGATCGGGCGCATCTGGAAAGCGAACCGGTCCGCCGTTGTAGCCCCGGATCACGCGCGGCTTGACGCCGGTCGCATTGAAGGCGGGCGCGGTGTCGACATGGGCAAGAAAGCCGATCGTCGGGCCTTCCGCCGTCGCCGGGACAGTCGCAAGGACGGTGCCGTAGTCGGTCAGCATCACGTCCTGCGCGCCGATCCCACGAAGCTCCTCTACCAGCAGGTTCAGCATTCCGAACTGGATTTGCGTGCTGGGCTGGCTTTTGCTGTCCTCATCGCTTTGGCTGTCGATGGAACAGTAGCGGATCAGACGGTCTTCAAGCTCGGCATCGAAGTGGGTGCGCATGGATGCTCCTTACAGGGAAGCGGCCTGATAGAGGGGTGTGACGTCGTGGCCCCACGGGCCGTTGTAGAGGTCGAGCCACCTGTCCGCCTGCACCCGGCCTGTCTTCAGACTTTCGACGAGGGGGAGAAGCTGGACTTCCTCGCCCAGCCCCCGTGCGACGAGACCGGCATGCGACAGGCCCACAGCGGCACGGGCGAGGTCGAGGAGTTTGACGCCCCCCGCTTCGCCCTGCAAAGCCGAGACAGAGGCCGCGACGCGCAGCCCCTCACGTGTTTCGGCATCAAGGCCCTTCACCAGATCCCAGGCGGAGTCGAGCGCTGTCTGGTCGTACATGAGACCGACCCAGAAGGCCGGAAGCGCCGCGATATGAGCCTGATCGCCGCAATCTGCGCCACGCATCTCGATGAACTTCTTGGCACGCGCCTCGGGGAAGACGGTGGTCATGTGATCGGCCCAGTCCGAAAGCGTGGGCTTTTCGCCGGGCAGCGCGGGCAGCTTTCCGGCTAGGAAATCGCGGAAGCTTTGACCCAGCGCGTTGATGTACTTGCCGTCGCGGTAGACGAAGTACATCGGGACATCGAGGACCCAGTCGACGTAAGCTTGGAACCCCATGTCCCGGTCAAAGGCGAAAGGCAGCATCCCGGTCCGGCTGTCGTCCAACCCGCGCCAGATGCGGCTGCGCCACGAACGGTGGCCGTTGAGTTTGCCGTCGAAGAAGGGGCTGGAGGCGAAGAGAGCCGTGGCGACGGGTTGCAACGCCAGCGCCACGCGCATCTTCTGCACGAAGTCGCGTTCGGAGGAATAGTCGAGGTTCACCTGCACCGTGCAGGTGCGGTACATCATCTGCGTGCCGTGGGTCCCCACGCGGCCCATGTAGTCGGTCATCAACCGGTAACGGCCCTTGGGCATCACCGGCATCTGGTCATGCGTCCATTCCGGTGCCGCCCCGATCCCCATGAAGCGCACCCCCATCGGGTCGGCGATGGTCCGGACCTCGTCGAGGTGGTTCTGCAGTTCGGCCCCGACATCCAGCGACGAGACAAGGGGTGCGCCAGACAGTTCGAACTGGCCGCCGGGTTCAAGGCTGATGTTCGCGCCGTTCCGGGTCAGGCCGATGACGTTTTCACCCTCGCGCACAGGGGTCCAGCCGAAACGCGCCTCAAGCTGGGTAAAGATGGCCGAGATCGAACGGTCGCCGGCATAGGGCAGCGGCTGGCGGGTGTCGGTCAGCCAGCCGAATTTCTCATGCTCCGTCCCGATGCGCCAGTCAGAGGCCGGCTTGCAGCCCGCCTCCATATAGGCGGGAAGCTGGTCAATATGTTCAATCGGGCCGCCACCGGATTGCGGAATGGACATGGGACGGGCTCCGTTCTGGGACTGATTTTGCGCCCAACAGGTGTCTTGCGGCGGGGGCTAAGTCAAGAGTGGGCAATCTCGTT
>JAIXSA010000023.1 GCA_027484915.1 Paracoccaceae bacterium | reverse complement strand
TGGGACACGCTGGAGGGCATCGCGGTCAAGCCGCTCTATACGCGGGCGGATGTGTCGGGCTTGCCGCAGATGGGCGAATTGCCGGGGATCGCGCCATTCACCCGCGGGGTCAGGGCCACGATGTATGCGGGCCGTCCTTGGACGATCCGGCAATATGCGGGCTTTTCCACCGCCGAGGAAAGCAACGCCTTCTACCGCAAGGCGCTCGCGGCGGGGCAGCAGGGGGTGTCCGTGGCCTTTGATCTGGCCACGCATCGCGGCTATGACAGCGACCATCCGCGTGTTGAGGGGGATGTGGGCAAGGCGGGCGTGGCCATCGACTCGGTCGAGGATATGAAGGTGCTGTTCGACGGCATCCCGCTGGAAAAGGTCAGTGTTTCCATGACGATGAACGGGGCGGTGATCCCGATCCTGGCGTCGTTCATCGTGGCGGGGGAAGAACAGGGGGTCAGCCGGAAGGATCTGTCGGGGACGATCCAGAACGACATCCTGAAGGAATTCATGGTGCGGAACACCTACATCTATCCGCCCGAGCCTTCGATGCGGATCATCGCGGATATCATCGAATACACGTCCGCCGAGATGCCGAAGTTCAATTCGATCTCGATCAGCGGCTACCACATGCAGGAGGCCGGGGCGAACCTGGTGCAGGAGCTGGCGTTCACGCTGGCGGACGGGAAGGAATACGTCCGCACCGCGATGGAACGCGGGATGGACGTGGATGATTTCGCGGGGCGGTTGTCGTTCTTCTTTGCCATCGGGATGAACTTCTTCATGGAGGTCGCGAAGTTGCGGGCGGCGCGGATGCTCTGGCACCGGATCATGAGCGGGTTCGGGGCGAAGAAGACCTCATCCCTGATGCTGCGGACGCATTGCCAGACCTCGGGCGTGTCCTTGCAGGAGCAGGACCCCTACAACAACGTCATCCGCACGGCCTATGAGGCGATGGCGGCGGTGCTTGGCGGCACCCAGTCCCTGCACACGAATGCTCTGGACGAGGCGATTGCCTTGCCGACGGAATTCGCGGCGCGGATCGCGCGGAATACGCAGCTGGTCTTGCAGGAGGAGACGGGGATCACACACGTGGTCGATCCGCTGGCGGGGTCCTACTATGTGGAGAGCCTGACCAACCAGCTGGCCGAGGAGGCGTGGAAGCTGATCGAAGAGGTCGAGGCGATGGGGGGTATGACCAAGGCGGTGGCCTCGGGCATGCCGAAGCTGCGGATCGAGGAATCGGCGGCCAAGCGGCAGGCGATGATCGACCGGGGCGACGAGGTGATCGTCGGGGTCAACAAGTACCGCAAGGACAAGGAAGACCCGATCGACATCCGGGACATCGACAACGGGGCGGTGCGCGAGGCTCAGGTCGCGCGGCTGGGTTCGGTGCGGGCCTCGCGCGATGAGGCGCGGTGTCAGGCGGCGCTGGTGGAGTTGACGCGTCGGGCATCGGAAGGTGGCAACCTTCTGGAAGCGGCGGTGGAGGCGGCCCGGGCGCGGGCCTCGGTCGGGGAGATTTCGGACGCCATGGAAAAGGTATTCGGGCGGCATCGGGCCGAGGTGAAAACACTCGCCGGGGTCTATGGCGCGGCCTACGAGGGCGACGCGGGCTTCGAGGCGATCCAGCGGGACGTGGAGGCCTTCGCCGAGGCGGAGGGTCGCAGGCCGCGGATGCTGGTGGTGAAGATGGGGCAGGACGGGCATGACCGGGGGGCGAAGGTGATCGCCACGGCCTTCGCGGACATCGGGTTTGATGTGGACGTGGGGCCCTTGTTCCAGACCCCGGAAGAGGCGGCGCAGGACGCCATCGACAACGATGTCCATGTGATCGGGATTTCCTCGCAGGCCGCGGGGCACAAGACGCTGGCCCCGGTTCTGATCGAGGAGCTGAAACGGCGCGGGGCGGGGGATATCCTGGTGATCTGCGGGGGGGTCATTCCGCAGCAGGACTATGACTTCCTGAAGGGCGCCGGGGTGAAGGCGATCTTCGGGCCGGGGACCAACATTCCGGCGGCGGCGAAGGAGATCCTGGACCTGATCCGGGCGGCGCGGGGATAGGTGCCCACGCGTGGGCAGGTTGTGGAGACAATTGAGATCAATGGGTTGCCTGTGGGCGTTAGCGGTTTGGCAACCTTTTGCACGCACGCACGCACGCATGCATGCGGGTCCATCCCTTCCTGCCCCTTCCCTGAACGCAGTAAGTGCGCAACAGCCAAATGCGGTCCGGGCAACCTGACTATTGCCAGGAGCGGGCCGTGACGGTGGTGCAACATCACGTTCGAATATGAAAACCCACAAAGGGCGAGCATTGTTCTACCCGGATCTTTGCATATCACTGCCGCAGAGCAGGGAAGAGCGGGCAGGGCGATGAAGACGGTCATGATTTCGGCGCTGGCAGTGGCATTGTCTCTGGGCCTGGTCACCACGGTGGAGGCCGAGGACTGGACCGGCGGCTATACGACCTTTGGCATTGGTCGCAGCTCCATCGACCTGCGGGAACTTGCCGGAGGCTCAGCCCGGGAGAACGGTGGCGTCGATGTCCTCCCCTATGTGGCGTTCGGCCATGACTGGGCAGTCGGGACCTACACCCTTGGGGTGGTGGCTGACTACGACTTTGCGGGCACCGACAATTCCGATCTTCTGAGCGCGGGCAAGGGTGCGTATGGCGAAGCGGACTGGTTTGCCACCTTGCGCGGTCGGGTTGGTGTTGCGGCAAGCGACCGGCTTCACGTCTATGCCAGTGGTGGCATCGCGGTCATGGCAACCGGGGCGACCGCGGTCAATTTGCTTGGCGGCCAGTCGGAGGCGGACTCGCAGAGCCTGAAGGGCGCGGTCGCGGGCCTGGGGCTTGAGTACAAGCTTTCGCCGAAACGCAACCTTTCGGTGGAGTATCTGCACGGCGAGTTCGAAAGGTCCGACACCTATTTCAGCGGCCCTGACTTCGACAGCACGCTTTCCCCCGTCGTCGATTCGTTTCGGGTCGGTTACACGATGCGGTTCTAGAGCCGCAGGTCGGACGGCAGAAGCCCGAAGAGGACCTGGTCGCGACGCGTCCCATCCGGGGCGCGGACCTGGGCGCGAAGATATCCCTCACGCTGGAATCCGATGCGGTCGAGGTGGCGGCAAAGCACCTCGTTCGTGGTCAGGACTTGAGCCACGATCTTCTCGATCCCGTAGCGGGTGAATTGCAGCTTGAGGAGCGGCACGCCCAGCACCGCCATTGCCCGGCGCGACGTGGAATCGTTCGGGCCATTCAGGAACGAGATGCGCGAGGTGCGGTGGGGGCCGTGAAACTCGGCATGGTAGAAGCCGGTGATGCGGTCATCGGCCTTGTCGACCAGGGCCACGAGGAAGCGGCTGCGGTTGTCGAAGCTGTCAAAGAAGCGGCGAAGGTCGGGGAGCGAAAGCTGGCGTGGCTGCAGGTTCAGCGGGCCGATGCGGGCGGGATCGGCGAACCAGTCGGCAAGCTCTTGGCTGGCGTCCGAGGCCCGGACGGAGCGGGCGCGAAAGCGCGGCGTGTCGATCAGGACCGGTGGGCCGGGAGGCAGGGGTTTGGCGGGCGGTTTCACGTCAAAGGCCTGTGCAAAGCATGACCGTTGTCGGTGATCCGCCGCGAAGGTGCAACGCGGATTTCGCTGGGCTGCGCCACGAAGGCTTCTCGTCGCGGGTCGGCGGCGGCGGCGGTGAAGGGTCTTTACAGATGTTCTGTTTCGCCGCGTTACAGTTCGATTTCGCCGTTCGGGCCGGGCTGGGGTTCAGTTTGCGGGGCGGCCTTGGGGTCAAGGGGCGTGGTGCGGCGGATCAGGATGTCGCCGTTCGGCAGGATCACCGGCATCTCGTAGTTGGTGAAGTCGTCGACCAGCGCGAAAAGCTCGGTGATCTTGGGGCCGATCTCTTCCCCGAGCGCGTCGAGCGCGGGCTGCATCTCTTGCAGCGCCTGAGCCATTTCGTCCAGCGCAGGCTGTGCCTCGGTCATGAAGCCGCGGAAGAGGAGCTTCATCCCTTCTTCCATCAGGCTGAAACCTTCGTCCTCGGCTTGGGGCGCGGGTGCGGGCTCGGCCTCTTGTGCAAGGGCCGGGGTGGCGGCGAGTATCAGGACCAGGGCGAGCTTTTTCATGGTCTGCATATGGGAAGTGGTGGGGCCCTTGTCAAACCTGGGGGCTCAGGGGGCGGGTGGGAGGTCGACTGTCACGGGAAAATGGTCCGACGCCTGCAGAAGCGCCTCGCGCAGTTCGGGAATCTCGATGATGCGGGGGTCGTTGAACGGGTGCCAGATGCGCCATTCTGGACCGCGGCCTGCAAGGTCGGGAGAGACCATGACGAAATCGAGCAGCGCCTCGAAAAAGCGCTTCTGCGGGGCGAGGTAGAAGCGGGCCGTCGTGGGCATGATCCCGACGCGGGATTGGAGCGCCATGCTGGCATGGGGATCGGTCAGCTTCAGCGCCGGGTCGGGCGTGGTGCCGAGGACGATCTCGACCCCGGAATGGCCGAAGAGCTTTTCGAATTCGTCGATACCGGGGCCGTCGTTGAAGTCACCCATCACGACGATGCTTTCGCCTGCGGCAAGATGGCCTTCGACGCGCTGGCGCAGCCAGAGGCATTGGGCGAGCTGTTTCCTGCGGTTCTCGATGGACAGGCGGATCTGCGCCTCGCGGCCGACGGCGCCGTAGGGGTTCTTCGACTTGGCATGGACGCCGATCAGTCGCAGCCGGGCGCCGTCCGCCGTGGTCACGGCCAGTTCGAGCGGCGGCTTGGAGAAGCGGATCGATTCCGAGACGTTGTCGGCATCAAGGTCGTAGCGGAAGGTCGTGTCGAAGCGGGGGGCGTCGTGCGAGCCGTGGCTGGTGGAGGGATGGCCCTGCGGATCGTGGCGGACGGTGAGGCGGTCGGGGTCGTAAAGGAACGCGATTTCCTGTTCGGTTTCCGATGGATAGCCGATCAGCGCCCGGTGCGCCCGCAGGCCAGCCGCCTTGGCGAAGGTCTGCAGAGCCTTGACGGTGGAGCGTTTGCCGTTGGTATCGGGGGCCTCGATGATCATGATGCCGTCGGCGTCGAGGGCATTGAAGACGATACCAAGGGCAGAGAGCTGCTCGCCCCGGCTGATCTTGTAGCGGCTGGAGGGGGCGCGGTCCTCGAGCATCCGGCCGTTGTCGTCAAAGAGGGCGTTGAACCACTCGACGTTGTAGGTGGCCAGCCGGAGGGGCCGGGTCATGCCGCCGCCTTGGCGGAGATCTCGCGCCAGGCTTCGTTGATGAGCTGGAGGCGGCGCTCGGCGAGTTTCATCGCCTCGGGCGGGACGCCGCGGGATTGCAGGACGTCGGGGTGGGTGTCGCGGACAAGGTCCTTCCAGGCTTTGCGGGCCTGGTCCTTGGTGGCGTCGTGGGGCAGGCCGAGGACGTCATAGGGATCGCGGGGTGCGCCTTCGACAAGGCGGGAGCGGACGATGTTGAAGCAGCGGTCGTCCAGGCCGAATTCGTTCGCGACGTGGGTAAGGAAGGCATCTTCGCCCGCGTGGTAGGAGCCGTCGGCGATGGCGATCTGGAACAGGGCTTCCAGGATGTCGACCAGGACGTGGTGGTCGTCGGCGCAGATGCGGTGGCTTTCGGGGTTGAAGAGCCGGGCGATCTTGCGGGCATAGGCGTCGAAGCCCGCGACGTCCTGCCGGGCGAGGTTGTAGACGCGGGCGGCGTGTTCCTCTTCGCCGGGGGGAAAGGTGAAGATGCGGCGGAAGGCGGTCACCTCGTCACGGGTCACGGTGCCGTCGGCCTTGGCCATCTTGGCCCCAAGGGCGAGGACGGCGATGGTGAAGCCGATGGACTGTTCGGGGGCCGGGTCGTTCCTGAGCTTGTCGAAGACGACGGAGAGCGGCTCGCCCTTGGCGAGGGCGGCGAGGGCCTCGGTGATGCGGGTCCAGATTGACATGGGGGGACAATAACCGGGGCCGCGCGGCTTGTCAGAGGAATTTCTGCATCAGCACAAGGTCCATGAAGCGGCCGAACTTGAAGCCGGCTTCGGGGATGGTGGCGATGTGGCGGTAGCCCATGCGTTCGTGGAACGCGCGGCCTTCGGGGTTCTCGCCCGAGACGCCGGCGATCATCTGGTGGGCGCCTTGGGCGCGGGCGTGGTCCTCGATGGCCTGCAGCAGGGCGCGGCCGATGCCGCGGCCCTTGGCCAGGGGCGCGAGGGAGATCGAGTGTTCCATGCAGGTGCGGTAGCCCTCGCCGCCGCGGAACTGGCTGTAGCTGGCCTGGCCGAGGAGCTGGCCATCCTGGTCTGCGACGAGGAAGGCGTGGCCGGCGGCGGCCTTGGCCGCGATCATGCCGAGGATGTCATCCTCGGACTTCGGGACCGGGTTGAAGGTGACCGCGGTGGCGGTGATCCAGTGGTTCAGGAGGGCCGCGAGGGCCTTGGCGTCGGCGGGTTCGGCGGGGCGGATCATGTCAGGACGCGGGGTCCTTGCGGAGTGTCGAAGGTCGCGCGGAGCGAGTGGTGGGGGCCGAGACGGACCTGCAGGCGGGGGTCGGCGAGGCTTGCGAGGGCGGCTTGCAGGGCCGGGGCCTCGGGGTGGGTGATCTCGAGCCGGGCAAGGCGGATGCCGTGGTCGCGGAGGGTTCGGGCTGGGTGGAGGTCGCCCTGCCACTGGATGAGAGCGGGGAAGCAATCGTCGAAAGGAAGCCTTCCGGTGGCGGGCACGGCGAAGCGCCAGCGGTAGTCGCCCCGGGCGAGGTCGGTGGCCGTCCCCGCGCCGGGTGGAGCCGAGGCGAGCGTGGCGTCGAGGTCGTCGGTGCGGCAGATCCAGTTCGTCAGACGCGGCGGGCCCTGAAAATGGTCAAGGTTGAACCAGCGCGGATGGGTGGGGGCGGGGGCCTGCGGGTCGATGGCAATGACTTCGAGGTAGAGATCGCCCAATGACAGCAGGCGGTTGTGGGTGCCCATGTGCGGATGCTTGCCGCCGCCCGCGAGGGGCACGCCAAGCGCCGTCTCGACCCAGGCGGCACCGTCTTCCAGCGTGCGGGCGGAAACTGCGAGGTGATCGAGGCGCAGCATCACTCGGACGCTTTCAGAACGACCTTGGTCTGCGCCTTGAGGGCCAGGGCCAAGGCCGCGAAACGCGCTTGCGCGACTTCTCCGAAAAGACCCAGGCCGTCTTCGGTGAGCGCAAGCGTGAGCTGCCGTTTCTTCAGGTTCCAGCGCAGCTCGCCCGCCTGGGAGGGATCGCCGATCGAGAACATGGCGCCGAAGCGCATGGCTTTGCCCAGGGCCTCGGCCTCCTGGATGTCGGTTTCGGTGAGGAGGCGGAACAGGGGCTCCATCCGGCTGCCCGCGCGGGAGTTCTTGTAGCGGTGGAGGAGCGCGAGACCCAGGAAGACCCGTCCGGGGTGGTCAAGGCCGCCAAGGTTCGCACGGGTGGCGTTGTCAAAGCAGGCCTCGGCCCGGTAATCGGGGTGGGCGCGCCAGGTGGTGTCGTGCAGAAGGCAGGCGGCCTTGATGAGGCGGAGGCGTTCCTCGGTCGCGCCCTTGAACAGCGGTTCGAGGAAGGCGAAGAGCTTCTTGCCGAAGCCCGGGATGCGGGCCTGGGTCAGCTCGGTCATCCGGGCGGCTTCGATCAGGGGGTCGCGGGCGCGCAGGCGGTCGGGCATCTGTTCATACAGCAGGCCCTCGCGGATGCCGTAGGCGGAGATGTCGATCTCGGACGGCTTGAGGATGCGGATCATCTCGCGCAGGACCTCGCAGGCGAGGGGCACAAGTTCCATCCGCTCGGCACTTGTGCCGGTCCGGCCGCGCAGGGCGGGCAGGTCGGTGGTCTGCAGCCAGTCGAGCGTGGCGAGAAGCCCGTCAGGCGTCATACGGTATTCGTGCAGGACCGTCAGCGGGTAGCTGCGGCGTTCCATGTCGAGCCGGGCGATGACCCGCCAGCTGCCGCCGACCAGATAGAGCCGGTCGCCCTCGGGCCGGATGTCGCGCGCGGCGCCTTCGAGGACCGCGTCGATATGGGCCTTGCGCTTCTTGGGGTCGGACGACACTTGTTGCAGCCGGAACGGACCCAGCGGAGTCGAGACGCGCTTGCCGACCTTGCCGTTGCCGATCCGCGCAAGTTCCATCGAGTTGCCGCCGATGTCGCAGACGATGCCCTTGGCGTCGGGCCAGCCCAGAAGCACGCCCTGGGCCGAAAGCCTGGCCTCTTCGTCGCCGTCGATGACGTGCAGCCGAAGGCCCGTCTCACGCAGGACGCGGGCCTGGAATTCGGGGCCATCCTCGGCTTCGCGCGTGGCGGCGGTGGCGACCACCGTGAAGGGAGAGATGTCCATGCCGCGGGCCAGCAGCGAGAACCGTTTCAGCGCGGCGACGGCGCGTTCCTTGCCCTCGGGGTTCAGGCGGCCGGTTTCTGCCAGGCCCTTGCCAAGGCCGCACATGATCTTTTCGTTGTAGAAGTAGGCGGGGCTGCGGGCGGCGCCGTCGAACACAACCATTCGGACCGAGTTCGAGCCGACATCGACCACGCCGACGCGCGACAGGGCGCGGGCCGAAGGGTCGTCGAACAGTGGCTTGCCGAAAGGCCCCCAGTCGCCCGCATCGTCGTCATCGGGAAGCGCGGCGTTTCCGTCTGCTGCCATGAGAAGAATCTCCGGGGTCGTTGGGGTGGTATGGTGACGGTGCGGGCGAGGTCGGTCAACCGGCTGGGTCGGGCTAGACGCTTCGGCGTATCTGCAAAGTCCTGCGACGGATTTTGGTTCCGCCTGCGGTGGCCTAACGCTTCTTCGGCTTTGGCGCGGGCGCCGTGCCCATTGCGCGGGCGGCTTCGGCAGCGGCGCGCAATTCCTCGGCGATTTCCTCGGCTTCTTCGGGGTCGAAGTCGAGCGGCAGTTCGATCCCGCCTTCGGCTTCGACGTAGATGCGGACCATGCCGGCATCGGTCGGCCCGATCTGCAGGTTTGCGGCGATGTCGCTGGCGTTGTTGATGCCCATGATCGTGCTCCCGGCTGTGGGGTGGGGGTAGCGGGCGACGCGACGTGGTGCAAGGAAAAAGCGTCCGACCGGGTGGGCGAAACTGGTGCATTGGTGCTTGCAATCGGGGGGGAGGAGGGCTAAATCGCCCCGCGAGTGCAGCCTTAGCTCAGTTGGTTAGAGCACCAGATTGTGGATCTGGGGGTCCCCCGTTCGAGCCGGGGAGGCTGTACCATCAGACTGTGTGGACGGGGCTTCTTCACCGAAGCCCTTTTTCTTTTCCGGACAGCGCGATTCCCTATGTTCGGGCAGACCTTGGGGGGAAGTCGTCGCGTCGAGCGGGCACAAAGTCAGCCGCGGGGGCGTGGGCTGCGGACGTCCAGGATGCGCTTGACGATATTGGCGGTATCGATGCCATAGTGGCGGTAAAGGTCGTCGATGGTTCCGGTCTGGCCGAAATGTTCGACCCCCAGCGAAAGGGTCCGGTGACCCATGACCGAGCCAAGCCAGGCCAGCGTTGCAGGGTGTCCGTCGATGACCGTCGCCAGAAGGCAGTGCGGCGGCAGGTCTGTGAGAAGCCGTTCGACATGCGCCTGCGCCCCGGCGACCCCGCGCGACCGGGCGCGCTGGGCGGCGGTCCAGCCGGCATTCAGCCGGTCGACAGAAGTCACGGCCAGCACGGCGACATCGCGCCTCTCGTCGGCGAGAAGCCCCGCCGCGGCGATGGCCTGCGGTGCGATGACGCCCTGGTAGGCGATGACGACCTCGCAGTTCGGCCCCGGGGGGCGCAGCCAGTAGGCGCCGTCGATGGCACCCTGCCGGAAGGCGTCGTCATGCCGTTTGCCGGGTTGTTCGATGGGGTTGGTCGAAAGGCGCAGGTAGACCGAGCCGCCGGTTTCGTCCCGCAGCCAGGTGCGTTCGTCGGGCTGCCCCTCGCCGTCGCGTTGCAGGTAGCCGAAGGTCCATTCCAGAATCACGGCGAGTTCGTCGGCGAAGGCGGGCTCGAACGCGGCGAGGCCGTCCTGGGCAAGGCCGATGAGCGGGGTCGCGATGGACTGGTGGGCGCCTCCCTCGGGGGCGAGGGTGATGCCCGACGGCGTGCCCACGATCAGGAAGCGGGCGTCCTGGTAGCAGGCGTAGTTCAGCGCATCGAGGCCGCGGCAGATGAAGGGGTCATAGACCGTGCCGATGGGGATCAGCCGCTTGCCGAAAAGGCTGTGCGACAGGCCCGCGGCGGCGAGGAGGAGGAAGAGGTTCATCTCGGCGATGCCAAGCTCGATGTGCTGGCCGTCGGGGGCGAATTCCCATTTCGCGGTCGATGGGATGCGTTGTTCGATGAAGGCGTCGGCCTGTGCGGTCCGGGCAAAGAGCTTGCGGCGGTTGACCCAGGGGCCAAGGCTGGTGGTGCCGGTCACGTCGGGCGAGGTGGTGACGATCCGCCCGGCCAATGGGCTGTCGCCGCGGGCAAGGTCGTCGAGGATCTTGCCGAAGGCCATCTGGGTCGAGATCTCGCGGTCGGGCGGGGGCTGGATGGTGGGCACCGGCAATGCGTCGTCCTGAAAGCGGCGGGGGCCCTGGGCGAAGAAGGGCACCTGGTCGAGCCATTCCTGGAAGGTCGACGGGTCCGCGATGGTGGCAAGGCGGTCCCATTCGTGGCCCTTCGGCACGCCCATGTGGTCCTGCCAGGCGTCGAACTGGCTTTTGGTCATCAGCCCGCCGTGGTTGTCCTTGTGGCCGGCGATGGGGGTCCCCCAGCCCTTGATCGTGTAGGCAAGGATGCAGACCGGGCGGTCATGGTCGATGGCGGCGAAGGTCGCGGCCATCGTCTCGACGCAGTTGCCGCCGAGGTTCTCCATCAGGGCGGCGAGGTCGGCGTCGGACCGGCGGTCAATCAGGCGGGTCACATCGCCCTGGTCGCCAAGGTCCTCCGTCAGCCGTTTGCGCCAAACAGCGCCCCCCATGAAGGTGAGTGCCGCGTAAAGCTGGTTCGGGCAGCGGTCGATCCAGTCGCGCAATGCGCTGCCGCCCGGTTCGGCGAAGGCCGCGCGTTGCAGGGCGCCGTATTTCACCCGCATGACGTCCCAGCCGAAGGCGGTGAAGATCGCCTCGATCCGGGCGAAGAGGCCTTCGCGGACAATGCCGTCAAGGGACTGGCGGTTGTAGTCGATGATCCACCAGCAGTTCCTGAGGCCGTTCTTCCAGCCTTCCTGCAGGGCCTCGTAGACGTTGCCTTCGTCCAGTTCGGCGTCGCCGACGAGGGCGACCATGCGGCCAAGGGGACGGTCCCGGCCCCAGGGTTTGGCGGTGACGTAATCCTGGATGAGCGCGGCGAAGGAGGTCAACGCCACGCCAAGACCCACGGAGCCGGTGGAGAAGTCCACGTCGTCGACATCCTTGGTGCGCGAGGGGTAGGACTGCACGCCGCCGTAGCCGCGGAAGTTTTCCATACTTGTCCGGTCGAGGTTGCCCATCAGGTATTGGATGGCATGGAAAACGGGTGCGGCGTGGGGTTTGACGGCCACCCGGTCCTCAGGGCGTAGTGCCGAGAAATAGAGTGCCGTCAGGATCGAGACCATCGAGGCGGACGATGCCTGGTGGCCGCCGGTCTTGATGGCGTCGACCTTGGGGCGGATGTGGTTGGCGTGGTGGATCATCCAGTGCGACAGCCAGAGAAGGCGCTGTTCCACGGTCTTGAGATCGGTCATTGCGGTGTCCTGTGGCTTTGCGCGCAGCATACCGCCGGTCTTGGAGCGATTTTCAGCTATCATGGGCGTCTGGGATGCTATTGTCGGCGAAAGGCACCATGAATTCTGGAAAACACGCCGATGTCCGCCACACTTGATCGCATCGATACCGAAATCCTGCGCGCGCTGCACAAGGATGGGCGGTTGACGATCAACGACCTGGCGTCCCGGATCGGCCTTAGTCCCTCGCCCACGGCGCGGCGGTTGCGGCGGCTGGAGGAGGCGGGGATCATCAGCGGCTATGCGGCGCTGATCGACGAAGAGGCGCTGGGGTTCGGGGTGACGGTGTTCGTCTCGGTCCAGCTGGACAAGCAGGTGGACGAGGCGCTGGCCCATTTCGAGGCGGCCATCAGCACCTTCCCCGAGGTGTTGGATTGCTGGCTGATGACGGGCAACCGGGATTACCTGTTGCGCGTCGTCACCAGCGGGTTGGGCGAGTTCGAGCGGTTTCTGGTCGGGCGGCTGACCAAGGTGCGCGGGGTGGCGTCGATCGAGTCGTCGATCCCCCTGCGCCGGGTCAAGGGCGGTCTCGCGCGGATCCTGTAGGCTTACGGCTTCTTGCCGTCGATGATCGCACGTATTTCGGCATCGACCAGGTCGATGATCCGGTGGAGTGCCTCCTCGGCAGCGTCCGGGTCGCCTGCCACGATGGCATCGGCCAGGTCGCGGTGCGGCGGGAAGGACGCAAGGCCGAAGCCGGGGACCGAGAAGGGGGATTCGACCGAACGTTCGAAGGCCTCGTCCATGCGTTGCAGGATCTGGCCGAACATCGGGTTGCCGGTGGAATCGCAGATCGCGGCGTGGAAGGCCATGTCGGCGGCGCGGTAGGGTTGGCCCGCATTGACGATCTGGAGAAGCCTGGTGCAGAGCGCGTCGATCTCGGCCCGCTGGGTGGCGGTGGCGTTGGTGGCCGCGCGGCGGACAGTTCCGCTTTCGATCACGCGGCGGACTTCGAGCAGGCGCAGGATCGCCTCGCCTTCCAGCTGGACCATCGTCGGCAGCGGCCCGTGCGAGGCGTGGACTTGGGCGGTCAGGTAAGTGCCGTCGCCCTGTCGGCGGCGGATCAGGCCCATGCCTTCCCAGCGGTTCAGCGCCTCGCGGATGGTGGAGCGGCCGACGCCGAGGGCTGAGGCAAGCGCCACTTCCGGGGGCAGGCGGTCGCCGATCTGGAGGCCCGCCTTTTCGATCATCTCGGCCATCGCGTCGAGGACGGCGGCCCCGCGGGACGGGGTCTCGATCGGCTCCAAAAGATGCAGCGCGCCGCGCTTCATGGGGTTTCTCCGAAGTGGCGCGGCGCGGGGCCGTGCCGGTCAGGCTTGGGCAGAAAGCTTGGGCAGAAGGTCTGTCAGGGCCGTCACGAGACGGTCCATCTGCTGGGCGGTGTTATAGCCTTGGGCGGAGAGCCGGACAATGGTGTGCGCCTTCCAGGTGAAGCAGGGGATTTCGATCCCGTAATGCTCCATCAGGCTGCGCTGGAGGAGGAGGGGTTCGCAGGCGGGGACCGGCATCGACACCATCTGCGGGGCGCAGAAGTCCGGGGACGAAAAGCCGGGCAGGCCGGTCAGGGCGGCAACGCGGGCGGCGGTGTCCTGGACCATCGCGCGGCAGTCGCGGGCGACGGTGTCCCAGTCGTGCTGGCGGGCGAAGGCAAGGGCGGCGGGCACGGTCAGCCAGGCCGAGGGGTCGCGGGTGCCCTGCATTTCCAGCATGTCGATGAAGGAGCTGTTGCCGAAGGGGCCTTTGGCGCCGGGCTGGTTGGCATCCTCGGTCCAGCCGTGGCTGATGACGAGGGGGTTCAGCATCGGCTGAAGCTCGCGCCGGACATGCAGGAAGCCGGCACCCTTGGGCGACATCATCCACTTGTGGCAGTTGCCCGCGTAGAAATCCGCGCCGAGCGCATCAAGGTCCAGCGGGATGTGGCCGGGGGTATGCGCGCCGTCGATCACCGTCCAGATGCCGCGTGCCCGGGCCTCGGCCACGATGCGCTGGATCGGGAAGACCAGCGCGGTGGCCGAGGTGATGTGGCTGAGGAAGACGACGCGGGTGCGGTCGGTCAGGCCGGACAGGAGCGTGTCGGTGAACTGCGCCTCTTGCGTCAAGGGCAGCGAGATGGTGACCACTTTCACCTGCGCGCCGGTGCGGCGGCAGACATAGGCCCAGGTCTTTTCCAGCGCGGCATATTCGTGGTCGGTGGTCAGGATCTCATCGCCGGGTTGCAGGGGCAGCGACTGGGCGACGATGTTCAGCGCGGCGGTCGCGTTGGTCTGGCCGACGATGTCGTTCGGGTCCGCGCCGACCACTGCGGCCAGCGCTTCGCGCGCCTCGCGCATCCAAGCAGAGAGGCCCCGGTTCGGATCAAGGAATGCGACAGGCTGGCGTTCGAGCTTGAGCTGCCAGCGCTGGTAGGCCTCGAACACCGGGCGGGGGCAGGCGCCGAAGGAGCCGTGGTTCAGGAAGGTGACCTCGGGGTCGAGAAGGAATTGCGCGGCCAGGTTCTTACCCATGTCAGCGGCCTTTCAGGGTCGGGTCCAGCGCATCGCGCAGGCCGTCGCCGAGGAGGGTTGTGGCAAGGACCGTGACGGCAAGCGCCAGCGTGGGGAAGACGGCGAGGTGCCAGTAGAAATACATGAAGTCCATTCCGACGTTGATCATCTGGCCCCAGCTGGGGACCGGGGGCGGGACGCCGATGCCGAGGAAGCTGAGCGAGGCCTCCAGCATCATCGCCAGGGGGATCGCAAGGACGAAGCCGACGATGATCGGCGAGATCGAGTTGGGGATCAGGTGGCGACGGATGATGTAGCCGGGGCTGGCCCCCAGGGCCTGGGCGGCGCGGACGAATTCCTTTTCGCGGAAGGCTTTCACTTGCGCGCGGACCAGAAGGCAGACCTGCACCCAGCCGAAGAGCGAGGCGATGAGGACGATGGTGAAGAAGCCGCCGTTGGTCAGCGCCCCCAGAAGCATCGCGGCAAGAAGCGGCGGGACGACCGAGAACAGCTCGATCAGGCGCATGACGATCCAGTCGGCCCAGCCGCCGTAGAAGCCGGCGATGGCCCCCAGCGGGATGCCGATCAGGACGGCGAAAAGGGCTGCCGAAAAGCCGATGGAAAGCGAGACTCGCGCGCCGTAGACGATGCGGGTGAAGAAGTCGCGGCCAAGGTCGTCGATCCCCATCCAGTGCTGGCTTGAGGGGAAGGACAGAGCCTCGGTCAGATAGTCCTGGTCGGCATAGCCGGTGGGGGTGATGAGGGGGGCAAAGATCGCCATCAGGAGGATGACCCCCAGTATGATGCCCGAGACGACGGCGGCCTTGTTGTCGGCAAAGCGCCGCAGGGCAAAGTAGAGGGGGCTGCGGGTCTGGCTCACGACTTGCCTCCGAACCGGATGCGGGGGTTCAGAAGCGCGTAGACAATGTCCGAGATCAGATAGGCCACGCAAAACATCATGGTGATCATCAGGATCAGCGACATTTCCAACGGGTAGTCCCGCAGTTCGATGGACGAGACGAAATAGGCGCCAAGGCCGGGGACGCGGAACATGGCCTCGACGAAGATGGACCCCGTGGCAGTGCCGATGAACATCGGGAGGAAGACGGTGACCAGCGGCAGGGCGGCATTGCGCAGGACGTGCTGGAAGATGATCCGGCGTTCGGACAGCCCCTTGGCGCGCAGGACGGTGACGAAGGGCTTGGTCATCACGTCCAGCATGGCGGACCGGGTGTAGCGGGCATAGGTCGCCATCGGGACGGCGGCGTAGGCGGTGATGGGCAGGATCCAGCTGTAGGGTTTCTCCCAGCCGCCCGCGGGCAGCCAGTTCAGCCAGACCGAGAAGACCATGATCAGCATCATCGAGATCACGAAGACCGGGATGGTCAGGCCAAGGGTCGAGACGGCCGAGACGAGATAGTCGAACCAGGTGTTGCGGCGGAGCGCGGCGGCCATGCCCATCAGGATGCCCAAGGGTGCGCCGATCAGGACACCGGACCCGCCAAGGATCAGGCTGGGCGGCCAGGCGCGGGCGAGAAGTTCGGTGACGGTTTCTCCGGGGCTTTGGAACGGCACTCCGAAGTCGAAGTGCAGCACGCCCCACATGTAGCGCAGGTATTGCTCGTAGAGCGGCTTGTCCAAGCCGAGGCTGGCGTTGAGCTTGGCCTTCACTGCGTCCGAGACCGGCATGTCGTTGCCGTCGAAAGGCCCGCCAGGGACGGAGTGCATCATCAGGAAGACGATGAGCGACACGACGAAAAAGGTCAGGAGGATCGAGAGCAGCCGTCCGATGATGTAGCGCAGCATGGTCGGCCTCCTATCCTGCGACGGCTTCGACGAGGTGGCCGGGGGACACCTGGTGGAGGGCGGGGGTGGGTCCCGCCCCGGGAAGGCGGGGGATGCCGCGTTCGATCTCGTCTGCGGTCAGGAAGCGGCGCGGGCGGCGGTCGCTGGGGTTCAGGACCGGGATCGCTGAAAGCAGGCCCTGAGTGTAGGGGTGGCGCGCGTCAGAGAAGATGGTTTCAGTGGCTGCCGTCTCGACGATGCGGCCGTTGAACATGACGGCGACCCGGTCGGTGAGGGAACGGACCACGGAGAGGTCATGGCTGATGAAAAGGATCGACAGGCCCATCTCCTGCTGAAGGTCGAGGAGGAGGTTGATGATCTGCGCCTTGACCGACACGTCGAGGGCCGAAGTGGGTTCATCCGCCACCAGGACTTGCGGGCGCAGGATCAGCGCGCGGGCGATGGCGACGCGCTGGCGCTGGCCGCCGGACAGCTCGTGCGGGTAGCGCTGGCCGTAACTGCGGTGCAGCCCGACGCGGTCGAGCATGGCGAGGGCCTGTTCAGTCTGCTCCTCGGCTCTGCCGATCCCGTGGATGTGCAGGGGTTCGGCGACGATGCGCGCCAGGGTCATCATCGGGTCGAGCGCGGAATAGCTGTCCTGGAAGACGATCTGCATCTGGCGGCGGTAGGGTTTCAGTTCCGCCGGGGTGAGCGCGGTGATGTCGGCCCCGTCGATCAGGATCCGGCCCGAGGTCGGCTCCATCAGCCGCATGGTCATCAGGCCCGTTGTGGACTTGCCCGAGCCGGATTCGCCCACAAGGCCGAGGATCGTGTTGCGCGGCAGGGTGAGGCTCACGTCGCGGACGGCGTGGTGGTCGATGTGGCCCGCGAACCAGCCGCCCTTGCGGGGCAGCTGGAAGGTCTTGGACAGGTTGCGCAGTTCCAGGACGGGCGCGGTCATGTCAGCCCCCAACAGGCGGCGGTCCGGCCCGGCCCGATCTGGCGGGTGGCGGGCGCGGTGGTGGCGCAGTCGGGCAGGGCGACGGTGCAGCGCGGGTGGAACGGGCAACCGGCAGGCGGGTTCGCCGGGTTCGGCGACTGGCCCGCGATCTCGGTCAGGCGCTGCTTGCCGGGGGTGCGGCCGGGGATCGAGTTCAGGAGGGCGCGGGTGTAGGGGTGTTGCGGATCGTCGAAGATGGCCTGCACCGGGCCTTCTTCCATCACGCGGCCGCCGTACATGACGACGACGCGGTCCACGGTTTCGGCCACGACGCCAAGGTCGTGGGTGACCATGACAAGGCCCATCCCTAGCTCGGCCTGGAGGTCCTTGATCAGCGCCAGGATCTGGGCCTGGATCGTGACGTCGAGCGCGGTCGTGGGTTCATCCGCGAACAGGATCTTCGGGCGGCAGGAGAGCGCCATCGCGATCATGGCGCGTTGCAGCATGCCACCGGACAACTGGTGGGGATAGCTGTTCAGGATCGAGAGCGGCGTCTTGATCCGCACCCGATCCAGCAGCGCGACGGCCTGGTCCGTGGCGGCGGAGAGGCTGGCATCGGTATGGGCGCGGATCGTCTCGACGATCTGGTGGCCGATGGTGAAGACGGGGTCGAAGGCCGACATCGGATCCTGAAAGACCATCGAGGCGACCTTGCCGCGGACCCGCGCAAGGTCGCGGCGCGAGGCGGTCAGCATGTCGACGCCGTCAAGGCTCAGGCGGTCGGCGGTGATGCGGCTGGGGGGGTGGCGCAGCAGGCGTAGGGCCGCCATGCAGGTCACGGATTTGCCCGATCCGCTTTCGCCCACGATGCCGACGCTTTCGCCGGCCTCGATGGTCAGGGACATCCCGCGGACGGCCTGCACCAGGCCCTCGTGCTGGGGGAAGCTGACATGCAGGTTCTGGATGTCGACGAGCGGCATTTTTCCGGGTGGTTTCAGGCTGGGAAAGCCTCTTCCGGCGAAACCGGAAGAGGCGGACTTGTGGCGGGCTTACTTCGTCACGTGGGTGTAGAAGTAAAGTGCCAGCTGGCGCAGCGGGGTGAAGCCCAGCTTGTTCGGCAGGGTGCCGTCGCCCTTCAGTTCGGAGCTGACCACGGCATTCGTCACCGGGTGGACCAGCGGGACGAAGGAGGCGTTGTCGATCAGCACCTGCTCGGCCGCGATGTAGAGCTTCAGGCGTTCTTCCCAGACGGGGTTGCTGTCGGCCTGGGCCACCAGGTCGTCATAGGCCTTGACCATGTGGTGGTGACGGCCGCCGTTGTAGAAGATGCCGAAGAAGTTCGACGGGTCGAGGTAGTCGTACTCGTAGGGCGCAAGGAACAGGTTGTTCTTCCGCTCCATGAGGCCGGCCATCCAGTCCTTGGTGGGCATGACCTTGATGTTCATGGTGATGCCGAGCTGGTCCTTGAACTGGGCCTGCAGGTACTGAAGCATCGGCGCGGTGATCGCCCCGTTGTAGCCGCCCTGGTCGCGATACCAGATTTCGACTTCCGGGAAGCCTTCGCCGTTCGGATAGCCCGCGTCGGCGAGGAATTTCCGTGCCTTGTCGGGGTCATAGACGGCCTGTGAGGTGATCGTCTCGTTGTATCCAGGGTATCCCGGCGGCAAGAGCGACTTGCCGGGGATCGCGAGGTCCTTGAGGACGGTCGCGGTCATCTCGTCGCGGTTGATCGCATACATCAGGGCCTTGCGGACGTTGATGTTGTCGAAGGGCGGGCTTTCCAGGTCGAACGAGAGGTAGGACGTGGCAAAGACAGCGTTCTTGGCGATCTGGCCGGGGAAGCGCTGCTCGACGAACGGAATCTGGCCTGCGTTCAGGTAGGAGAAGTCGGATTCGCCCGCCATGAAAGCCGGAAGTCCGACCTCGGGCGCGCCGAGCGAGGGGTCGATCACCAGGCGGTCCGCCTGGGGTTGCCAGGGCCCGGTGTACTTCGGGTTCTTGACGAAGGTCATCTTGTTGTTCGACTTCTCCCAGCTTTCCAGAAGGAAGGGGCCGGAGGAGACCATCGTTTCAACGTTCGCTGCGTATTCGTCGCCAAGCTTGTCCCAGACGTGCTTGGGCACCGGATACCAAAGGGACACGACGCCCGGCAGATAGGGCTTCGGCGCCGAGGTGGTGACGGTGATCGTCTGGTCATCGGGGGCCGCGATGCCGAGAGTGGAGACATCCGCCTCGCCCTTGGTGACCGGGTCCCAGTTGGCGATGCCACCCGCATAGCCCCAGTACCAGGCGAAGTCATAGCCCGTGGTCGCGGCGCGCTGGAGGGCGAAGATGTAGTCGCTGGCTTTCAGCGGTTCGCCATCGCTCCAGGTCAGGCCGGGCTGCAGCTTGAAGGTCCAGGTCAGCCCGTCCTCGGACTGTGACCAGCTTTCGGCGGCCATCGGGTGCAGCTCGAAGTTGTTGTCGAAGCTGGTCAGCGGAAGCTGCACGATCTCGGGGTTCCCGGCGCGCGCGTAGACGGTCTTCATGTAATCCATGTAAGAGCCGCTGGTGCTGTCGCCCGCGCTGTAGATCGTGATCTCGGCCGCAAGGGGTGTGGTGGCCAGCAGCGTCGCAGTCGCCGCAACCCCCACCAGTCGTCTTAGAAATGTCATCGGTACCTCCACCGTGTGTCGCGTTCTTGTTGGCACGCGCCCCCCACGACGGCCGGGGTGCCCGGAGCGGGGGCGTCAACTGGTCTGCGGCGTTGAGCTGTCAGACCAATGTCAGATGTCTGACAAATTTGCGGGCATGGCGCAAGCGACTCGTTTGCGGGGAGGGTCGCTCGTCGATGACTTCGGCATTCCTCGCTTGGGGGCGGCGTTTCCGACGAGAAGACGAAGTCGGACGAGGATGGCGTCCAGAGTGCGTCCATCGACCTTGGCGCAGTCAGCGTC
>JAIXSA010000076.1 GCA_027484915.1 Paracoccaceae bacterium | reverse complement strand
TGACATGCGCCGCACCCTGACCTATGCCGGGCTGGTGCTGGCGGTGCTGGGCGGCGTCCTGTGGCTGACCGGCGCGCTGGGGCCGGTCGCGGCCGCCCTGCAGGAGGCGCAGCGGGCGGCGCAGGACCGGCTGGCGGGGGCGATCCGTGCGCTGCGGGGCGGCGAGCCGGGGGCGCTGGCGGCGTTCTGGGCGGTCTGTTTCGGCTATGGCGTCCTGCATGCGGCAGGGCCGGGGCATGGCAAGCTGGTGATCGGCGGCTACGGTGTCGCGCGGCGGGTGCCGGTGGGGCGACTGGCAGGGTTGGCGCTGGCCTCCAGCCTGGCACAGGCGGCGGTTGCCGTTGGGTTGGTCTATGCAGCGCTGGCGGTGCTAGGGCTGACCCGGACGGCAGTGGAGGGCGCGGCAGAGCGCTGGATGACCCCGGTGGGCCATGCGTTGATCGCCGGACTGGGGCTTTGGCTGGTCTGGAGCGGGCTTGCTGGACTGCGGCGGCAGGTGCATGCCAAGGCCAACTCCCACGGCCACCAGCACGGCCATGATCACGGTCACGGTCACGGTCATAGTCACGGTCATAGTCACGGGCACCATCACCACGACCACGGCCCCGAGTGCACCCATTCGCACGGGCCGAGTCTGGAAGAGGCCGAGCGGATCAGTGGCTGGCGGGACGGGTTGGCACTGGTCGCGGGGATCGCGATGCGGCCCTGTTCGGGGGCGCTGTTCGTGCTGGTCCTGACCTGGCAATTGGGGATCGCGGTGGCGGGGGTGGCAGGGGCCTTCGTGATGGGCCTGGGCACGGCGCTGGTCACGGTCGCGGCGGCGCTGCTGGCGGTCTGGGCGCGGGAGGGGGCGTTCGTGGGCCTGGGCCTTGGTGGGGTCGCGCGGGCGATGCCGGTGATCCAGCTTGCCGTAGGCGTGGCAATTGCTGTGGCCGCAGGGGGGCTTCTTATCGCCAGCCTATGACGCCGCGCTGCGGCGGAAAGGGTGCCTTGTGCCCGGCTGCCCGCAACGGTAAGCCAGTCTCATGACTGCACAAATGTCCAATTCGACCCACGCGAGGGAGACCCTCGTGCTGGGCCTGCCGCTCATCGGGTCGCACCTGGCGCAGATGGCGCTGCATGTGAGCGATACGGTCATGGTCGGCTGGTATGGCGTCGTGGCGCTGGCCGATCGGGAGCGCGGCGCGTCGGGTATGTGTGTCGTTCTCGGCGGCGGCCGGGGGATTGCCAAGGCAGTGATGCCGATGGTCGCCGCCGCCCTGGGCCGGGACGACGAGACGCAGGTCCGCCGGGACACGCGGATGGGAATCTGGCTGTCGATCCTTTACGGGATCGCGGTCTATCCGATCTTCTGGTGGTCCGGAACGATCCTGCTGGCGCTGGCACAGGACCCGGAGGTCGCAGCGCTGGCGCAGGACTACATGCGGATCGCAGGCCTGGGGATGGTGCCTGCGCTGGTCGTCACGGTGTTGCAAAGCTACCTTTCGGCACTGCACCGAACGCAGGTCGTCCTTTGGGTCACTCTGGCCGCCGTGGCGCTGAATATCGGAGTCAACTGGGTGCTGATCTTCGGCAACTGGGGCTTTCCCGAAATGGGGGCGCGTGGTTCGGCCGTGGCAACGGTGTCGGTCCAGGTCCTGTCGCTGGTCGTCCTGGGTATCTATGCCCACCTCTTGCCCGAGTTGCGCCGGTTCCATCTGTTCCAGCGCTTCTGGCGGCCGGATTGGCACGCGATGGGCCAGGTCTTCCGGCTGGGCCTGCCCATCGGGCTGACCGGACTGGCCGAAGGTGGGATGTTCCAGGCCTCGGCGCTGATGATGGGATCGATCGGAACGGTGCAGCTTGCCGCCCACGGCATCGCGCTGGAGGTGGCGGCGCTGACCTTCATGCTGCATGTCGGGCTGTCCAGCGCGGCGACGATCCGCATTGCACGGTTCGACGGGCAAGGCGACCGGATGGCTTTGCGTCAGGCAGCGAAGGTGGCTGTGGTGATCTCGTTCGGGGTGGCCTTCGCCTCGGTCGCGCTGCTGCTGACGGCACCCGAGCCTATCGTGGCCTTGTTCCTGGACTTGTCGAAGCCGGAAAGTGCGGCGATCCTGGCTTACGGCACTGTGCTTCTGGGGGTGGCGGCGCTCTTCCAGTTGGCCGACGGGATGCAGGTGATGGCGCTGGGCCTCTTGCGCGGGGTGCAGGACACGCGGGTGCCGCTGATCCTGGCGGCGGTCAGCTACTGGGTGGTCGGCATCCCCTGCAGCTATGTGCTGGCGTTCCAGTTGGGCTATGGCGGCGTCGGGCTGTGGCTGGGACTGGTCATCGGCCTTTTCTGCGCGGCGGGCAGCCTGATGTGGCGGTTCTGGCGGCTGGTGCGCTGAGGCAGGGCCCTTCTCGTGCGCCTTCGGCTTCCCGTCGCGGTCAGCGCCAGAGATGCGCATAGCCCGAAAGGCGGCCCTGCAGCTTGGACAGAAGCCGGTTGAGGGGCCCCGGATGCGGGATCTCGCCTGAGGCCAGGCGGTCGAGCGCGACCTCGACCGGGCAGGGACGGCGGCTGACCGGGTCCCAGTAGCGCGGGTAGGCGATCAGCGCCGCGTGAACCAGTTGCGCGAGGTCGGGGCGTGCGGTGCGGCGGTCCGGCACGGGGCCAAGGTCGCGGGTCAGGCCCCATCCGGCATAGAAGGGCGCGCCAAGGCAGGTCACGAGAACGCCGCGGACCAGCGCCTCGAACCCCAGAAGCGAGGTCATGGTCCAAACCTCCTGCACCTCGGCCAACAGGGCGGCGGGATCGGCCTGTGCGACGACGCGGTCAGCTAAGCCAGTGGCATCCACCGCACCGGGGCGCAGGCCCGCGTCCACGTCCGGGTGCGGCTTGTACAGGATGACCGCGTCGGGGTTTGCAGCCCTTACGACGTGCAGAAGGCCAAGGTTCGTCCGCACCGCGCCCGCGCCCCGGCGGATCGAGGCGTCATCCTCGACCTGGCCCGGCACCAGGATGCGGTGGCCGGGGGGCAGGGTGGGGGATGCGCCCGGAAGGTTGTACTTCGTAAGGCCCTCGGCGCAGAGCCGGTCGATCAGCGCCATTGCCCGGTTGCGCTGGCTGTCGGTCAGGGGCGCGGCGATCAGCGCCTCAAGCCGCGAGGGGCGGGTGGGGTCGTAGTAGATGCCAAGGTCGTCGGTCACCAGCGACAGCGGCGGCACCAGTTCCGCGCCCAGCCCGCGCGACCGCAGGAACCCGTCCTCGACCCGCAGGCAGGGGACGTCGGGTTTGAAGCCTTCTGGTTCCTTCCCGGCCCAGATGAGGAGGCTGCGGCCGGTGCGGCGGGCCAGGCGGTTTGCGGCGGCGGGTGCGTCGCGGAAGCGCAAGGGCTGCGTGCCGCCGAACACCTCTTGCAGGCGGGACCGCTTCCACAGCCGCATTCCGGTGGCGACATGGCCGCGACGGTCGTCGCGCCAGGCGCGGACTTCGGCCTGCAGCTGGTGGATCACCTCGTCCAAACCGCAGAGCCGGTCCCGGCAGGGGTCGTACCAGAGCGGGGCAAGAAGCATGGCCCCGGCGAAAAGCTCTTCCCGCGTCAGGGCCCGCGTGCGCCGGGGGATCGGGTGTTCGTCCTGGCTCAGGCCCCATCCCGCATAGAAGGGCTGACCGAAGACATGGGGTCGGTGGCCGTGCAGGATCGCCTCGAATCCCATCTGGGACGAGACGGTGTAGACCTCGGCCGCGCCGGCCAGAAGGAGATGCGGTGAGACCGGAGCGGTCAGGAGGCTGACACGGCCACCGGCATCGCCGGAACCGTAGTGGCCGGGGCGCAGGCCCGCCCGGCTTTCGGGATGGGTGCGGATGACGATGCGCCGTTCCGGATGGTTCCGCCGTGCTGCCGCCAGCATCTGCCGGAACGTCGCCATCGTCGCCCCCGAGCGGTGGATCGATGCGTCGCCAACGGTCTGGTCGATGACCAGAACGTAGCCGGGGGTGGGAGCGGCCAAGTCCGGGTCAAAATTGTTGTATTTGGATAATCCAGTCTCAATCAAACAATTAGTTAGCTGATTTGCTTCATTCAAAATGTTCGAATTGTACAAGCTGGAATCCAGCAGAATCTCTTCCATCCGCGAGGGACGGCTGCTGTCGAAGTGCAGGCCGACGGGGTCGAACAGCAGGCCGAGCGGGGCTTCGCCCAGTGCCCGTCCGGGATGGACCGAGCGTAGGAAGGCATCCTCGACCCGCACCAGCGCCACCTTGCGGCGGGCCGCAATCCGCTCGCCGCGCCAGGCGGTCGGGCTGGCCCCCCAGACAAGCACCCCGTCCCCGCGCCCCGGAAGTCCGGGCCGAAGCTCATGCCCGGCAAGCTCCAGCATGCGGTGGAGGCGCGGGTTTCGCAGGAAGGACAGGTTCTGATGGTAGAGCCGCTTCGGCACCCCAATCAGCGGGCCGGACCCCTGCGGCACGGCGCCGTCAGTTCCCGGAATTGGCGGTATTTGCCAGGTTCGAGGCGACGGCGGTCGACCCGGTGATCGCGCTGAGGGTCTTTTGCCACTGCACGTAGGGGGCTTCGGTCACGTAGAGCGTGTCGCCGTCGCGGACCTGGAAATCGCGCGCCTCGAAAAGGCCGGTGGGCTCGGTCAGGTCCAGGACATAGACGATGCGCTGGTCCCCGATCAGGTCGGGCCGTCCCAGCACGGCGCGGGCAATCGCTTCGCTTTCGTCGCGCAGGATGAAAACGCCCTTGGGGTCTGCGGCCATCGTCGACAGGCCGCCCACCGTGGCGATGGCCTCCAGCGCGGAAAGCGTCGGCGATTCAAAGGGCACCGTGCTTTGCGAGCCCGTGGCCCCCAGGGCGATGAACTTGCGGCTGTCTTCCTCGATCATGATCTTGTCGCCGGGGCGCAGGGCGATGTCGAGCGAGGGGTTCTCGTACAGGTCCTGCAGCCAGATCTTGCCGGTATGCGCGCCGCGCGTCACCCGGACGATGGCGACGGCCGGATCGACCGTCACGCCGCCAGACTTGGCCAGCATGGTGGCCAGCGTCCGGGTCGAGGATTCGATGGGATAGACCCCGTTCGAGCCTGCCTGGCCCGAGATGGACACGGTTGAGCCGCCCCCGGCGTTGCGCGAGACGCTGACCTGCGGATCGGGGGTCTGATCTTCCAGCTTGCGGGTGATTGCCTGGCGCAGGCCTTCGGGCGTCTGGCCGGCCGCCTTGATGCGCCCGGCATAGGGGATGTAGATGTAGCCTTGGCCGTCGACCTGGAGTTCCGAGAGACCCGACACGCGCTGACCGGTGTTGCCCAGAAGCGGCTCGTCCTTGACGTTCTCGTAGACAGTGACGTTTATCGTGTCCCCGGTCGAGATCGTGTCCGCACCTACGAGGCCCGCATTGCGGAAGCTTTCGCTGAAGCCGAAGCTGGGCTGCACAGCCGTCGCGGCCGAGACGGCCGGGGTAACGGGAACGATATGGGCATCGCCCTTCGCTTCGACCGATCCCGACAGGACCTCGCGCTTGGTCGGACCGGACCGCGGCAGACCGCAGGACGCGACGACCGACAGGCTTGCAAGCAAAAGCACTGCCCTAACTGTGTACGAAATTCTACCCGTCACTGCCCTATGCCCCTGCGTTCTGCGTCAGGATTTAATGGAAAGTCTAGCGAATCGCCTTTGGGTTGACCAGCACGGCAAGCGCAAATCACCGCACGAGCCGCAACTGTTGCCGCGGTGCCGCTTTGCCCGAAGTCAGGGCCAGATAGGGGTCTTCGGCCGAGAGCATGAGGTCCACAACCTGTCGCAGCAGCCGCCGCCGTCCCCGCGAGGAGTAGAAGCCACCGACGAGTTGCGAGGTTTCCAGCAGGAAATGCCGGTAGTCGCGATAGGCGCGGGTGTCAGGGCGCTGGGGGGCGGCAAAGAACTCGTGCAGCGGCTGCGATGACACGAATTCGGGTTTGGCATAGACGGCGTCGCCAAAGGTGCGCAGCGGCAAGCCCCGCCAGAGCGCCTGCTGACCGGCGGTCGAATTCACCGTCACGGCCGAGCGCGCGTCGTTCAGAAGCTGCGCAAGCTTGCCGCCGCGCACGAAATGTACACGGTTCGCAAGGCCCTGTTCGGCCGCAAGGCGGCGGATCGTCGGCAGGAGCGGGACGCGGCCATCCTCAAGCGGGTGGGCCTTGAAGACGAGGTGGTGGTGCGACGGCGCCCCCCGGGCGAACCCCTCGATCACCACCTTCAGGAAGTCGGTCATGCTGGCGAAGGGCGAATGGTCGCGGAAGCTGGCGTCGTGTTCCAGTTGCAGGATCGCGAGATGATAGGGAAAGCCGCCGCGCCGGATGCGGAAGGTGGCAAGCCGACGCTCCCATCGGTGCACCGGCATCAGGAGGAAGCGCCAGAGGTAAAGCTGGAACTCCTGGCCGACGCTCAGCGCCCGGTGCGGCCGGAAGTTGCGGTAGACGCGACTGCCGAGGGCCACGAAGCCGTGGTAGAGCGCGCCCCAGAACATGTGCTCACGCATGTCGCCCCAGGTTGCGGGCACCTCGGGCAGGTCAAGGTCGACCTTGGCCAAAGCCGCCTGCATCTGGGGCACGGAAAGATCCATCAGCCGGGAATGGCCGTTCGACCCGCTGCGTTCGTAGGTGACCCAGTAGGGGCGGAGGTAGCCTTCCTCGAAAACGTGCACGGTGATGCCGCGCGCCTTGGCAAGGGTGATCGCCTGGGAGTGGATTGGCCGCGTGTCGCCGTAGACAACCAGGTCGGTGATGTCGTGCTGCGCCATGAGCCCGGCACAGGTGTCCGGCCATTGGTCATGGTTGCCCTTGAACGCGATGTAGCCCCGGCCCGGCCAGAAGACCCGGTCGCCAAGGTTGAAGCCCACGCGCCGGACCTCGGCCCCCGTCAGGCGCAGGAACCAGGCCAGCCGATGGAACCAGGGTCCATGCGGGCCTTGCAGGAAAAGGAAGCGGCGAGCGGGGTGGGTCACCTGGGGCAGGGTGCCTTGGATCGGTTGATAAAGATTGAATCGATATGGCCCGAAGGTGCGCAGGCTTGCAAGCGCGGCAGGGGGGCTTTACCTCAGTCGGGCAAGCAGGAGGCGCCCATGTTCACCGGAATTGTCACCGATGTCGGTCGGATCGTCGAGACGAAGGTCACCGGCGACCTGCGAGCGCGGATCGCCACAGGCTACGACGTGGCCGGGATCGACATCGGCGCCTCGATCGCCTGCGACGGGGTCTGCCTGACGGTGGTGGCGCTGGGTCCCGACGGGTGGTTCGACGTGGAGATTTCCGGCGAGACGGTGTCGAAGACCAATCTCGGGGGCTGGGTCCCCGGCAAGCGGGTGAACCTGGAGCGCGCGCTGAAGGTTGGGGATGAGTTGGGGGGACACATCGTGTCGGGCCATATCGACGGGCTGGCGGAGGTGGTTTCCGTGCGGCCCGAGGGCGGGTCGGTCCGGGTGACCTTCCGCGCGCCTGAGGCACTGGCGAAATTCATCGCACCCAAGGGGTCGGTAGCGCTGAACGGGACCTCGCTGACGGTGAACGAGGTGGCGGGGGCAGAGTTCGGGGTGAACTTCATTCCCCATACGCAGGCCGTCACCACCTGGGGCGAGGTGGCAGTGGGGGACCTTGTGAACCTGGAGGTCGACACCATGGCCCGCTACGTGGCGCGGCTGCGGGAGTATGACTGAGGGCTGCCCCTGGGGCTGGCCTTGGGGGCTTTGCGCCCCCAAACCCCCGCAGGATATTTGTGCAAATGTGAAAGACAATTTGAACCAAATGCTGCGGAATACTGATGGGCGAGATCGGGCATAACGGCGGGCCGTCGCTGGACGGTGGCGTCAGTTGGCGCAAGCACTGCTGGTCCGCGGCGCGGGAGCGGCTGTTGCCGGTGCTGCCGGTAGAGGTGGTGCGACAGCGGGTGAAGCGGGCACGGGCGCTGGGGCTGGATTACATGACCTATGCCGGAGTGCGGGCGGCCACGGGGCATGATGTTGTAGCGTTCCTGTTTTCGTCGAATGCCTTGCGGGTGTCCCTGGTGCGACCAGAGATGCCCGGTGACCGTGCGGCGAAGCTTGCGGTCGTGCAGTGCGAGCGGCTGGCGCTGGCGGTGGCTCCCTTGACGCCGGGGATGGTGGAGGCAGCCAATCCGGTGCTGGATGGGGCTTGGCCTGCGCCTTACGCGCTGGCTGGGTTCGGCGAGATGCGAGATCGGGTGCGGGCGGCTTTGGGGAAGGTGCCGGGCGATCAGGTGATCCTGGTGGGCGACCTGGGGCTGGAGCGCGACTGGTGCGCGGCGGGCAGGCTCGCGGGGTATCTGCCGGCGGAGCGGTATTTCGGGTGAGGCGGGTCGGGGTAGTTCTTCTTGTGAGGCAGGAAGATGGGAAGTTCAAAGGGCGGCGATGGGTACGAGAAATGGGTCAGGATAGCCAACAAGAACAATGGCTACCTCGGTCTGCACAATTGGGAAAGTGCGGAAGACAAGATGATCGTCGAGCTTGGTGTGGTTCAACATTGGAGCAAGTCGATGTTCGATCAGTTGGGAATAGAAGTCGGGATGCCGCAACCTAGCCCAAATGATCCGCCCGATTGTTTCGTTCAGTTTGGAACACGTAGCCTTGGGGTCGAGCTGATGCTGATGGTCGAGCGGGCACATCTTGAACGCGCTGCAAAGGGCGAGTCCCCTTACTCGGGTCAACTGTTTCAAGACATGCAGTGGACCAAGAATAGATTCTTCGCGAAGCTGAACGAGTGTTTGGACTACAAGGATCAGAACTACAGTTCGAGGGGTGTAAGCGTCGATACTCTTGTGATGTTCTCGCCAGAAACATGGCTTTTCTCACACAATGTTAGCCACTGGCTCAGTGAGACACGCGTCGAGAGTCGCAATAGCATTTCCAGTGCATTCCTCCTACTGGACTACGCGCCTGACTTTGGCGGTCGTGGCCGCTATCCGTTGTATTTACTGTACGACTCAATCTTCACTCCTGCCGATTGAGTGCGCTGGACGCAGGCCAGAATGAAGCAACAACGGCGGCCCCTAGGGACCGCCGTTTCGCATTCAGTGAGCCGAAAAGATCAGGCCGCGCGGCCGACGAGGACGCTGTCGACCTGCTTCGCGGCACCGGCCTCATCCACGCCGGACACAGCCGCGACTTCGCGGGTCAGGCGTTCCAGGGCGGCTTCGTAGAGCTGACGCTCGGAGTAGGACTGTTCCCGCTGGTCGTCGGTGCGGTGCAGGTCGCGGACGACCTCGGCGATGGACAGGAGGTCGCCGGAGTTGATCTTCTGTTCGTATTCCTGTGCCCGACGCGACCACATCGCGCGCTTGACCTTGGCCTTGCCCTTGAGGGTGTCCAGAGCCTTGGTCACCACGTCGGGGGCGCTGAGGGCGCGCATGCCGATGTCGATGGCCTTGTGGGTGGGGACGCGCAGGGTCATCTTGTCCTTCTCGAAGGAGATGACGAAAAGCTCCAGCTGAATCCCGGCGATCTGCTGTTCTTCGATCGAGATGATCTTGCCGACGCCATGCGCCGGGTAGACCACGAAATCGTTCGGGCGGAATTCAGGCTTCTTCGACTTGGTCATTCACGGTTCCCCATAAGGAGGCCCCCTCCGCGACAAAGACCCCGCGCGCCCTGAACCGGAGGTCAGGCGAGTGGAGCTGGATTGTCACAAAAGAATTGGGCCCAGGCGGTACGCTCTAAGCCGGTGTCAGGCTTCCATGCTTGCTTTGTAAACGAACAATAACACAAAAACGCACTGATTCCAACTGCCGCGAAACCGGGCAGTTCAGATGTAACGCATTGGAATTCCAGCGATTAACCTGATGTAACCGATTCGTGGTCACGGATTCGCCCGAATCGGTCCTGCCTCAGCCGCCGAGGCCGGGGGCTTCCGAGAAGTACTTGTCCTTCTTGCCGGTTTCGCCGTCACGCTCTTCGTAGCCGGGAAGTGGGTCCTTCTTGGTCACGATCACCGGCCACTGCACCGCGTATTTCCGGTTGAAGGACACCCATTGCTCCATGTCCGGCTCGGTATCCGGGCGGATCGCGTCGGCGGGGCATTCGGGCTCGCAGACGCCACAGCCGATGCATTCATCCGGGTGGATGACCAGCATGTTCTCGCCTTCGTAGAAGCAGTCGACCGGGCAAACCTCGACGCAGTCGGTGTATTTGCAGGCGATGCAGTTGTCGATGACGACATAGGTCATGGGCAGAACTCTGGTCGGATGCGTTTTCGCTTAGCTAGAGCAGGCGGGCGGATCATTCAAGCGGGTCCAGTGCGGATGCGGCGTCAAGGTCGACATAGAGCGCCTGCGCCTCGGTCGCGGGGCCGCGCCGGATGCCAAGCGCGGTGATCCGGACGACGCGGATGCGGTTGCCTTGCGGGAAGGTAAGGGTATCGCCTTCGCTGACGTCACGGCCGGGGCGGCTGATGCGGGTGCCGTTCACGCGGACGTGGCCTTCGGCGATGACCTCGGCGGCAAGGGTGCGGGACTTGAAGAACCGGGCCTGCCAGAGCCATTTGTCCAGCCGCAGCTTTGGCGCGGCGGCTGGATCAGGTTTGCCCGAAGGCCCGGCCAATCAGACCTTGCCTTTGAGGGCGAGGAGGGCCGCGAAGGGGTTGTCGGGGTCGATCGGCTTTTCCTGCCGGGGCGGGCGGGCCTCGTAGGACTTCTGCCGGTCGTCGCGCTGGGGCTTGCCGCCTTTGTAGTCGCCCTTCGGACGGTCGCCCTTGGGGCGGTCGTGCTTCGGGCGGTCGCCCTGGCCTTCGCGGCGCGGACGGTCGCCTTGCGGACGCTCGCCCTGGGGACGCTCGCCCTGGGGACGATCACCCTGGGGACGCTCACCTTGCGAACGGTCGCCGCGCGGGGCACGGGCTTCGCCTTCCTTGCGCTCAGGGCGGGGGCCGCGGTCGGGGCGGGGACGGGGCTTCGGGGCCCAGGTGAAGGTGTAGAAGGCCTCCATCTCCGGCGCGGCCGCTTCGGCTTCGGGTTCCGGCGGCGGGGCCAGGATCGAGACTTCCTCGGGGATCGGCACGCCGGCCGCGATGGCGGCGGCCGCTTCGGCAGAGATTTCGGGGGCTTTCGCGGCCTCAGGCGTCTTCACCTTAGCGCGTTCGGCCTTTTCTCCCTTGTAGCCAAGGCCGCCCATCAGGTCGGCGAACTGGTCCAGCGTCATGCCGGTGATCGACAGCATGTCGGGGGTCGCTTCAAACCCGGCGCGCGAGTCCTTCTGGCGCAGGATGTCGGCCAGGCGTTCCAGCATGTCGATGCGGATCGCGCGGGTGCCTGCCGGGTGGTAGCCCGCCAGCGTGTAGTGCTGCTTTGGCACTTCGGCGACGTTCGGGATCGTCACCAGGCCCGGAGGCGGCGATTCGGGGAATTCCTGCAACCCGTTCCACAGGGACCAGAGCACCAGACGCAGGCGCGTCGGGGCGGGTTTCAGGAGGGCGGGCAGGAAGATGGTGAACTGGCCGAAGCGGACGCCGTGCTTGCGCAGGGCTCCGCGCGCGTCCTGGTCCAGCTCTTTCACCTCGGCGGCCACTGCGTCGCGGGGCAGGACGCCCATCGCCTCGGACAGGCGGAAGGCGAAACCGCGGGCGAGGCCGGTCAGGGTCTCGTCGCGGGCCATGTTCAGAAGCGGCTCGAACTGCGCGGCGACCTTGCGGTCGATGAAGTGCTGCAACCGGCGGCGGACCTTTTCGGCCACGTCGGGACCGGCTTCCTCGTCCACGAAGGCCTCGACGCCGGGTTTCGCGGGTTCCGCGCCCTTCACGAGCTTGCCCACCGCGTTCGTGCCCCACATCAGGCCGCCCTGTTCGGTGAAGTCCAGCTCGGTGTCCGGCGCGTTGTAGAAGCGGTCGGCGCGCAGGTGGAATTCGGGCTTCAGCGCCTGGATGGCCGCCTGGGCCAGAGTGCGGGCGGCGTCCGGTGTGGCGGAGGCATCCTGCTTGAAGCGGAAGCCTTCCAGTTTCCCGGCAAATTCGCCTTCGACCGTGACTTCGCCCTTGTCGTTCACTTCGGCCACGAGAGCCTCCTTCTGCTTCAACCGGCGGAGGAGAACAGATGTCCGCCGGTCGACAAATCGTTGGGTCAGCGCCGCATGCAGGGCATCCGACAGGCGGTCTTCTACAGCGCGCGTTTCATCCCGCCAATGGCTTTCGTCTTCGACCCAGTTTTTCCGCTGGGTGACGTAGGTCCAGGTGCGGATATAGGCCAGCCTGCGCGACAGGGTGTCGATGTCGCCTTCGGTCTTGTCGATGCGCTTGATCGCGGTGGCGAGCCAGTCACTGGGGATTCGCCCGCCACCCAGGCCGCGACCGACGAGGAATTCGAAAATCCGGGTCAGAAGGGTCGTGTGTTCGGGGCCGGTCGAGGAGCGGAAGTCCGGAATGCGGCAGACGTCCCAGAGGAGTTGCAGGCGTTTCGGTTCGGTCAGTTTGTCCTGAACCTCGGGCAGGGCGGAGAGCGCCTTGAGGGCCAGCACGTCGTCGGCGTCGCGGGCGCGGGTGAGCCAGTCGTTGAAGGTGGGGGCCTCAAGGCTGCGGATCAGCCGCTCGGCGGACCCGAAATCCATCGATTCGTTACGCCAGTGGAGCTTCTTCACCGGGGCGAAGTGGTGGGTTTCGATCGCTTCGACCACTTCCTCGTCGAAGGGGCGCGCCTCGCCGGTGACGCCGAAGGTCCCATCCTCGGTGTGCCGCCCGGCGCGGCCGGCGATCTG
>JAIXSA010000117.1 GCA_027484915.1 Paracoccaceae bacterium | reverse complement strand
TTGGTCCCACTCATGAAGCGGTCGCAGTCGGCTGGTTGATCGCCACCTTACCCTACCGACGCGAGCGGCGGTGGTACCTTGGAGTCACGTCGGCCTCCCCCGGTTGCAAAGGATCGCCGTCGTAACGGTGCTCAATGAAAATCGCCTTGAAGTTGAAATTGCGTTGCAGCATTTTCAACGCCAGGCAGATTTAGCAAATCAAAAGGTGCGAGTAATGGTGAGCAGCGTGAAGAAAGCGTTCAAGACTTTAAAGCTTCTAGGGCGTCGCAAACGTTGCCTCGAACATATCCACAGTTATGACCGGCGGTCGGATTCAGCAGGGAAAGTTGCGCACAGCGGCATTCGGGGTGGGATGCTGAAAACCAGTATCGACAGCTTTCTTGACGCACCCGGTCTGAAGGATCGGATGATCGCATCCGAACTAAGGGTCCGCCCTGATGCGGCGAAGCGCATCCATCTCAACTGGAACCTTCCCGCCTTCCTGTGGGAAGCGATCCTGACCTCGAAGACGCTTCAGTCGGCCGTGACCAATTACCTCGGGCCGCATGTGCGGCTGGACAATCTTTACGTCAAGTCGGTGATGGACGGGCTGAACGCTACGGCGGAAGGCTGGCACGACGACAATGTCGGGTATCGCGTCAAGGTCTTCATGGTGTTCGACACCGAGGGCAGTCCGTCGGGCACAGTGGTTGTGCCGACCGAACGTCCACACCTGTACGAAATCCGGATGGCGGACGAAATCTCGCGGTTCCTTTTCAAGCCGAAGACCGACCAGCGCGAGGGCGCAGTGCGGGTGGCTTATCAGCCGGGGGACTGCTTGGTCTTCGATACGAACATTCCCCATCGGGGCGATTATCACAGTGGCCAAGGCATCCGCTATTGCGTGGTGGCCGAGTTCATCGACCGCGATAAGGCCAATGCGCTGCGTGGCCTTGCGCCCTGCGGCCCAGGTCAATCCCTGCACCGTATCCGGATTCCGGCACTGTCCGGGGTCGATGTCCAAAATCACCCGATGATCGACCAGGACATCCTTGAAGGGGACGGCGACGGGTGGCTCTACGGCTACAAGTAGCCGCTGCAACAGTTTGGCCGCGCTTCAGATCCGGATCGGGTCAAGCACCTCTGGCTCGATCACCTCGATCCCCGGCGGAAGGCCCGCTTTCAGGACCGACGCATCCTGGGCCAGAAGCCCGAAGGTCCGGTAGTGGCAGGGGATCACCCAGCGGAAGTTGAACCACTTCCTGGCCGCCCAGGCGGCCCGCTCCATGTCCATCGTGTAGTGTCCGCCACAGGCCAGGATGCCGATGTCGGGCTGGTGGAACTCAGCCATCCAGGCCATGTCGGCCATGATGTCGGTGTCCCCGGACAGGTAGATCGTGTGCCCCTCTCCCGCGATCATGAAGCCCGCCGCGTCGCCCGCCGGAAGAAGGCCCTGTCCCCCGAAGTCGATGGAGGCGGAATGGACAGCGTGGACCATCGTCACCTTTGCGCCGCTCAGGTGCAGCGTGCCGCCCTTGCCGAAGCCCACTGTTTCGCAGCCCTGTCCGTTCAGCCATTCCGACAGCTCATGGATGCAGTGGACCTTGATCCCCAGCTTCTTTGCCAGCCGGGCCGCGTCCGAAGCATGGTCGCCGTGTGCATGGGTGAGCAGGATATGGGTGGCACCCTCCACTGCCTCATCTTCGCGCCCCGCAGGGAACAGCGGGTTGCCGGTCAGCCAGGGGTCGACCAGCAGCACGGCCCCTTCGATCTGGATGCGGAAGCCGGAATGGCCAAGCCAGGTGATCTGCATGGGTCTCTCCTTCTTGAACGGACCGGGACGCTAAGGGGTAACTTGTGTTCGTGACAATCTTGTCGTCGGGGCATGGGCGGGAATGCCCCGCGGAGGGCTGTGGCCTGGCAGGCACAATGGCGCGCAAAGCGGAGCGGGTCGGGAAGATTCGCGTGCGCGACTCGGCACAGTTGGCTAATTGGTGCGCCTTCGATCCACGCGAGCCTGGGAGGTTGACCTATGACTGCAATCACACGTCAAGGAATTTCCCGTGGACTGGCCGCTGGGATCTTCGTTCGGCAGTACGCCTGCTGACGGACCCCAGGACCGAGGCGCACTGACGCCGGTGGTCCGACCCATTCCAACCAAGTGACCCGCTGACCGAGAGGCGCATTGCGCCGTTCCTGGTCGGCTCATTTTCAACCCTCTGCATGGGACCGGTCGACCGCGCGTCGCCGGATGACATCATGACTCCGATCCTTCAAGACGAGCGGCTTAGGCTGCAGGCGGCCCTCGACGGCATCATCGAAACCCACGGTCGCTGGCGGGTGCTTGCGGCGCTGCTCTGGCGGTCGCTGCGGCGCGAGCGGCCCGTGCCACCTTTGGCCCTGAACGACCATCTTCGCCGCGACATCGGGCTGGAGCCGCTCCCACTCCGACGGGACCCGCTTCGGTAGGCCCGCCCCCGCTTCACCCGCTTGCGGGGCGGGGCGGGGGCCGCTAAACGGAGCCAAATCCAAAGGAGATCCCGATGGCCATCGATATCGACACGGCACGGAAGGTCGCCAAGCTGGCGCGCATCCGGGTGGAGGAAGCAGACCTGCCGAAACTGGCGGGACAGCTTTCAGGCATCCTGGGCTTCATGGAACAGTTGAATGAGGTCGACGTGACGGGGGTCGAGCCGATGACCAGCGTAACGCCGATGCGGCTGAAGCGGCGCAAGGACGAGGTCACGGATGGTAACATCCAGGCCCAGGTCCTGAAGAACGCGCCCGATGCGCGTGAGGGGTTCTTTGCCGTGCCGAAGGTGGTGGAATGAGCGCGAATACCTGGACCATCGCGGCAGCGCGGGATGCACTGGGGAAGGGTGAGATTTCGGCGGTCGACCTGACCATGTCGTGTCTCACGGCCATTGACGCAGGCGATGATCTGAACGCCTTTGTCCACAAGACGCCTGAGATCGCGCTGGAGCAGGCGCGGGCGGCGGATGCGCGGCTGAAGGGCGGCGAGGCCCCGGCGATGTGCGGGATTCCCTTGGGGATCAAGGACCTGTTCTGCACCAAAGGTGTGCCGAGCCAGGCCGCGTCGAACATCCTGAAGGGCTTCAAGCCGGAGTATGAATCCACCGTCACCTCGAAGCTCTTCGACGCGGGCGCGGTGATGCTGGGCAAGCTGAACATGGACGAATTCGCCATGGGAAGCTCGAACGAGACCTCGGCCTATGGCAACGCCGTCAGCCCGTGGCGGCGCAAGGGGTCGAATGTCCAGCTGACGCCTGGCGGGTCTTCGGGTGGCTCGGCGGCGGCGGTGGCGGCGGACCTGTGCCTCGCGGCGACGGGGACGGACACCGGCGGGTCGATCCGGCAACCGGCGGCGTTTACCGGGATCGTCGGGATCAAGCCGACCTATGGGCGGGTCAGCCGTTGGGGGATCGTGGCGTTCGCCTCGTCCTTGGATCAGGCCGGACCGATGACCAAGTCGGTGCGCGATGCGGCGATCATGCTGCAGGCGATGGCGGGGCATGATCCGAAGGATTCGACCAGCGCCGATATTCCGGTGCCGGATTTCGAGGCGGCGCTGACCGGGGATATCCGCGGCAAGGTGATTGGTATCCCGAAGGAATACCGGATGGACGGGATGCCTGCGGAAATCGAGGCGCTGTGGCAGACCGGCATTGCGATGCTGAAGGACGCAGGGGCCGAGGTTCGGGACATTTCCCTGCCGCACACGAAGTACGCACTGCCGGCCTATTACGTGATCGCGCCCGCCGAGGCGTCGTCGAACCTCGCCCGCTATGATGGGGTTCGCTATGGCCACCGTGCAAAGCTTTCCCAGGGCGATGGCATTACCGAGATGTACGAGAAGACCCGGGCCGAGGGGTTCGGGCCCGAGGTGCAGCGCCGGATCATGGTCGGAACCTATGTGCTGTCGGCCGGGTTCTACGACGCCTATTACAACCGTGCGCGGAAGGTGCGGGCGCTGATCAAGCGGGACTTCGAGGTGGTGTTTGACGAAGGGGTGGATGCGATCCTGACCCCGGCCACACCGTCGGCGGCGTTTGGCCTGGGCGAGATGGCGGATGCGGACCCGGTGAAGATGTACCTGAACGACGTCTTCACGGTGACGGTGAACCTCGCGGGCCTGCCGGGGGTCTCGGTCCCCGTTGGGCTGGACGCACAGGGGCTGCCGCTGGGGCTGCAGCTGATCGGTCGGCCTTGGGAAGAGGCACCGTTGCTGAATTACGCACATGTGTTGGAAAGCCGTGCCGGGTTTGTGGCCAAAGCGGAAAAATGGTGGTAAGGCCCCGCAAAACGTACCCATCGAGGCAGTGAATGAGCCGTACCTTTCTTCCCGCCGCTGGCGCAGCGATGGCTGCCCTTTTGATGGCTGCCTGCACGCCGACCACGACCTCGACCGGCCCCGGCGTGGGGTTCCAGGATTATGGCAGCTATGTCCGTGGCTCCGCCCCGGCCCCGGCTGGCGCGCCCGTGACCGTGCCGCCCCCGGGTGGCGCGTTCGACCCGGCCGCTGCCGCTGCTGCAATTGACCGGGCGCAGGGTGTCGCGTCGCCGACCCTGCTTGGTACGGGTGAGACGGCAACGGTCGACAGCACCGTACAGCCGCGCGGGGGTGCCCCGGCCGGGATCAAGGAAGAATCGGGCGAGGTGACGCCAAACCACGCGGGCATTTCTGACGAACAGGACTTCAACGCGGTCTCGGCGCGCGAGACCATCGAAAGCGATGCCGAGCGGATCGCGCGGAACCGGGCGGAGTATGTCGTGGTTCAGCCGGGCGCCCTGCCGACTCGGCCCGGCGATACCGGTCCGAATATTGTGGAGTTCGCGCTGGCCACCACCCACGCACCGGGCGTGCAGATGTACAAGCGGTCGGGTGTCGGCCTGCGCGATGTCAATTCGGTCTGCGCGAAATACGCCTCGCCCGACCAGGCGCAGCAGGATTTCCTGGCCAAGGGCGGTCCTGACCGTGACCGGATGGGTGTCGACCCGGACGGCGACGGCTTCGCTTGCGCCTGGGACCCGCGCCCGTTCCGCACCGCGCTGCAGTGACACTCACCCACCCCTCGCCGAACTTTGGCGAGCGGCGGGGCGGGGGCCGGGTGGAACTGGTCGTCCTGCATTACACCGCCATGCCCTCATGCGCTGCGGCGCTGGAGCGTTTGTGCGATCCGGCGGCCGAGGTTTCGGCGCACTACCTGATCGATACTGATGGCACGGTCCTGTCACTGGTCGACGAATCCGCACGGGCCTGGCATGCCGGGGCCGGCGAATGGCGCGGGGCTGGGGATGTGAACTCACGCTCCATCGGGATCGAACTGGCCAATACCGGGCGGGAACCCTTTGCCGGGCCGCAGATGGCGGCACTGGAGCGGCTGCTGGCGGGAGTGCTGGAGCGGCATGGGCTGGGGCCGGAAGCGGTGATCGGTCACAGCGACATGGCTCCGGACCGCAAGGGCGACCCCGGCGCGAGGTTCGACTGGCGGCGGCTTGCCTTGCAGGGTCTGTCGGTCTGGCCAGACCTTGCGGAGGCCCCCCGATCCCATCCCTCACCGTCGCGGGAGGAGCGAGGCGCTTTGCCGGACAGGGCGGGATTTCTGGCAGATCTGCGGGCGTTCGGCTACCCTCTGGCCGCGCCTGATATCTTGTTGACCGCCTTCCGGCTGCGGTTCCGGCCCTGGGCCAAAGGGCCGCTGGACGATACCGACCGCGCGCTGGTGGCAGGCTTGCGACGGTTTGCGGTTGACGGACATCGCACGGATGCCTAACTGGCCCCGCGCGGAGGGCTGGATGGCCGCGGGGAAACCCGAGGAAAGTCCGGACTCCCGTTGGCAAGGGTGCCGGGTAACGCCCGGCGGGGGCAACCCCAGGGAAAGCGCCACAGAGAAGAGACTGCCCTGCTTGCAGGGCGATGGTGAAACGGTGGGGTAAGAGCCCACCGCGGACTTGGCAACAAGGACGGCACGGCAAGCCCCACCCGGAGCAATGCCAAATAGGGGCCTCGCGCGGGGACCGGTCTTCGCGAAAGCGGACGATACCGCCCGCAGGGACGCCAACGCCCGAGAGGCCCGGGTTGGCAGCTTGACCGCCGTGGCAACACGGTTGGCAGAGGAATGGTCATCCAGAGGGGAAACCCTTGGACAAAATCCGGCTTACAGGCTCTCCGCGCAAATCAGCCTCTGGCTCGCCGTTTCGCGGTTGACTCTGCCGCCCGCGCGGCTAAAAGGCGGGCTTCAAGGATTACACCGGGGGACATGGATTCCCCGATGCAGAGGAAACGACCATGGCAAAGCCCGCCACTATCAAGATCCGCCTGAACTCGACCGCGGGCACCGGCCACTTCTATGTGACCAAGAAGAACGCCCGTACGATGACCGAAAAGATGGTCATCAAGAAGTACGACCCCGTGAAGCGGGAGCATGTCGAATACAAGGAAGGCAAGATCAAGTAAGATCGCGCCTGCCGCAAGGTTTGGGGGCCGTGTCCGCTGGGACGCGGCCCTTTTCCTTTGCGCGGTAAGCTGAAGCTGACGGCTGAACTGACCTATGTCATTGACCCGTACCCGGTGACCGGCCCTTCTGGCGGCGGACAGAGGAGCCATGCGATGGAACGAAATCACCGGGAAGAGCACTATGTGGCGCGCGTGGGCTGGCTGCGGGCGGCGGTGCTTGGTGCGAATGACGGGATCGTCTCGACCGCCTCGCTGATCGTGGGCGTCGCGGCAGCGTCGGGTCGGGCCGAGGTGCTGGTTGCAGGTGCGGCGGGGCTGGCGGCCGGGGCACTGTCGATGGCGGCAGGGGAATATGTCAGCGTCTCGTCGCAGTCCGACACCGAGGCAGCGGACATCGCGCGCGAAAAGGCCGAGATCGCGGCGGACCCCGCGGAAGAGCTGCGGGCGCTGGCCGGGATCTACGAGGCGCGTGGCGTTCCGCCGGAGCTTGCGCGTCAGGTGGCCGAGGCACTGCATGCCAAGGACGCGCTCGCCGCGCATGTCCGGGATGAGCTGGGGATCTTTGAGCACACCGAGGCGCGGCCGCTGGTGGCCGCAGGCGCCTCGGCGCTGACCTTTTCGGTGGGGGCGGCCCTGCCACTGGCGGCGGCCGCGCTTGCCCCCGAGCCGCAGATCGCGCTGTGGGTCACCGGGCTGTCGCTGGTCTTCCTGGCCGTCCTAGGTGCGGTTGGCGCCAGGGCGGGCGGGGCCGGGATCGGACGCGCGGTAATGCGGGTCACGTTCTGGGGCGCGGTGGCGATGGCCGTGACCTGGGCGGTGGGGTATTTCTTCGGCGCGGTTGTCTGACAGGCCTTTCCTTTCCGGCTGGCGACCCCAGTTTCCCGGAATGACCCAGACCCTGATCTTGCGCCGGGCTGTGCCCGCAGACCTTTCCGCCGTCGACGCGCTTTTTGCGCGAAGCTATCCACGGCTGCTGGCCCCAGACTATCCGCCCTCGGTCATGGTGCTGGCGGTTCCAAGGATCGTCCGGGCACAGCCGGCGCTTCTCGCATCGGGCACCTATTTCCTGGCCGAGGATGCCAGGGGCCGCATCGTGGGGGCAGGGGGGTGGACCCGTGCCGCGCCCGGGCGGTCGGGGGCCGGGGACCGGCGGATCGGGCATGTGCGGCATGTGGCGACCGATCCCGACGTCGTGCGGCAGGGTGTGGGGCGGCGGCTCATGTCCCGGGTGATGCAGGATGCGCGGGAGGCGGGGATCGAGGTGATGGACTGCGCCTCGACCCGGACGGCGGTGCCGTTCTATGCGGCGATGGGCTTCAAGGTCGTGGGCGACGTGGTCGTCTCGCTGGCCGCGGGGGTGGATTTTCCGGCGGTGCGAATGATGGCCGATCTGCGCTAGGCTGTCGGCGCAATGCAAAAGGGCCGGTCTTGCGACCGGCCCTTCTTCGTTCTGGACGAACGTGAGTTATTCGCGGTTGCCCAGAAACTGCAGTAGGAACATGAACAGGTTGATGAAGTTCAGGTACAGGTTCAGCGCGCCCATGATCGCCGATTTGCCCAGCCATTCCTGATCCATCGACTGCGCATGCGCGATGTAATCGGTCTTGATGCGCTGCGTGTCGAAGGCGGTGAGGCCTGCGAAGATCAGCACGCCGATCAGCGGGATCGCAAATGCGAGCCCCTGCGAGCCGATGAAGATGTTGGCGATCGATGCAACGATCAGACCGATCAGACCGATCATCAGGAAGGCACCGAGCGGCCCGAGGTCACGCTTCGTCGTGTAACCATAGAGTGAAAGCGCTGCGAAGCCTGCGGCTGTTGCCAGGAAGGTCTGGAAGATCGAGCCGAGGCTGAACGCAGTGAAGATCCATGCAATCGACAGGCCCATCGCCGCCGCGAAGGCGTAGAAGAAGAGCTGTGCCGCCGCAACCGACATCCGGTTGATCATCGCGCCGAAGGCGAAGACCATGCCCAGCGGCAGGAACATCGCCACCCAGCCAAGGATGGTCATCTGCCCCGTCACGGGATTGCGCAGGATGGAGAAGAGCTGCTCCGAGCTGCCGACCGCCCAAGCGACGCCGGCCGTAACCAGCATCGCTACGGACATCAGCCCGTATACCTTGTTCATGTGGGCGCGAAGCCCTTCGTCGATCCGCGCGCGGGCGCCGACGCCTACGCTGCTGACCGTATCAAACTGAGCCATGTGAAGCCTCCGATGTTGTCCCTAAGGGCAACGCCGGGGGGACCGGCGCGACCTCGTGCACAGAATATTGGGAACCGGTTCCCTCATTTCAAGCACCTTGGACGCGGAGAAATTGCGAAAGTGTCAACCTTTCAGCCTTTCCAGTGCAAAGGCGCGTCCCAGGCGGGCCGCTCGGATTCGGACACTGCCTCGTCACGGGTCAGGCCGATGTCGCGCAGGAGGTGGTCATCCAAACGGGACAAGGCGCGGCGTGACCGTGCAAGGGCTGCGGCGGACCGTAGACGGGCCGACAGTCGGGACAGCGCAGAGGGCCGAAGGGCGGTCAGCGGAAGGGAAAGGCGGAAGGTCGGCATAAGGATCTCCTTCATTCGATCTGGTGATGGTGCGACGGACTCGCATCAGAATGCTTGAACTATGCGCCTTACTGCTGCATTGTAGAAACGAATGATTGTTGGATGAACCATCAGGATTTGTGATATGCCCCGGAACCTCGACCTAGCCTCGCTTCGGTCCTTCGTCACTGTCGCTGATGTCGGCGGGGTGACACGGGCGGCCGGCTACCTGAATCTCACGCAGTCCGCCGTTTCGATGCAGATCAAGCGGCTGGAGGAGTCGCTTGGGATGTCGCTCTTCCTGCGCGCTGCACGGAAGCTGGCGCTTTCGCCCGAGGGAGAACAGCTTCTGTCCTATGGCCGCAGGATGCTGGCGCTGAACGACGAGGCGCTGTCCCAGCTTGCCGCGACCTGCTGTCAGGGCGAGATCCGATTGGGGGTGCCGCATGACGTGGTCTATCCCGCAATTCCCGGCATCCTGCGCCGGATGGCGCTCGCCTATCCTCGGGTCCGGATCAACCTGGTGTCGTCCTTCACCATCCTCATGAAGCAGGAGTTCGCCCGTGGTGCTTTCGACGTGATGCTGACGACCGAGGACACCCTCGATCCGGGGGCCGAGGTCCTGTCGACGCGGCAACTGGTCTGGGTCGGCGCGCCCGACGGCAATGCCTGGCAGCGTCGGCCCTTGCGGCTGGGCTTCAAGGACACTTGCATCTTCCGCCAGCGGGCCCAGGCTGCGCTGGAAGACGCAGGCATCCCCTGGGAAATGGCGACAGGCGGAGAAAGCGAACAGGCGGTCGAGGCGACGGTCGCAGCCGATCTTGCCGTGTCGGTCCGGCTGGCAAGCAGCGTTCCCGAGGGAATGGCCGAGATCGGTGGCGAAAACCAGCTGCCGCCTGTCGGAGAAATGAAGCTGGGGCTCTATCGGGGCAGCCGCCGGTCGGACGAGGCGCTGGACCTTCTGGTCAACGAGTTGCGCTGCGCCTATGGCGCGTGAACCTGGATCACCACCTTGCCGGTGGCCTTGCGGTCACGCAGAAGCGACAGCCCCTCGGGGAAGGCCTCGAAGGGCAGGACGTGGCTGATGTGCGGGCGCAGCAGCCCCTCGGCCCGCCAGCGCAGAAGCTCTGTCATGCTGGCCGCGACCAGGTCAGGTGCGTGGGTTTCGTACCCGCCGTACCAGAAACCGGAGACGGTAAGGTTCTTGACCAAGAGGATGTTGGCGGCAATCTGCGGCACCTCGCCCGACGCGAAGCCGATAGTCAAGAGCCGCCCGTCCGGTCGACAGGCCCGAAGTGCGTCGTCGAAGGCCGGACCGCCAACCGCATCATAGACGACGTCAACGCCGCCTTCGGCACGCAGCAGGTCCTTGAGGTCCGGCGCGTCGCTGTCGATCAGCACATCGGCCCCGGCAGCGCGCGCTACCGCAAGGCGAGTTTCGCCCCGGGCCGTGGCAATGACCCGTGCCCCAAGCCGTTTGCCGATCTCGACCGCCGTCAGGCCCACACCGCCCGCGGCACCAGTCACCAGAAGCGTCTCGCCTGCCTGCAACCGCGCCTTGTGCGTCAGCGCAAGATGCGAGGTGCCATAGGCAATGGGAAAGCCGGCTGCCTCGGCCACGCTCATGACCGCAGGGACGCGGCTGACCCTGGCCGCAGGCAGGCAGATGCGTTCCGCCAGGGCTCCTGAAGGGCAGGTCGCCAGGACTGCCGTGCCCGGAGGAGGGCCCTCGGTCTCGGGGCCAAGGCTTTCGACGACGCCGGTCACTTCCATACCAGGAACGAAGGGCGGGACCTGCCGAACCTGGTATTTCCCTTGAATCGCGAGCATATCCGCGAAGTTGAGGCCGACTGCATCCACACGTAGGACAATTTCGCCTTTAACGGGAGTTGGAGCGTCAATTTCGGACAGGACGGGGTTGCCGCCGAATTCAAGGACTTGCCAAGCGCGCATCGCGACCCCCTCAGAGCGGCGTTGTTTCTACTACCTGCAGTGTATGCGATTTATCCTGTGTACAGTTTCTGGCAATGCAATGATCGAATTTTCGCAAAATGCGATGACTTGCCGTGGCGTATGCAAAATGCAACGCGAAATGCGATACCACTATAGGGCGAGTGATGATTCGGCTCTGCTGCTCTTGCGAGCGGGTCGGGACAACCGCACCGTGTGTTATACACTTGTGTAATTCGACATATCCAAAAGGACAGGTTTTGGCGCGCCCCAGAATTTTTTCGTTAACTTCGGTCGGCGCGGAAAGATTGGCACGGATCTTGCTTATACAACACCGAGGGGAACGGACACACGTTTTTGGAGTATAGAATGAAACATCCCGTAGACGCACATGTTGGCAAGCGCATCCGTCACCGCCGGTGGATGGTGGGCATGACCCAGCAGCAGCTGGCCGACAAGGTGGGCATCAAGTTCCAGCAGATCCAGAAGTACGAGACCGGCATGAACCGCGTCAGCGCCTCCCGCCTGTGGGATGTGGCGGACGCGCTGGGCGTGTCCATCTCGTTCTTCTTCGAGGGCCTGGGCGACGGTCAGGTCGCGGCAAGCTACAGCCAGGGCGACATGATGTCGGACAAGGAAGCGCTGGAACTGGTCCGTTCCTACTATGCGATCCCCGAGGCGCAGCGCCGCCGCCTGTTCGACCTGGCGCGGGTTCTGTCCGAAGCCGCCTGAAAGGTACCTTGACCTCGTCCCCTTGGGCGTTTAGCGCGCCCGGGGGCGGACCCCTCATATGCGGTCCGGCAGGCCAAGAGGGACAGGATGCGGGTTTCGACGGGTTTGGCGTCCGAGCTGATCGCAACGGCGCATGAATTGGCGGATGTGGCGCGCATTGCCACGTTGTCGTACTTCCGGTCGCGGGATCTTGCGGCCGAAACCAAGGAAACCGAACGCTTCGACCCGGTGACGGCCGCCGACCGCTTGTCCGAAGAGCGTATGCGCGAAGTCCTTGCCCGGCGCCGTCCCCAGGACGGTGTCCTGGGCGAGGAATTCGGCATGTCTGGTGGATCGTCGGGCCTGACTTGGGTGCTTGACCCGATTGACGGCACCCGAGGATACCTTTCAGGGACGCCGACCTGGGGGGTGCTGATCTCGGTCCGTGATGCCGAGGGTGTGCTATACGGGATCATCGACCAACCCTACATCCGCGAACGTTTTGAGGGTGGCCTTGGCCGGGCGCGTGTCGTCGGCCCGATGGGCGAGTCTGCGCTGTCTGTCCGTGCTGCCCGACCGCTGGCGCAGGCGATCCTGTTTTCCACCTTCCCCGAGGTTGGCACCGCCGCTGAAGGCGCGGCGTTCCGCCGGGTGGCTGCGGGCGCGAAACTGGTGCGCTACGGGACCGACTGCTATGCCTATGCGCTGGTCGCGGCGGGGCAGATCGACCTGGTGATCGAGGCCGGGCTGCAGGCCTATGACGTGCAGGCCCCCATCGCGGTGATCGAGGCGGCCGGCGGGATCGTGACCGATTGGCAAGGCCGCCCCGCTTTGGAGGGAGGCCAGATTCTTGCCGCCTCCAGTCGTGATCTGCATTCCGAGGCGCTGGCCCTGCTGAACGGCTAGGGAATCGGCAGTCGATGTCGAAGGCTCTTGCGATCGTTCTGTCGCAGTCGACGCCACACTTGCCGCAGCGCGCCGTACCTTGCTAAACTAGGTGGGCCGTACGTGTCCTTCTCCCTTCTGACGGGCGGTCCCTGGGCATGTGCCGGGCCGAAGGGTGCACTAAGGGTGTACCCATGTCTAATCTCCTGATCCGCAACGCCGATGTCGTCGTCACGATGAACACCCATCGGGCCGAGATTGCGCGTGGGGATGTCTACATGCGCGATGGGGTGATCGTGGCGGTCGGCACGGGCCTTGCGGCGGCAGAGGCCGAGGTGATCGACGCGACAGGCTGTGTTGTGACGCCTGGTCTCGTCAACACGCACCACCACCTGTACCAGACCCTGACGCGCGCCGTGCCCGGCGGGCAGGATGCACTGCTGTTTGGCTGGCTGAAGACGCTTTACCCGATCTGGGCCAAGTTCGGACCCGAGGAGATGTTCACCTCGGCCCAGGTCGGACTGGCCGAACTGGCGCTGTCAGGCTGCACTATGACGTCTGACCACCTCTATCTCTATCCCAATGGCGCGCGGTTGGACGATACCATCGCAGCGGCGGGGGAGGTGGGCCTGCGCTTTCATCCGACGCGGGGGGCGATGAGCATCGGCGAAAGCGCAGGCGGCCTGCCGCCAGACAGCCTGGTCGAGAAAGAAGCTGCAATCCTGGACGATATGATCCGGGTGGTCGACCGCTTCCACGATTCTAGTCCGGGCGCGATGGTGCGGGTAGGATTGGCGCCCTGTTCGCCCTTCTCGGTCAGCCGGGAGCTGATGCGGGATGCGGCGCTGCTGGCGCGGGACAAGGGCGTGATGCTGCACACCCATCTGGCTGAGAATGACGAGGACGTGGCCTATTCACTGGCCCGGTTCGGCTGTCGTCCCGGCCAGTATGCCGAGGACCTGGGCTGGACGGGCGATGACGTATGGCACGCACATTGCGTGAAGCTCGATAGTTCGGAAATTGAACTTTTCGGCCGCTCTGGAACCGGTGTTGCCCATTGTCCATGTTCGAATTGTAGACTCGGTTCCGGGATCGCCCCGATCCGTCAGATGCGGGATGCGCGGGTGAAGGTGGGTCTTGGTGTCGACGGATCGGCGTCAAACGATGCGGGCAACCTGGTGGCCGAAGCGCGAATGTCGATGCTTTTGCAGCGGGTGGCGCGTGGGGCAGATGCCATGAGTGCGCGCGAGGCATTGGAGATTGCCACCCTTGGTGGCGCCCAGGTTCTGGGTCGCGATGACCTGGGACAGATCATGCCGGGCAAGCGGGCGGACCTGGCGATCTGGGACCTGCAGGGCGTGGAGGCTGCGGGCAGCTGGGATCCGGTGGCGGCGCTGCTGTTGTGCGGGCCGACCCGCGTCCGCGACCTGATCGTCGAAGGCCGGCAGGTGGTGCGGGACGGGCAGATGACGACCCTGGACCTGCCGAAAGTGCTGGAGAGGCAGCGCAAGCTGGCCATGCGGCTGGCCGGATAGCGTCTGGTTTTCCCGCCCTTTTCCGGTCGGGCAAAAGTCGGCATGGTCGCGCTGCCACCAACCGGAGACCCCCATGCGCCGTCTTGCCGCCCCTATCCTTTCGCTTTTGCTTGCCCTTCCGGTGCAGGCGCAGACGCCGATCTCGGAGGCAAGCGGCAACTGGGCGGGGGTGTCGAACCAGGGGTTCTACTTCCTGGCCCGACTGAGCCGGAACGAGGACAAGCTCCGGCTGTCGATCTGGGGTGGGGCGGTGGATGGCGTCCCGACAGCGACGGGGGAGCCGGAGTTCGACAATGCGGCTTTCGAGCTGTCCGCCTTTGCCACCCGCGAGGCACTGGAAGTGATCGACACCCCGGATGGCAGCATCCTGCAGGTCGTGGTCGAGTTTGCCGACGAAGACGCCGAGGGCCGCTCGGTCACCCAACTGCAGTACATCGACAACCAGTACACCGTGGTGGGCTACTATCATCGGTCCAAGTTCTACAATCCGGGCGGTGAGCCCTTCACCAAGGAGTGCGAGGTCGATCTGTGGAAGATGACCGCGACCGAGGACGGGGTCTCGCGTGCGCTGGAGCCGGTGGGCTTTGAGGCCCTGAACGCGTCGGACTGGACCTGGGGCGCAGCCTTCGACCGGGGCTTCTGCAGCCGGACCGAGTAGGGTAGAAGGCGGGCAGGGAGGCCCGTCATGGACCACAATTTCGAAGCCCAGCGTCGCGAGACCTTTGATACCTTCCGGCAATCGAAGGGGATAAGCCTGCCGAAGACGGCGGTGGTCGAGTATGCCTTCTTCATCGAGGAGCTGGACGCGTCCTGGCCTGCGCTGGAGCGAGCCTTGCGGATGGAGGGGTTCCAGACCCGCCGCTTGAAGGACGGTGAGACGCTCATCGCCTCGGTCGGGCCGATTGCGGTGACGGCGGAGGAGATCTGGAAATACGAGCGGATCGCGACGACGGTCGCCTTGAAACACGACTTCTACCCCGACGGCTGGGAATTGGCAGAGTAGCGCGCCGCGCGTGGCGCCGCGGTAGTCTGTAATCAGAACAAATGGTTGGTCGCCGGTATTAGGGTGGCGTTTACCATTTTGCGTATCGAGCCCGAGCCAATCTCAGGCGCTTCCGCCAGGTGTGCGCGCGGCCTCCGCGTGGCCTTACGGGTCGGGGGGGGCCGAATTGAGCGCCTGCGGCACAAGCCTTTTGTCTATGCTTTGCGCGTGAAGGACGCGCAAAACCTCGGCGTGCCTCCGGCGGGGATATTTGGGCAAATGTGAAAGGAGGGGTCAGGAAAGGACGCGCTTGCCGCCGACCCAGACTTCGCTGATGGCGCGGTCGTCGCCCATCATGATGGTGGGGAAGAGCTGCTGCCAGAGGTCCGTCGCCCGCCGCGTTGCCTGTTCGATGGCCGGCGTCGAAGCGAGGTCGACGACGATCAGGTCGGCCTCCATCCCCGGGGCGATGTTGCCGATCCTGTCTTCCGCGCGCAGGGCTCGGGCCGAGCCTTGGGTCGCAAGCCACCAGAGTTGCGCCGGATGCAGGGACTGTCCGCGCAGTTGGGCGACCTCATAGGCGGCGGCCATCGTCGGCAGCATCGAGAAGTTGGAGCCACCCCCGGTGTCGGTCGCAAGCCCCACGCGAAGGTGCTGCGCGAGGGTCATGTCGAAGAGGCCGGAGCCGATGAAGGTGTTCGAGGTCGGGCAATGGACAAGGGAGGCCCCGGCCTCGATCAGGCGGGATTTCTCGCGGTCGGTCAGGTGGATGGCGTGGCCATAGACCGCGCCTTCGCGGAGGAGGCCCTGGGCTTCGTAGGTGTCGAGGTAGTCGCGCGACTGGGGAAAGAGGTCGCGGACCCAGGTGATTTCGTCGGTCTGTTCGCTGAGGTGGGTCTGCATGAGGCAGTCGGGGTATTCGCGCCAGAGGGCGCCAAGGGCGGCGAGTTGTTCGGGCGTGGAGGTCGGCGAAAAGCGGGGGGTGATGACGTAGGACAGGCGGTCGACACCGTGCCATTTCTCCAAAAGCGACTTGCTGTCGTCATAGGCCGATTGTGCGGTGTCGCGCAGACCGTCGGGGGCATTCCTGTCCATGCAGGTCTTGCCGGCGAAGAGGCGCATCCCGCGCGACTGGGCGGCCGTGAAGATCGCGTCGACCGAGGACGGGTGGATCGTGGCGTAGGAGCAGACCGTGGTCGTGCCGCGCGCAAGGACGAGGTCGAGGTAGCGGTTGGCGATATCCCGGGCGTAGTCCGGATCGGCGAAGCGCATCTCTTCGGGGAAAGTGTAGGTGTTCAGCCAATCGATCAGGCGCTTTCCCCAGGAGGCGATGATCGCGGTCTGGGGATAATGGACATGGGCGTCGATGAAGCCGGCCGAGATGAGCATTTGCCCGTGATCGTGGATGCGCGCCTGGGGGTAGCGGGCGCGGAGATCAGTGGCATCGCCCACGGCGGCGATGCGGCCAGCCTCGACCGCCACGGCACCCTGGGCGAGGACGGAGGCGGCGGAAAGCCCTTCGGCGAACGGGTCACCGGAAAAGCGGAGGACTTGGCCGAGAAGGAGGTCTGTCATGCTGATCCCCGAGTTTCGGTGACAGACTAGGGCCAATTGTCCCAAGGGTAAATTTGCCAACCGCCCCTGTTTCCCAGAAACAGTTTTCGGTAAGGTCGCGGCAATACGCGAGGGTGATCCATGCCGCAAGATCTGGTCGAGAACGACGACGAAGTGCTGGACACGCCCCGGATCGACGCAGTTCTTGCTGCGGTCGAGGCTGGCGACCGCGAGGGCGTGGACGCGCTTCTGGAGCCGTTGCACCCGGCCGATATCGCCGACCTTCTGGAGCAGATCGGTCCCGGCGAGCGCCGGGCGCTGCTGGCGCTGTGGTCGCACGAGATCGACGGCGAGATCCTGTCGGAAATCTCGGATTCGATCCGGGAAGAGGTGGTGGAAAGCCTGCCGCCCGAAGTCCTGTCGGAAGCAGTCCGGGACCTAGAGACTGACGATGTCGTCGACCTGCTGGAGGATCTGGAGCAGCCGCAGCAGGACCTGATCCTGGACGCTTTGACCGATGCCGACCGGGTCGCGGTCCAGCAGGCGATGGCCTATCCGGAGTTCTCGGCCGGCCGCCTGATGCAGCGCGAGACGGTGGTGGCACCGGAACACTGGACGGTGGGTGAAGCGATCGATTTCCTGCGCGGCGCCGAGCAGTTGCCGGACCAGTTCTACCACGTGATCCTGGTCGATCCGCGGATGAAGCCTGTGGGCTATGTCACGCTGGGCCGGGTGCTGTCGGCCCGCCGTGATGTGGCGCTGCGCGACATCGCGGAGGAAAGTTTCCGGACCATCGAGGCTACGGAGCCCGAGGCGGATGTGGCCTATGTATTCAACCAGTATCACCTGATTTCCTGCCCGGTGGTGGACAGTGCGGGTCGGCTGGTGGGCGTGATCACCATCGACGACGCGATGAACGTGCTGGACGAAGAGCACCAGGAGGACATGCTGCGTCTGGCCGGGGTCGGTGATGAGGCGAGCGTGTCGGACGGGGCGTTCGAGACGATGAAGCAGCGCCTGCCGTGGCTGGTGGTGAACCTCTTCACCGCGTCGCTGTCGGCGGTGGTCATCGGGCAGTTCGAGGCGACGATCTCTACCATCGTGATCCTGGCGGCGCTGATGCCGATCGTCGCCTCGACCGGGGGGATCGCGGGGACGCAATCGCTTGCGGTGTCGGTGCGGGCGCTGGCGACGCGCGACCTTACGCAAGCCAACGCGCGGCGGGTGGTGATGCGCGAGCTGGGGGCCGGTGTGCTGAACGGGCTGAGCCTGGCTCTGATCCTGGGCCTGGCGGCCTGGGCGATCTTCGGTGACTGGAAGTTGGGGTTGGTTCTTGGCATGGCGATGATCGTCAACCAGATCGTCGCGGCGCTGGGCGGTGTGCTGGTGCCCCTGACGCTGGAGCGGTTGAAGCTGGACCCCGCGCTGGCGAGTGGGACTTTCGTGACGACTTTGACCGATGTGATGGGGTTCTTTGCCTTTCTGGGCCTGGCGACGGTGTTGTTGATATGAGCGATATCAAAGGCTTGGCGCGGGCTACGGCCTTTGCCCGGCGGGCAGAGGCTTTTGCGCAGGGCCAGGGGCAGGCGGCGGAGATCTTGGCGGATTACCTGGCCGGACACCACGGCCGTGTGCTGGCGGGCTACATGCCGATGCGGTCGGAGATCGACCCCCTGCCGGCGATGGCGGCGCATCAGGGGCCGGTGGGCGTTCCGGTGATCCTGGAAAAGGCGGCACCCTTGCGGTTCCGGGAATGGTCGCCGGGGTGCAGGATGGTCGAAGGCGCGTTCAAGGCGCTGATCCCGGAGGAGGGGGCCTGGGTCGAGCCGGAGGTGCTGATCGTGCCGCTGCTTGCCTTTGACGCGCGCGGGTACCGGCTGGGTTATGGCGGGGGGTTCTACGACCGGACGCTGGAGCTTCTGCGGTCGCGGGGGCCGGTCCTCGCGGTCGGGTTTGCGTTTGCGGCACAGGAGGTGGACGCGGTGCCGACGGACGCATTCGACCAGCGGCTGGATGCGGTGGTCACGGAAAAAGGCGTCACGGTCTTCGCGTGACGCCCCCAAAATTCTTGAAGAAGAATTTTGACAAATTCCTTACTTAAGGAATTTGGGTCCTTAGTGCGCGATGTCTTCCTGCCGGACGAACATGTTGCCCCAGGCGCGGTCGATGAGCTCGGGCGTCATCTGGTAGGGGATGTTCTCGAACTCGCAGACCGCGATCATCTGGTCGATCAGGAAGACCGGCTGGTAGTTCGCGTAGTTGTTCTGGATCGTCGGGAATTTGACCTTCATCAGGTGCATCAGCGCCACCTCGTCCAGCGGCATCTTCTTCTTGCGGGCGACCATCGCGAAGATCTTGAGGAAGTTCTCCTGGCTGGGGCCGTCGATCTTGATCTTGAAGAAGATACGGCGGAGGGCCGCGCCGTCGAAGATCTGGTTCGGGTGGAAGTTGGTCGAGAAGATCACCAGTGTGTCGAAAGGCACGGTGAATTTTTCGCCCGACTGAAGCGCGAGGATGTCCCGACTTTCTTCCAAGGGCACGATCCAGCGGTTGACGATCTTTTGCGGCGGCTCGGCCTGGCGGCCAAGGTCGTCGATGATGAAGATGCCGCCCGTGGCTTTCAGCTGCAGCGGCGCCTGGTAGGTGCGGGCCGTGGGGTTGTAGTTGAGGTCGAGCATGTCGAGGCTGAGTTCACCGCCGGTGATGACCGAGGGACGCTCGCAATAGACATAGCGGTTGTCGAAGCGGTTCGAGGTGCGGCGGAGCGAGTTCGGGTCGTCCACGGCGGATTCAGCAGCGGAATGGACGATGGGGTCGTAGACGCTGATGATCTGGCCGGAATACTCGATGGCACGCGGGACATAGACCTTGTCGCCAAGTGCCGCGCGGATGCCGTGGCTGATGGAGGATTTGCCGTTGCCGGGCGGACCGTACAAAAGGATCGAGCGGCCCGAGGTCACGGCGGGGCCGAGGTTGTCGATCAGGTCTGGCGGCAGGATCAGGTGACCCATGCCCGACATCAGTTGCTCGCGGTTGAGGCGAATGTCGCGGACCGACTGGCGCTTGATCTGGACTGAGTACTGGTCCAGCGGCACCGGCATCGCGCCGTAGTATTCCGACTGTGACAGCGAATCCAGCGCCCGCGCCTTGCCGGCATCGGTAAGCTCGTACCCCATCTCGTTGCCCGAGGTGGCGTGCAACGTGCCGGTCGCGGTGACCAGCTTTTGCGTCCGGCAAAGGTCCATCAGTTCCTGCGTCAGCGGCACCGGCAGGCTGATCGCCTTGGACAGGACCGAAACCTGGTCCTGGTTGGTGCGGAACATCGTCTTCAGAAGGATGTCCCGCATCATCACGGTGGACAGCCCCGTGTCGGCAAGCGAACGGGGCGAGGGCGGCGGCTGGACGCCGGACACCGGGGCTTCAGCGTTCATAGGACAAGCTCCGTGGACAATCGTAGCGAACTGCTTCGATTTGAGTCGTAAACGTAACTTGTGTCAGCCCTGTGGCCAGATGGCGGCAAGAAGGTAGAAGACCACGATGCACGACAGCGCGAGGCCGAAGGGGAAAAACCGGCGCTTGGTCCAGCTTTCCCAGTCCGGCGTCGCGTTTCGCACGAGCGGAATGCTGCGCAGGATGCGGTGCAGGATCAGAGATCCGATCATGCTGACGAAGATGATCAGAAGGATCTCGCCGATGTTTCCGCCGACGAATATTCCTGCCATCGCGGCGGAATACTTCGCGTCGCCGGCCCCGAAGGTCCCGGTCAGGTACAGCAGGAAGCCCGCAACGAAGACCACTGCCATCAGTGCAAAGCCCCAAAGCCACGGCTGCCAGGGCACCACATACCAGCCGATCAGCGGCCAGACCGCGGCCATTGCGATGACGGCCGTGTTGGGAATCTTCATCCGCTTGAGGTCGGTTACTGCTGCCCAAATGGCAATGGGCAGCACCGGGACAAGAAGGATCAGAGCGTCGGTCGGTTCGAGCATTTACATCTTCACGTTTGCGTCGAGCGCTTCGAGGCTGCGGACCGCGGCTTCGAAATACTTCGGATGGGTTTCGATCGCCTGGTTCAGCAGGCCCTTGCCCACCGAGACATCGCCCTGCTTGATTGCCGCGAGTCCCATCGAATACAGAAGCTCTGCCCGTTCGGTCTGCGTCATCCGCACCACGGGCAGGTCGTACTTGCGCTGCGCCGCGCGCGAGAGCACCAGGTTGTTCTTGGCGGTGAAAAGCTGCGGGTCATAGGTCAGCGCCTCGAGGAACAGCTTCTCGGCCCCTGGTCCGTCGCCGCGCGTCAGCTTGGAGAATCCCCAGTTGTTCAGGACGCCGGCCGGAGTCGTGGTCAGTCCGGCGGCGATCTCGTAGAAGCTGTCGGCCTTCTTCCAGTTCTTGTCGCTGTCGGCCACCATCGCCTCAAGCCGGTACCGGTCAAAGCTTTCGTGGGTCGGAGGGATCTGGTTCAGCTCGGCCTTGGCTTCGGGCCACTGGTTCGAGCGGATCAGAGCATCGGCCAGCATCACACGGTCTTCTGCGGTGGCATCTGGATGGGCAACGACGTTGCGCCAGATCTGGGCGGCCTCGGTCGGCTTCTGAGCGCGGATCAGGGACCGAGCAAGGCCGCGCATCAAGTCGATGCGGTCGGGGTTCTGCTGGAGTGTCCGGGTGAAGTAGTCGACCGCCTCATTCGGGTCGGCAACGGTCAGCATCACGTCGTTCAAATTGCTTTCGTCGATGACGTTGACGTCCTTGAGGGCCCGTTGCACCTGAGCGTCAGAATTGTTCTGACAGGCAGACAGGGCAACCGTGCTGCCAAGGCACAGCATGGCAAAAACCGGATGGCGCATCTTAAGCGTCCTTTTTGTTGACTGCTCAGGGCACCGCCTAGAGATCGGACAGGAGAACGTATTTGCCCTTTTCCTGCCGGACGAGACGGAACCCGCCTTTTTCTTGTTCTTGGATAGGATCATACACATTGGCTTCGCTCTGGGCGATAGCGAGCATCAGATTTTCGCGGATCGAGTCCGTTTCGCCACTATCCAGCGCAAAGGCTCTCTGGAAGAGCACCCGTGCCTCGCCCGATTTGCCCTGTTCCATCAGGACGACCCCGAGGTTGTTGATCGCAGGGACGAAATCCGGGTCAAGCTCGAGCGCGCGCTTCAGGATATTCTCGGCTTGGCCGAGACGCCCAAGCGCAAGGTTGGCCGACCCGATGGACGAGAGCGCATCAGCATCGATGCCAGTCTCGCCCGCGCCGCGGAGATAGGCCTTTAGCGCAAGCTCATATTCGCCCGCCTCCATCAGCCGGTGGCCGACAGTCATGCCGTCAACCCCTTCACCACGGGCGTCGACGCCGTAAGGGCTGTTTCTGGAAACGTTACCGGCCGGCGCGCAGCCGGCCAGCAGAACGGCGCAGACGGTCAGTAAGGCCGCGTGGCGCAAGTCGGTTCCCGTTTCAAAGGCTGCTTGAAAGCTCGGCCATCATTGTCACCATTCCGTAGACGGAAGGCCCAATGAGAATGACCAGAAGCGGCGGAACTGTAAACAACATAGTGCCGAGGGTCAGTTTCGTCGGCAACATGTTGGCCTTCTCTTCCGCGCGCATGATCCGCTTGTCGCGCATGTCAGCCGAGTAGACACGCAGGGCATCGGCGATGGACGTACCGAAGGTTGCGGACTGGATGATCGTGGTCACGAAGGAGGCCACGTCGGGGACGCCCACGCGTTCGGACATGTCTTTCAGCACCGAGATGCGTTCCTTGCCGGCCTTCACCTCTTGCGCGACAAGGTCGAATTCGTCGGCAAGGGCGGGGTAGCCGGCCCGGCTTTCGCGACCGACCCGGATGATCGACTGGTCAAGCGACTGGCCGGCCTCGACACAGACGAGCATCAGGTCAAGCGCGTCGGGGAAGCCCTGGATGATCTCGGTCTTGCGCTTTTCCACCCGCTTGTTCACCCAGTAGCGCGGAATGTAGTAGCCGATGGCGCAGGGCAAAAGGCTGTGCAGGAGAAGGTCCATGCCGGACATCTCTTGCGACATTGACTTGATCAGCGCGACGATCAGGCCGCCGATCAGAAACAGGATGGCCAGCAGGAACTGGATCGCGTGGAACATGCGCACCGCGTTCTTGCCGGTGTAGCCCGCGCGCAGCATGTTCAGCTTGGCGGCGGACAATTCCTCTTTCTTCTGCGGTTCGAGGAACTGGGCAAACTTTTCCAGCTTGTCCATCCTGTCAGCCTTGCGCAGGATCTTCTTCTTCTCGATCCCGGCTTTCGGCACCTGGTCCTTCAGCTCGCGGAAGCGGTCACGCTGGCGTTTCATCACCACCGGCAGGGCCAGGAGGATCAGCAACATCCCCAGAAGACCCACCGCCAGAAGCGGTGCCATCGGGCCGAAGCGTTCGGTCAGTCCGGTCATGAAATTGGGAAGGAAGTCCATGTTCGACCTACACTTTGATGTTGGTCATCACCTTCATGTAGATGATGTTGATGATGAGGAAGGTAACGACGAAAAGCGCTGCGGGAATGTAGGCGGTGGTCTCTTTGACTTCGTCGTAGTAGTCGGGTTGGACCACGTTGATCATCACCAGCGCGGCGATCGGGAAGCCCGAAAGGAACACGCCTGACCACTTTGCCTCGGCCGTGATGGCGCGGACGCGGCGGAAAAGCTTGAAGCGGGCGCGGACCACCTTGGCCAGACCTTCCAGGATCTCGGCCAGGTTGCCGCCCGACTGCTGCTGGATCGACACGGCGACCGCAAGGAAGCGGAGGTCCTGGCTGTCCATCCGTTCGGCAAAGGCCTTCAGGGATTCCGAAACGTCGCGGCCGTAGGCGGCCTCGTCGGCGATCACGCCGAATTCAGAGCCGAGCGGATCGGGGATTTCCTTGGCGACGATGCCGATGGCGGTCGAGAAGGGGTGGCCGACGCGCAAGCTGCGGACCATGAGTTCGATGGAGTCCGGCAGCTGTTCTTCCAGAAGATTCATGCGTTTCTTGGCGGTGTTGTTCACCCAGACGAAGACGCCGCCCACGCCCATCGCGATACCAAGCGCGATGCGCAGGCTGGTTTCGGCCTCGGTGAAGACGGACAGCATCAGGAAGGCAAAGACCGACAGTCCCGCCATGATCCCGATGAGCTGTTGCGGCGAGAAGGCGATGTTCGCCCGCTGCGCCTTCTTGGCCAGCATCGAATAGAGCGGAATGTTCTTCGCGTTGAGGTGCTGGTTCATCTCCTTGCGGAGTTGTTCCAGGACCTGTTCGCGGTTCGCATTCTTTTCCAGCAGCGTGAGCCGCCGGCTGACCCGGCTGTTCAGGCTGATGGATTTTCCGAACACGATCAGATAGATACCGTTGACGATCACGACGACCGCCACGAAGATCATGATGTAGATTAGGGGTGCTGCGCTGATCTGCATGGTCAGATGATCGGTTCATAGATGGAGGCCGGGAGGTCAAAGCCCCACTGGCGGAAGCGGTCGGAATAGGCGGAACGGATGCCTGTCGCGTTGAAGCGGCCGATGATCTTGCCCGAAGGCTCGACGCCCAGGCGTTCGAAGCGGAACACTTCCTGCATCGAGATGACTTCGCCTTCCATGCCGGTGATCTCGGTGATCGAGGTCATGCGGCGCGTCCCGTCCTGCAGGCGGCTGGCCTGCACGATGAGGTTCACGGCCGAAGCGATCTGGTTACGCATCGCTTTCAGCGGCATCTCGATCCCGGCCATCGCGACCATGTTTTCAAGACGGCTGATGGCGTCGCGCGGGTTGTTGGCGTGGATCGTGGTCATCGACCCGTCGTGGCCGGTGTTCATGGCCTGCAGCATGTCGATGACTTCCTCACCCCGGGTTTCCCCCACGATGATGCGGTCAGGACGCATACGAAGGGCGTTGCGGAGGCAGTCCCTCTGCGTCACGGCCCCCTTGCCTTCGACGTTGGCCGGGCGGCTTTCCATCCGGCCCACGTGGACCTGCTGAAGCTGAAGTTCGGCCGTGTCCTCGATGGTCAGAACGCGTTCGTGGTTGTCGATGAAGGATGACAGCGCGTTGAGCGTGGTCGTTTTCCCCGAACCGGTACCGCCCGAGACGATGATGTTCAGCCGGCAGGACACGGCGGCCTGCAGATAGGCGGCCATTTCCTCGGTGAAGGCGCCGAAACGGACAAGATCCTCGACCTTCAGCTTTTCCTTCTTGAATTTCCGGATCGAGACGAGCGATCCGTCCACCGCGATCGGCGGGATCATGCAGTTGAAACGGCTGCCGTCCTGCAGACGGGCGTCGCAATAGGGGTTGGATTCGTCGACGCGCCGACCCACGGCAGAGACGATCTTGTCGATGATGCGCAGAAGGTGGCGTTCGTCGCGGAAGGTGACGTCCGACAGTTCCAGCTTGCCCGCGCGTTCGACGAAGATGCGCTTCGGGCCGTTCACCAGGATATCGTTGATCGTGTCGTCCTTGAGCAACGGCTCAAGCGGGCCAAGGCCCATCACTTCGTCGTAAAGCTCCTGCGTCAGGGCGAGGCGGTCATCCTTGTTCAGGGCGACCGACATATCGTCCAGGGCTTCGCCGGCAAGCGAAGAAATCTCGGTCCGAAGCTGCTGTTCGCTGGCGGATTCCAGGGCAGAGAGGTTGAGGTCTTCAAGAAGACGCTTGTGGATCTCGACCTTGAGTTCGGTCAGACGCTCCTTCCGCTTCTTCTCGCGATCGGCGGCCACGGCCTCGGCCGGGGGGCGCTGCTGGACCGGCGGTGGCGCGGCGGTGCGGGCAGCAGTGCTGGCCGCAGTTGCGGTCGAAGAGGTCGCGGGGGCCGAGTTCTGCAGCGGGCGGGCGCCCGGCGGCTGGTCTTTCTTGAAGCGGCTAAACACTGGTCATTCCCCTTGAATCAGGCCTTGGCGGTTTCAGCGGCTTTGTTCAAATCATACAAGGACTTGGCAAGCTTCTGCAGTTCCTTGCGCAGCGGGTTCTTCCCTGCACTTTCAGCAATGGGCAGGCCGTGGTCGTTGGCCTGGGTCACCTGTTCGCCACCGTCGGGCAGCTGCACTTCGATGGAAATGTCGAGGCTTTCCGCCATGCGTTTGACGCGGGCCTTCGCCGAAAGATCGGTGAACTTCGGCGCGCGGTTCAGCACGTAGCGCACCTTGTCATGCGGCAGCGCCTCGGCCTTCAGGGCGCGGACGAAGCGCAGGATGTTCTGCGCCGAGCGCAGGTCAAGCTCCAGTAGCGCGAAGTAGACGTGGGCGCGGGTCAGCACGGCCTCGGTCCAGGCGACGACCGTCGTGGGCATGTCGACGATGACGAAATCGAAGTTGGCCTGGGCGGTGTCGAGGATGCGGCCCACGTCTTCCGGAGTGACCATCTCGAGCGGGAGCATGTCGGCGGGTGCGGTGAAGACGTGCAGCTTGTCATTGAAGGTCAGCATCGACTTCATCAGCGAATCCGCGTCGACCGATGCGGTGTCGGTCAGGACTTCCAGCACAGCTTCCTTGCGCGGCAGGTCAAGATAGGTCGCGATCGAGCCGAATTGCAGGTCGAAGTCGATGACGCAGACCCGCATGCCTTCCGAATCCGGCATGAGCGCCAGTTCCCAGGCGAGGTTTGCGGCGAAGGTCGTGGCACCGACGCCGCCGGCCATGCCGTGCACCGGCAGGATAACGCCGTTGCGGTCGCCCTTGGCCTTGAAGACCGGATTGAACATGCCGGTTTCCGGGTCGTAGCCGTCGGGCATGACCGGCGCGGGCTTGCGCAGACGCTCGATGGCGTCATGCAGCGCGCCTTCGGGCAGCGGGTAGGGGACGAAGTCGTCGGCCCCGAGCTTCAGCATCTGGTGCAGGACAGATGGCGAGACCTGGTTGGCGATGAGCAGAACCTTGATCTTCTTGGCCTTGGCGGCCTTGATCACGTCGTTCATCTTCGTCAGTTCGGATTCATCCTCGCTGTCGACGGCGATGGCGACGAACTGCATGCCGGTGCTGTCGGGCTGCTTGAGGAAGACCAGCGCGTCCTCGAAATTGAGGTCGCCCCAGGCTTCGCCCAGCTCCTGCTCCATGTCGTCGATCAGAAGATCGAATCGCTGCACATCGCGCGAAATCGTGCAGGCGAGGATCGGCGCCGGATCGCTTTGTACAGTGGCTTTGCTCGTCATCTCGCGTCGCGTCCTTTCGGTACGGGGTATTTGTCTTTTGTTTCCAAGGCCTGGACCATGCGTCGCCGGGTCGGTCTGGCCTTGGGACAGCAGACCCCCAAACTCATCCTATAGTCTGGACCTTGTTCAAGAATGGTGGCGATAATTGGGCTAAAGCAGCGTCTTTCTGGGATTATCACTATTCTGGAAACGAAGAGGCCGGGCGCAGTGCCCGGCCTCTCATTTGTTTCAGGTGGTGGGGATCAGCCGCCGCCAGCGCCTGCATCGGCGCGTTCGCCCAGATGCTCACGCGTCCCGCTAATGACGTAGTCGCGCCAGATGATCGCGGCATACTTTCCGTTCAGGACCAGAGGGTGGCTGCTGACAAAGCCCGAAACCTCGGTCACCGTGCGGCGATTGCGCATTTCGGGGTCCTGAGTCTGGATGATCGGCTGGGTCTCACCGTAGGACACCACCGCCTCGAGCCGCGACCGGCTGACGCCGAGCGAGCTGAGGTAGGCAACCGCAGCTTGCGCCCGGCGAAGACCGAGACGCTGGTTGTACGCATTCGAGCCGACCTTGTCGGTGTGACCAAACACGCGGAACCGGACTTCAGGGAACTGGCGGATGAAGTTCGCCTGTTTCTGAAGGATGGCCCGGGCTTCGTCCGACAGCTCGGCGCTGTTGAACTCGAAGTTGATCGTGTCCGGAACCTCGGCTGCGAAACGCTCGGCCAATGCGACGGTGTACGACATCTCACCCGTCTGGATGAGGGTGTTGTTCATCGTTGCGTTTCCGAACTGGCCCTTGTCGACCTCGGAGCCGAGTTCGCGGTCCCAGCTTGTCGAGGTCGTGCTGCAGGCGGTCAGCGCGAGGAGGGCAGATGCTGCAAGCAGCTTGGGAAGCATGCGGGTCATCTCCTTACTCCATCACATAGCCGTAGGACGAGCTGAAGTCCTGGCGGGCGACTTCGGCAGCAGCGCCCTTCTTCGGGCTGGTGGCAACCTCGCCGAACAGGAAGAGCTCACGTTCTGTCGGGATACGAACCCGGTCGGTCGGAAGGGCCAGCGCCTCGCCCGACACCGGAGTGACGAGGTGGGGCGTCACGATGATCACGAGTTCGGTCTGAGCGCGCTGGTAATTGGCGCTTCGGAACAGAGCCCCCAATACCGGTATGTCTGCTGCCCAAGGCAGTTGCGACAAGTCGTTGCGGAAGTCGTCCTGAAGGAGACCCGCAATTGCGAAGCTTTGCCCATCACGCATTTCGACAGTCGTGGAGGTCTCGCGGCGTTTGAAGGCCGAGATATTGAAGCCCTGGTCGATGGAGATACCATTCGTCGGGTCAAGTGAGGACACTGCAGCGTCAATGGTCAGGTTGATGATGTCCTGGTCCACGACGACCGGGGTGAAATTGAGTTCCACACCGAAGGGTTTGAATTCGACAGTGATGGTATCGTTATCCTGCGCCACCGGCACCGGATATTCGCCACCGGCGAGAAACTTTGCTTCTTGTCCCGACAGAGCGGTCAAATTCGGCTCGGCCAAAGTTCGGACCATGCCTTTGCTTTCCAACGCTTCGAGAAGAACCTGGAAAGTCAGGTCGCCGACACCGAAACTCACACCGGCACCACCGAAGCTGTTGGCCAGTCCGTCGCCGGCTGTCACAACGCCACTGACGTTGCTTCCAGAGCCGCTGATCCTCAAGCCCCCGCCAAGGGCTTTGCTGACCGTCCGGTTCATTTCGGCGAAGCGGACCTTCAACATGACCTGCTGCGTTCCGCCCACCACCATCAGGTTCGAGACCCGATCCGGTGCGTAGCGGTTCGCCAGGTCAAGCGCACGGTCAAGCTTGGCGGTCGAGGAGACCTGGCCCGAGAGCACGATGCCGTCGTTGGCAGTCCGGACCTCGATGTTCTCGCCCGGGAGGATCTGCTGCAGACGCTCCTTGAATTCGGCGATGTCCGGTGTGACGTGCACGTCGATGTTCGAGATCAGTTCCCCTTCCGGCGATAGAAGCGTGAGCGTCGTGCGTCCGGGGGCCTTGCCAAGCACGTAGATGGATTTGTCGGACAGCGTCGAGATATCTGCGATGCCCGGGTTCGCGATCGAGAGTTCCGCGAAGGGAACATCACTTTCGACGACAACGGCCCGGTTCATCGGAACGTTGAGTGCTTCGGAAGCCTGGCCCTGCATAACGCGGAGGACTTCGGCGGATACCGGGGTCAGCGCCGTCGATGCGAGAGCCGCACCGAGGTAAGCTGCAGTCAGAAGTCGTTTCATGTTCATGTGATCTGCCCTTTCGACCACGCCTCGTTTGGGTCTTGAACGCCCTTATGTCCCCGGAGAATGACCTAGCGCCGCTTTTTTTGCAATAATCAATGCTTTAGGGGAAGTTGTTGATGTGGATAAACTGCAACAGGGCGCAAGTGGTTGAAAAATCAAGCGGGCGCGACACTATATCATGTGGCCGCGCCCATCTCTCTTTAGATAGAAGCTCAGTCCTTACAGGGGATCACCACGTCGGTGTCCACAAGCACGCCGCCGCTGCGCTGCTTGGCGTAGCAGACTTTCTCTTCCACAACCGGAGCCACCACCTCTGGGGCGACTTCGACGATGCCGAGAAGCGACTTGGTGTCGGTCTCGATCGTGCCCTCCACCGTTTCGGTGGCGTCCATCGCGAGTGAAAGCGTCAAGTCGCCGGTCGCCTGGGCTTGTGCCAAACGGGCAACCTGCTCGGGTGTTGCCGCAATGGTCACCGTCTTTGCAACCTTGCCGGACGTCACCTCGCCTTCGTTGATGGCATTGTCGACCGCAATGACCTGGACCGCATTTTCGATCTGGCGGGTGATCCGGCCTTCATATCCCGGAACGGAGCCGGTCCAGAGGATGTCGATGTAGTCGTCCGGCTTCACGAAGTTGGACACGCCCGAGTCGGACCCAACGCGGATTGCAAAAGCGCGCTTGCCCTTCTCCAGCTTGGCGGTAAGTCGCGACAGCTGACCCGGCTCGGTCACTCGGCTGGCGAGCACCGGCTCGAAGGCTTCGGTCGAGCGCATGATGTAACGCGGTCCGTCGGCGTTTTCCGGGAAGAGGACTGCCTTGTCACGGAAGATTTCCTTCGGCAGCGATTTCTCGGGCCAGTAGATCAACTGGACGTCCTCTTCGGCGAGGGCATCGCCATAAGCCTTTGGCTTGGCGAAGACGTAGACCTCGACCAGCTTGCCGGCCTTGGCATTGAAGGACCGCTCCTGCGCGAGGGCGGATTCGAGGTCCGCCATATAGCCCTGGATCATGTAGACGGCCACACCGGCCAGCCCCATGCCGACGAGAAGGACCAATGCAAATACTGCTCTCATTTCTTACCTCTGACTTCTGGGAGCTGCCTTCGGTTCGACCGCTGCTGCCCTGCGCTGCTTCTGGTTCCGACGGGGTACCCCGAATCGGTGGATGGATCGACCGCGATTGCCTGGAATGGGGTTGGAACTGAAGCAGCCCCGTGTCCTGCGCCCGCAAGTGACGATCCGTGATGCCGATCACCTTGGCGGCGGAATGCGGCGAAAGTTTAACGGATGTCGGGCTACAATCTTGCACTCCGGGCGCGACTGTTTCCCGAACATGCGACACATGGTCCCGGAATTGGAAAGGCCGCGCCTCTGGCGAGGCGCGGCCTGAAGAACGTTCGACCTGGGCTTACTGGCAGGTGGCCGCGTTGTTCTGTTCCATGCAGGCCTGGGCGTCGGCAAGTTCCTGGTTGATCGACGCAGCGAGGTTCGAAACGGCCGGGCGAACCCAGCTGAAGATCAGCAGGCCAAGGCCCACGACGGCGGCGGTCAGAACGACCCAGTCCACGGTCACGGCGCCGGCTTCGTCTTTGAGGAAGGCAGAAAACTTGGTCATGGTCATGTCCCTTATAAGGTGTTCCCTGTGTAAACCGGTGCGATGGGGCGACTGCCTTGTTCGGTCGGTATGCCTTCATATGGCCGGACAATCATGGCAGGAGTTTGGACGGGTTGAGTTATTTCTGCGCCCGGATGCGGCTAAGTTCGAGTATGCTGCAAGATATTGATTAAAAAAGATAAAAGCCATTCCTGCGCAGTGGTATTCTGGGGTGGTATGCAACTATGAGGCGAAAAGTGGATGATCTGGGGGCGGACATGTCAGGTTTGAAGACTGACTTGCGTCCAGGGCTTGGGGGCCGCGTTGCTGTTTCGGTTCGCCTGGTCGGATCGGCAGGCCCGCTTGGCTACCACCATAAGGGCGTGGCCCCAAAAGTAATTGGCCGCGCTTCTGCGAAGCGCGGCCAATGTAAGATGCCGATAGTGCAATTAGCAGTCCGTGCCGTTGCTCGACATGCAGGCTTCAGCTTCGTTCAGCTCGTTGTTGATCGAGGCAGCCAGGTTCGAAACGGCCGGACGGACCCAGTTGAAGATCAGAAGGCCAAGGCCCACGACGGCGGCGGTCAGAACGACCCAGTCCACGGTCACGGCGCCGGCTTCGTCTTTCAGGAAAGCGGAGAAATTGGTCATGGTCTTATCCCTTTCTAAGGTGCTCATCATTCACTCAACCGCTTCGATCTGGCCTTCGCTGCGCCTTCGTCGTTCGGTATGAACACATCTAGCCCCGCAAAAGTGGCAGCAGTTTGGACGCCAACCGGACATTCAAGGTCGCCAGAGAAATTTTGCCGTCAGGACGGTAAGTGGCTGATATTAAATAAAAGAAATTTTAGCGCTCTGTTCACGCTTCCATGCTAGGCCGTGGTTTTTAGGCCAATTCTGGCGGAAATGCCATGATTGGCTGGCGAAAGTTCTGGCCGGGACGGGACGAACCTGCGAATCTTCAGCAAAACAACGAGGCGAGCAGGCCCCGACATGAACATTAGACCCATTTGGGCCGCAGCGATTCTCTCCGCGGTCATTTCCTACGCGTCTTTGGCGGAAACCAGCTTCAAGCGGGTCAAGGTCGGCGACAGCCTTCCCGGCAAGCGCATCACAGTGCAAATCGACCCCGAGGAACAGGCGCGCTACCTGGCAGCGCTGCCCAAGGTCGATCCCAACCCGGATCACGGGCTGGAGGATCCCAAGGTGGCAGACCAGCCCAAGGGGCCGGTGGGCGAGCCGGGACCCGCACCGGAATCGTCCTATGCCTGGTTCTGGGACAAGGTCCCGCCCGAAATAGGTGCGGCGACAGATCGGTTCGACATCGCGCTTGCCTCGCTGACGCAGGGGCCGGACGGTGCAGAGGTGCGGGCGCCGCGGCTGCAGACCATGCAGGACATGGCGGACGCCTATGGCAAGGACATCCTGCGCGCGACGTTGGACACCAATGTCTCGCCGGCGCTGGTGCTTGCGGTGATCGGTATCGAGAGCGCGGGGAGGGCAGATGCTGTCAGCCATGCGGGCGCAGTGGGGCTGATGCAGCTGATCCCGGCGACGGCAGAGCGTTTCGGGGTCAGCGACAGCACGGACCCGGTGCAGAATATCCGGGGCGGGGTCGCCTATCTAGACTGGCTTCTGAAGGAATTCGACAACGATCCGGTGATGGTGTTGGCGGCCTACAACGCGGGTGAAGGCGCAGTGCGGGACAATGGTGGCGTTCCGCCCTATGCCGAGACGCGGGATTATGTGCCCAAGGTGCTGGCGGCCTGGCAGGTGGCGCAGGGGCTGTGCGTCAGCCCGCCCATGCTGGTGACCGATCCTTGCGTGTTCCGCACGGATATCGCAGGGCTTTAGACGAAGACGTCGGCCCACTCCGGGTGCTTCAGCCGCGTGGCGTTCACGAAGGGGCAGAGGGGGACGACCTTGAAGCCGTCCTTCCGCGCCGCCGCGACCAGCGCTTCGACCAGTGCCAGACCGGCCCCGGTGCCCCGGAAGCTGTCCGGGACGCCGGTGTGGTCGGCGATGATCAGGGTTGGCGTCGTGACCGAGTAGGTCAGTTCGGCCTCTTCCCCGCCATGGCGGATCACGAAGCGACCCTTGGTCGCCCCGTGTTCGCGGGTGACGGCATGGTCAGCCAACGATCGTCGCCTCGGTCGCGGCGCGAAGTTCATCTTCCGTGACGCCGGGGGCAAGTTCTACGATGTGCAGGCCCTTATGGCCGACGTCGAGGACACCGAGGTTGGTGATGATCCGGTCCACGACGCCCTTGCCGGTCAGGGGCAGGGTGCACGCCTTCAGCACCTTGGACTCGCCGTGCTTCGAGGTGTGGTCCATCACCACGACCACGCGGCCGACGCCCGCGACGAGGTCCATCGCCCCGCCCATGCCCTTGACGAGCTTGCCGGGGATCATCCAGTTCGCGAGATCGCCATTTTCGGCCACTTCCATCGCGCCAAGGATCGCCATCGCGATCTTGCCGCCGCGGATCATCGCGAAGCTTTGCGCCGAATCGAAGTAGGCGGTCTGCGGCAGTTCGGTGATCGTCTGCTTGCCGGCATTGATCAGGTCGGGGTCTTCCTCGCCCTCATAGGGGAAAGGGCCCATACCCAGCATCCCGTTTTCGGACTGCAGCGTCACGCTGATGCCTTTGGGGATGTAGTTCGACACCAGCGTCGGGATGCCGATGCCGAGGTTCACATAAGTCCCGTCTCGGAGTTCCTGAGCCGCGCGGGCGGCCATGCCGTGGCGGTCCCAGCCTTTGGTTTCCTCGGCCATCATGCGTTCTCCCGCTTGCGGACGGTGCGTTGTTCGATGCGCTTTTCGTGTTTGCCGGTGATGATGCGGTGGACGTAGATCCCCGGCAGGTGGATGCTGTCCGGATCGAGCGACCCGAGCGGGACGATCTCTTCCACCTCGACCACGCAGGTCTTGCCGCAGGTGGCGGCGGGAACGTTGAAGTTCCGCGCGGTCTTGCGGAAGGCGAGGTTCCCCGGCGGGTCGGCCTTCCGGGCCTTGACGATCGAGAGGTCGGCGACGATCCCGCGTTCCAGGAGGT
>JAIXSA010000058.1 GCA_027484915.1 Paracoccaceae bacterium | reverse complement strand
TTGGCCCCCATGCTGCGGGCGTGCGCCACGAAATCGAGGCTCAGTTCGTTCAAATGATAGCTGTCGCGCAACAGGTTGTTGAAAGGGGCCCCGCCCGTCGCCGCTTGCAGCCGGTTGATGCAGCCGTAGCCCCGGTTGTCCGTCAAGACGACCGTGAAGGGCACGCCCATCATCACCGCCGTCGCAAGCTCACTGTTCGCCATCATGTATGATCCGTCGCCGATCATGCAGATCACGTCGCGGTCGGGCAGGGCCATCTTGATGCCCATTGCGCCCGCGATCTCGTACCCCATGCAGGAAAAGCCGTATTCCATGTGGTAGCCGCCCTGCGCCGCGCGCCAAAGGACATGCAGCGCGCCGGGCATGGTGCCTGCGGCGCACATGATGAGGCTTTGTTTCCCCGCATTCCGGTCCACCGCGCCGATCACCTGCGCATCGGTCGGAAGCTCGTTGCCCTTGGGCGCGGCAAAGAGCGCGTCGGTGGTCTGGAACCATTTGGTCCGGGCAGTGAAATCGGGGTCCGCGAAGCGGTGCTTGCCCAAAGCCGCGCTGATCTTCTCCAATGCGACTTTTGCATCCGAAACAAGCGGTTGCGCAGCGCGTTTGTGGGCGTCGTATCCGTGGATATTGATCGAGAGGAGCTTCCGCCCGGGGGCCGAGAACACGGTCCAAGACCCCGTGGTGAAGTCCTGGAACCTTGTGCCGACGCCGATCACGAGGTCGGCCTTCGCGGCCAGTTCATTCCCGCAGCCGGTTCCGGTGACGCCGGGTGAGCCGAAGTGGAGCATCTCCTCCCAGTCGACTGCACCTTTACCGGCCTGGGTCTCCACCAGCGGAATGTTGTGCGCCTTGGCGAAGTCGAGAAGCGTCCGTTCCGCGCCGGAATAAAGGACACCGCCCCCCGCGACGATCAGCGGGTGCTTCGCGGCCTTGATCGCGGCGACAGCGGCTTCCAGCTCGCGCTGGTCGGGTTCGGGGCGGCGGATGAACCAGGTGCGCGGCTCGAAAAAGTCGACCGGGTAGTCGTAGGCCTCGGCTTGCGTGTCCTGGCAGAAGGCAAGGCAGACCGGGCCGCAGTTGGCCGGGTCGGTCATGACCCGCAGGGCGCGGGGCAGGGCAGTCAGGATGTGTTCGGGGCGGCTGATCCGGTCAAAATATCGCACAACAGGGCGGAAGCAGTCGTTCGCGCTGACGGTCGCGTCGTCGAAATCCTCGATCTGCTGCAGCACCGGGTCGGGCGCGCGGTTGGCGAAGACGTCGCCGGGGATGAAGAGGATCGGCAGGCGGTTGACATGCGCCAGCGCGGCGGCGGTGACCATGTTGGTCGCCCCTGGCCCGATTGAAGACGTGACCGCCATCGCCTTGCGACGGTGGTTCGCCTTTGCAAAGGCGATTGCGGCATGGGCCATCGTCTGTTCGTTCTGGCCACGCCAGGTGGGCAGGACGTCACGATGGGCATGCAGCGCCTCACCCAGGCCCGCGACATTGCCGTGGCCGAAGATCGCCCAGACGCCTTCGATGAAGCGTGAGCCGTCCTCGGCGCGCTGCACCGAAAGCCAGCGGACAAGCGCCTGCGCGGCGGTCAGACGGATCGTGGTCATTTTGATGCTCCCTCGCGCGCGGCGTCCCACAGGGCGCAAAGCCGCGCATATTTCTCTACCATGACCGACACGGCGGCCGCATCGGTGATCTCGCCCTTGAGCCAGGCGCGGGCCGCGTCGGCAAAGATCGTGCGGCCCACGGCAAAACCTTTCACGAGCGGTTGGCGGGCGGCAAGCCGGAAGGATGCGGCGAGGTCCGCTTCGGCCGCGTCAAGCCCCAAGACAACCACGCCGCGCACATGGGGGTCGTTTTTCGCAATCGCGGCGCAGGCGTTCTCCCAGGCCTTTGCGGTCGTGAACGGCTCCAGCTTCCACCAGTCGGGGTAAATGCCAAGGTCATAGAACCGCTGGATGATCTGGGCGTTGGTCTCGTCATCCACCGGGCCGACCTTCGAAGGGATGATCTCCAGCAGCATCTCAAGCCGGTTGCGGCGGCAGGCGTGGAAGAGGCGACGGACGGTGTCCTCCTGGGCGGCTTTTGTCGCCGCATCGTCGTCGGGGTGAGTGAAGCACAACACCTTGACGACATGCTCCAGCGGCCATTCCTGAAGGCCACCGAAGTCGGGACCAAGCTCGGGCTCCAGCGTCAGGGGCCGCGAGCCCGGCCATTCCACCGGCCGCCCGATCCAGAGGCCCGTGCCCGCCGCCTGAAACAGCGCGTCGCGGCCAAGGCGGCTGTCACACAGGACGCCGTAACCGGGCTGGCCGTTGGCCACCTGCAGCGCGGCCTTCAGGCACAACTCCTTGAAAGCGCCGATCTTGGCGGGCGTCGCGCCCTCCATCTGCTCCAGCTGCATCCGGTGGTCGAAGGCGAAGACGCGCATTGTGGACCAGTCCTTGTGGCGGTTGGTCGCCCAGTGGACCTGTTCCAGCGCCGCATCCTTGCGCAGCGCCTTTTCGACGACGCCGCGCTTCAGGAAGAACTGCAGCTCCTCCCAGGACGGATAGGCCGGGGTGCAGCCGTGGCGGCTGACGGCGAAGGCGCCGCAGGCGTTGGCGTATTTCAGGGCGACGGGCCAAGGTTCGCCGTCCAGCCAGCCTTTCAGGAGGCCGGACATGAACCCGTCCCCCGCGCCGAGAACGTTGAACACCTCGATCGGGAAACCGGGGCCGCTTTCGCCGTCGTCAAGGCTGTCGGGGACCGCGCTGGTGAAGGCCACCGCACCCATCGGGCCGCGCTTGCAGACCAGCGTCGCCTTTGACACCGCCCGCACGGCGCGCAGGGCGGCGATGGTGTCGGTGGTGCCGCCGGCGATGTGGAACTCTTCCTCGGTGCCGACGATCAGGTCGAAATAATGCAGCGTCGATTGCAGCTTGGCAGTGACCTTGGCGGATTCGATGAACCGGCTTTCGCCGTCGCCATGCCCCGCCAGCCCCCAAAGGTTCGGGCGGTAGTCGATGTCGAGCGCCGTCTGAAGCCCGTGCTTCCGTGCCAGCGTCAGCGCCTTCAGCACCGCCGCCTCGGTACGCGGGTTGGACAGGTGGGTGCCGGTGGCGACGACGGACCGCGCTTCGGCGATGAAGCCCTCGTCGATGTCGTCCTCGCACAGCGCCATGTCGGCGCAGTTTTCCCGGTAGAAGATCAGCGGGAACTGCTTGTCGTCGCGGATGCCGAGGAGGACGAGTGCCGTCAGCCGCTCCGGGTCGGTCTTGACGCCGCGCACGTCGACGCCTTCCTTTGCCAGCTCTTCCCGGATGAAGCGGCCCATGTGTTCGTTGCCGACGCGCGTGATCAGCGCCGACTTCAGACCCAACCGCGCAGTGCCGGCCGCCATGTTGGTGGGCGAGCCGCCGATGTACTTCTGGAACGACCCCATATCCTCCAGCCGACCGCCGACCTGCGCGCCGTAGAGATCGACCGACGAGCGGCCGATGGTGATCACGTCAAGGGGTTTGGGGGACATCGAAGGACTCCGTCAAGCGGGCGACTCGGGACCCGAACGGTGGAACGAATATTCCATTTTGTCGAGTCGGGGAAGAGCTAAGTTTCGCGACGGGCGGCCACTGCAACCGCCAGCGCCAGCGCCAAGGCGATCACGGCGGACAATGAGCGGAACGCCCCGAAGTCGATTTCGGTCACGGTCAGGACCGTGTCGGCCAGTCCGGACAACTGGCTTGCTGGCGGGTCGGTCAAGGCCACGACGGGCAGCCCCAGCTCCCGCGCGTGGGTGACAAGGGCAAGGGTTTCCTCGGAATAGGGCGCAAAGGTGATCGCCAGAAGGGCATCCCCCGGCTGCAGGGTCGAGCGGTGCCCCAGTCCCGCCACCCCGTCATGCAACATCGCCGGAACGTCAAGCTTGTCGAAGACATAGGCCAGGTAAGAGGCCACCGGGAAAGATCGCCGGAAGCCCGCAAGATGGATCGTCCGCGCGGACGCAAGTATCGCAACCGCCTGATTCAGCGAAGTTTCGTTCAGATCCCGCGCCAAAGCTTCCATCGATTGGCGGCCGGCTTCGACGAATTCGGCGACCAGCGTCGCGGGCTGGCCCGCCCCCCCGGCCTTCAGGTTCGCCAGCCGCGTCGCGTAGTCCGGTGCCGATCGCGACAGCGCGTCGCGGAACAGTCGCTGCATCTCGGCATAGCCGGTGAAGCCCATGATCTGGCAAAAGCGCATCACCGCCGAGGGTGGCACGCCTGCGCCGTGCGCCACCTGCGCCACGGTGGACAAGGCAATCCGGTCGAGATGGGTCGCCATATGGTCGGCGCATTGCTGCAGGCGGCGCGGCAGTTGGCCGGCCAGGGCATGCAGCCGGTCGCGGAATTCATCCACCGTCTGCGGCGGGACGCGGGACTGGGGCGTGGCTTCGCCTCTTGGCATGATGGGTTCCCAGCTGCTCGCCAATCACCATAGCATACGGAATGAATGTTCCAAGTGCTGAATGCGGCGTCACAAACGAAAGCCCCGCGCCGGGGTGGCGCGGGGCTTACTGGTGACCGAATGTCCGCCAGACTATTGCTGCTTCAGCTTGTTGTACTCGTCCAGGCCGGTGGCCACGATGTCATACCATTCGCCCGACTCCCGCATCTCGGTGATGCCGCGGTTCAGCATGGCGATGTAGACACGGCCGCGCGGATTGCTCTTCGACGTCAGGAAGTGATACGAGATGAACGTCGCCAGCGCCGGGTTGGTCGACACCTTGTCGGTCACCCCAAGTTCGGTGAAGTTGGCGGCAGAGGTCTCGGTCTCGATCGAGTAGATGTCGACCTCGCCCTTCATCAGCAGTTCGGCGCAATCAAGTGGGTTCTTCGGCTGGACATATTCCACGACCGGCGGCACCAGACCCTGCACTTCAAGGTCGCCTAGCGGCCAGGCTTCGGGCCGGCAGATCCGCGCGCCCGAGTATTCGTCGAACGACCGAGCATTGGCGTACTTGCTGTCGGGCAGCGTGTTGAAGGTATAGGCCGCCTCGTAGATCGGCAGCGAGAAGTCGAACTCGGTGCACATGCGGGCCGAAAATTCGCCCAGCATGTCCAGCTTGGAGCAGTCGGGGGCTTCCCAGGCGATCGACACGTCGAAGGCGCCCGAGGGCAGCAGCACGTCGATGTGCGACATCCAGTCGTCGACGTAGGAAACCTCGTAGCCGCGGTCGTTGCCGCCGCGCTGCATCGCGGTGGTGGCCATGCGGACGAAGATGCCGCCTCCGGTCAGCGATTCATCGGTGAAGGGCTGCCAGTTGTTCGAGGTGACGAACTTCAGTGGCGGCTCGTAGACGTTCGACTTGGGGCGGTTGGCTTCCTGCTCCTGCGTCTCGGTCTCGATGATCGAGCTCAGCTCCTGGTCGGGGGTCAGGCGGCCATCCTCGCAGGGGAGGACCAGCTGCAGACCCGCCGGCAGGCTGGCCGGGTTCGCCGCCAGCGCGTCGCGGTTGGCGTTGAAGATCATCTGGTAATCGAAAGTGCCATAGGCGGCCTGGGCAATCGAGCCGAGTGTGTCGCCATCCTTGACAGTGTAGGTGGTGCAAGCTTCCTGGGCCGCCGCGAGGAAAGGCAGCGCGATCATGGTCGCCGCCAGGACGGTCACCTTCTGTACGTTCTTTGCGGTTCTCATGGACGCATATCCTTCCTAAAGCCGTGTGCGCTGCAAGAAATCAGCGGTTCTCGAAACAATATCAGCGATGCCGCACCATATGGTTGTAGTGATGGCACGAATGTGGCGAACCCGTGGTCAATACGGCTCCGGGCAGATGCCGTCGGAACGCTCGGTTCCGCGTGGGCAGGAGTGGCCATCCCACCGCGAAGTCCGCGCAGGATGAGCTGTCCGAAGCGCGTCGTGATCATGCCGGAGTGTTGGGCGAGTGTTTCCCGCATGGAAACGCTAGTCCTGCCCGCCAGTGTCCTGGGCCAAGGCCGACGAGACGATTTCGTACCATTCGCCGGACTGGTACATCTCGATCAGGCCGGCATCGAGTTGGCCGATCATGTCCACGGCGCGGGTGTTCGACTTGTGGGCGATGACGTGCAGGCTGAGCAGCGTTGAAAGATGCGGGTTCTGCTCGACGCTGGCGGTCAGACCAAGCTGCGCCACGGCCGCATCGCCCACTTCGGCGTCGATGGCCACAAGGTCGACCTCCCCAGCAGCCAGCGCCTTGAAACAGTCGGTGGCCAGGACAGGACGTAGCAACGTTACGGTCGAGGCAGTCAGCCCCGCCGCGTCCAGCACGCCGGTGGTATAGCCCTCGGGGCGGCAAATGCGCTTGCCCTGGTAGTCGGCATAGTTGGTGACCGAGCCGAGGCCACTGTCGCGCAAGACAAAGAAGCCGTCGACGATTTCGTAGAACGGCCCAGAGAAAACAAAGTCGGCGCAGCGGGTCTGGTCGCCTGGCGACAGCGTTTCGGGGGCCTCGCAGTTCGGGCGGATCCAGGGGAAGCTCAGGTCATATGCGCCCGAGGGCAAGAGCGCGTCGACATGCGCCTGCCAGTCGTTGATGAAGGTCAACGTGTAGGGGATGCCGGGATCCGCGCGGAATATGGCCATTTCTGCCAGCTGGGTCATCATTCCGCCGCCCGGCAGCGTTTCATCCGCAAAGGGCGCATAGCCGTTGCCAGTCACGAAAGAGATCGGCTTGACCGCTGGCGCAGCGTCAGGCGTGGCGGAGACGGGTGTGATCTCGGCTTCGGGCGCGGGCTCGGCGGCTGCGGTCTCGGTGGCGGGTTCCGGGGCCGGTTCGCTGACGGCAGGCTCGGCGGTGGCAAGGGGGGCGGTCGGATCGTTCGGATCGCAGGGAATGACCAGCGTGCTGCCGATCTCGATGAGGTCCGCCTTCTCGCCGATGACGGCGATATTGGCTTCGTAGATCACCCGGTAGAGGTCCGCATCGCCGTAGGCGGCCCGGGCGATGAAGCGCAGGTTGTCCCCGACGGCGACCGTGTAGGTCGAGCAGGCCTCCTGCGCCAGGGCTGCCGCGCTGGTCAGCAATACCGCGGTGCAGCCGAATGTGAAGGTCCGCGCAAATGCCATCTCTCTGCTCCTTTGGCCGGTTGGCGGGGGGCGGCGGTGCTGCCGCTTTCCCCAGGACCGGGGTCGAATTCTGGTCAGCCCTCGGGCGAAAAGCCTGTGTCCGGGGGCCTTTGGATGCGGGTCACGCCGGCGGGGCCGACCGTTCCACCGCCTGTGTCAGGACCGCGATCAGCCGGTCCAGCGGTTGGGTGCCGGCCGGATGCGGCGCCTTGGTGTCCGCAGTCGAAGGAAGCTCTTGCCCGGACCGTTCACTGGGGGCCTGTGGTCCCATCACTGACCCGCCTCTGGCACGAGCTGCATCGTCGCGGCGCCGACCTTGCCGTCGCGGATGATCGAGAACTCGGTTTCGGCGACGCCCTTGGCAACCAGATCGGCCAGGATGTCCTCCAGCGAGGCCGACCCGTCCAGCGCCGTAGTCGTGGTCTTGTCACGGAAAAGCGTGTCACCTGGCTCCAGCGTCATCATTTCAGGTCGGGCCACGGCGGTGACCTCGGTCTTCCAGGCGCCATCGACAACCCCGCTGCGCACGGCCAGCCCGTTCTGCAACGTCACAAGCCGGACGGCGCCCACGGTCAGGAGGCCAGTCTTTGTCTGGCGGGAGGCATCGCTGAACTCGACGACGACACGCGCGCGGCCGTCGGGGTCGACTGCCATCGCGTTCATCACCGCGACGGTCAGGGAACCCGCGTCTTCGATCGACATGCCGTTTACCGAGCGGATCGCCACGCCGGGGGCCAGCCAGTCGCCTGCGGCCTGAATGTCCACGCCGGGCTGGAAGCGCGTCACGACGGCAACGCGGCGACCGTCGATCATGCGATCGTCGTAGGAGAAGGGCATCGCCACGTCCCAGGCAGCGAAGGCGACCTGGCTTTCGGCGGGCTTCGGCACGGCAGCAGGTGTCGCTTCCGCAGCGGGTTCGGCGGCAGGATCTGCCGCTGCAACTTGCGGAGCGGGGTCCGGTTTGGCTGCTGCTTCGGGTTCAGCGCTTTCCCCCGCTGCAGGTGCGACGGGGTCTGCCGGGGTCGCCGATGCGACAGCGGTCGTCGCCGTCTCGGGCGCCACAGTGGCCGCCGGGGCGGCAGGCTCGGCTGCGGCTGTCTCGACCGGGTCGGAGGCGGCAGCTTCGGTTGCGGCCAGCGCGCTGGCAGAGGTTTCGCTTGCTGGCGTCGCAGTCGGAGCCGGCTCTGCCTTGGCGACAGACTCGGCAGCGGCAGAGTCCGGCGCGGCGGTTGCCGTCGCCGATCCTGCCGTGGCAGGCTCGGACGTTGCGCTATCGCCTGCGGGGGTTTCCGGCTTGCCCAGCATCAGGTAGCCGCCCGCAACCACGCCAAGGGCCACCGCGATGCCAGCCACCAGCTGGATCGGACTGCGGCCCCGCGCGGCGGGCGGCGGGATGGGCGCCGACGCGGCCTCGGGTGGCCGCGAGACGACCTTGACCGCCGGGGCAGGGTCGGCGACCGGCGTGCTTTTGAATTCGGACACCAGCCGGTGCACCGCATCGTCCACCGAAGCGCCGGTCGCAAGGGGATTGTGGTACAGCGCCAGCCAGTTTGCCGCCGTCTGCACCCGCTGCTTTGGCAGGGCGCTCATCGCGCAGTCGATCGCTTCCAGGTAGCCCGGCGGATAACCGTTGAAACGCCCCGCCAGCGGCACGTAGGGATCGGGCCGTTCCTCGGCCAGTGCTGCAAGGCGGGCTTGGCCATTGATCGGCGCCTCGCCCGAAATCAGATGATACAGCGTGGCGCCAAGTGCGTAGAGATCGCTCCACGGCCCCTGTTCCGACCCGGCGATGTAGAATTCCTGCGGCGAATAGCCGTCTTTCACCACACGCAGCGCCGACATTGCGCGGGTAGTCTTCGACGCATGTTCCCGCGCCGCGCCGAAGTCGATCAGGATCGGCTCGCCCGCCTTGTTGATCAGCACGTTGTCGGGAGAGATGTCGCGGTGCAGCATATCGTGATCGTGGATGAACCCGACCGCCTCTAGCAGCTTGTCGGTGATCCGCACAATGTGTTCGGGCGCAAGGGTCATGCCCTCGCCGTCGATGACCTGCTGCAGGTCCAGGCCATCGATGTAGTCGATCGCCATGTAGGCGGTGCCGTTGTCCTCGAACACCTGGTGGACCGCGACGATGTTCGGATGGACGATCTTGGCCAGGTTCCGCGCTTCACGCACGAAAAGCTGCACGATGGACCGCAGTTCCGCCGTGTGCGCCCGCGACCGCGCGGCGACCATGACCTTAGACCGACGGCAGACCGAGGAGGGGAAACATTCCTTGATGACCACGTCGCGGTCGAGGCTGTCCTTGGCCAGGTAGGTGATCCCGAACCCGCCGCTGTTGAGGTAGCGGGTGATGGTGTATTGCCCCTTGAGGAGCTTTGCGCCGGGCTGCAGTTCGTCGATGAGGTCTTCCGCCTCTTCCACGGGTTCGGCCACCTTCTGTTGCGCCATGTCGTTCACCCTTTCCGCACTTGGGCGGCGTCCGATCAGCTCATGCCCAACACTTTGCGGCACGCTTGGCGGACCGTCCTGCAGGGCAGGCATATCGTCCACGCAAGCGCACCAATCCTTGGCTTCCGTGATGGTTGTGGAACGGGGCGAAAATGGGGCGATCAAGAGGAGATTTGAAGGTCGGCCCGGCACAACCCTTGCACGAATTGCAGCGCTGCCCGCGACGGGGCGGTCCGCCAATTCCTTCGGCGATCGGGAATCTTTCGCAGGCGTCGGTGCTGCCAAAAATGCCGTCAGGCGTTCAGATGGTCAGGGTCTGGGCGGCACTCTGCGCCGGACGCTGGCGGGGCGACCGTCCAGGGCAAGTCGGGCATCATTGCGGCGACGCTCGGCCACGACCTTGCCTTTCGACACAACCAAAAGGCGATCTGGCCGCAGCCGCAGCGCCTCGGTCGGCGAGCCCGCGTCAAGCACGACAAGGCTTGCGACGCAGCCCGGCCGCAGGCCATAGTCCCGAAGCCCCATGATCTGCGCATTCGTCTCGGTCACCATCGTGAAACAGCGCGCCATTTCAGCGGGATGCGTCATCTGGGCGACGTGCAGCCCCATGAAGGCCACGTCCAGCATGTCCGCCGTGCCCAGCGAATACCAGGGGTCAAGCACGCAATCCTGTCCCCAGCCCACCGGGATGCCCAGGGCCTGCATCTCCTTGACCCGGGTCAGGCCGCGCCGCTTGGGGTAGGTGTCATGGCGGCCCTGAAGCGTGATGTTGATCAAGGGGTTGGGGATCGCGGTCATGCCGCTTTCGGCGATCAGCGGCAGAAGCTTCGAGACATAGTAGTTGTCCATCGAATGCATGCTCGTCAGGTGGCTACCCGCCGCCCGGCCGCCCAGCCCGTGCCGCGTCACCTCGCGCGCCATTGTTTCCACATGGCGCGACAAAGGATCGTCGGTCTCGTCGCAATGGACGTCCCACATCAGCCCACGTTCCGCCGCCATGCGGGCCAGGTCGCGCAGGCTTTCGGCGCCTTCTTCCATCGTGCGTTCGAAATGCGGGATGCCGCCCACCACGTCGACGCCCATGTCCAAGGCCCGCAGCACGTTCTGCCGCCCCGTCCTGGCGCGGTAAAGCCCGTCCTGCGGGAACGCCACCAGCTGCAGGTCAAGGTAGGGCGCCACGCGGGCTTTCACCTCCAGCATCGCTTCGACCGTGCGCAGGTGGTCCGGTGTCGTGTCGACGTGGGTGCGGATGGCCAGAAGGCCCATCGACACGGCCCAGTCGCAATAGGTCACCGCCCGGTCGATCATCTCGTCCACGGTGGCAAGGTCGCGCAGCTCTCCCCAGAGACTGATGCCTTCCAGCAGCGTGCCAGAGGCATTCACCCGGGGCAGGCCATAGCTCAGCGTCGCGTCCATGTGGAAGTGCGGGTCGACGAACGGGGGCGAGACGAGGTCGCCCTTCGCGTCGATCACCTTTGCGGCCTCGCCGTCCAGCTTCCCCACCGCGCCAATCCGGTCGCCGATGATCCCGATATCTGCCACCGATCCGTCGGGCAGGGTGCCCCCTTTCACCAGAAGATCGAACATCAGCGTTCCCCCTTGTTGTAGGGCACCATCAGGGCAGCAGGCACCTCGGCCCGGCGCGACATCAGGATCAGCGCCAGGATCGACAGGATGAAGGGCAGGGCCAGGAACAGCTGATAGGGCAGGACAGCCCCCAGTTCCGTCTGCTGCAACCGGATTTGCAGCGCGTCGAAGGCCGCGAAAAGGATCGCCCCCAGTACCGCCTTGCCAGGTTTCCACGCCCCGAACACGACCAGCGCGATGCAGACCCAGCCGCGCCCGTTGACCATCTCGAAGAAGAAGCTCGAGAAGGCCGACAGCGTGAGGAACGCACCCCCCACCGCCATTAGCCCCGATCCCACAATCACCGCGCCCATGCGCAGGCCGGTGACCGAAAGCCCCTGCGCCTCCACCGCCGCCGGGTTTTCGCCCACCGCGCGGACCGCAAGGCCCAGGGGCGTTCGGTACAGCGTCCAGGCCACCACCAAGGCCACCGCGAAGGCCGCCCAGGTCAGTGCGGTCTGCTGGAAGATCGCCTCGCCCAGCCAGGGCAGATCGGACAGGACCGGAATGTCCAAAGGCTGGAACGGCTCGATCTTGGGCGGGCTGGTGACCTCCGGCAGCATCAGCCGGTAGGTGAACGATGCCGAGGCCGTGGCGAACAAAGTAACCCCCAGCCCAACGACATGCTGCGACAGGCCGAAGGGCACCGTCAGGGTCGAATGCAGAAGTCCGAACAGCATCCCCGCGCCCATCGCCACCGCGACCCCGCCCCACAAGGGCATCCCCTGATAGACGGCCATCCAGCCGGTGAAGGCACCGATGACCATGATCCCCTCGATACCCAGGTTCAGCACGCCCGCGCGTTCGCAGATCAGTTCCCCCATCGTCGCCAGGATCAGGGGCGAGGCGATGCGGATCACCGCCGCCCAGAAACTGGCCGAGATCAGGATGTCGACGATCTCGCTCATCCCCGCACCACCCGGACCTTGGTCAGCAGGATCGCCAGCACCATGAAGAGCAGCGCCGTCGCCATCAGCATGTCAGCGATATAGGTCGGCACCCCCGCCGCCCGGCTCATGGCGTCGGAGCCGACGAAAATACCGGCCACGAAGATCGCCGTCACCACGACGCCCAAGGGATGCAGCAGCGCCAACATCGCGACGATGATGCCCGTGTAGCCGAAGCCGGGGGACAGATCGGACGACAGATGCCCTTTCAGTCCCGCCACTTCGGACCACCCGGCCAGTGCGGCAAGGCCTCCCGACAGCAGAGCCGTCTTCACCAGCACCCCATTGACCGGCATCCCCGCAAACCGCGCGGCCTCAGGGTTTTGGCCCACGGCGCGAATCTCGAAGCCCAGAGTGGTGCGGGTCTGGATCACCCAGACGACGACAGCCGACAGGATGGCGAGCGCAAAGCCCCAGTGCAGCCGCAACCCCTCGACAATCCTCGGCAGCCGGGCCTCGGGGATCAGCGGGGTCGACTTCGGCCAGCCCATTCCCATCGGGTCCTTCATCGGACCCTCCAGCAGGTAGCTGACCAGAAGCAGCATGATGAAGTTCAGGAGGAGCGTGGTGACGACCTCGTCCACCCCCAGCCGCGTCTTCAGCAGTACCGGGCCCAACAGCAGCGCCGCCCCAGCCAGCATCGCGGCCAGCGCCGAAACCGGCAGGACCCAGGGGCTCGCCAGCGCTCCGGTCCCCAGGACGACAGCCATGATGGCCCCCGCATAAAGCTGCGCCTCGGCGCCGATGTTCCAAAGCTTCGCCCGGAACGCCACGGCCACGGCAAGGCCGGTGAAGATCAGGGGTGTCGCGCGGTTCAGCGTCTCAAGAATCGCAAGCTTCGATCCAAGCGCGCCCGTGGCGATCTGGCTCAGCACCGCAAGGGGGTTCGCCCCGGCGACCAGAGCCAGCAGCATTGCGACGGCCAGCGTCGCCACCAGCGCCAGCGCGGGCAAGCCGATCCGCCGGGCGGAGGTAGGATTGGCAATCGGTTCAAGCCGCATCCGCACCCTCGAACTTCTGCCCGGCCATCCACAGGCCCAATTCGGCCGCCGTCATCGTCCCCCGCGCGAACCCGGGCGATAGGCGACCTTGAGACATTACATGAATGACGTCAGACAACCCCATGATTTCATCCAGATCTTCCGAGATAAGCAAGACCGCCGCCCCCCGGTCGCGCGCGGCGATCAGCTGGCTTTGCACATAGGCAATCGCGCCCACATCCAGCCCCCGCACCGGCTGGTTCGCCAGGATGATCTCGGGTCCTCCCGCCATCGCGCGGCCCAGTATCAGCTTCTGCATGTTGCCACCCGACAGAAGCCGGATGCGCGTCGACGGCCCCGGACAGCGCACGTCGTAGCCCTTGATGATCCCTTCCGCAAAGGCCCGAGCCGCCCGCCAGTCCATCCAGCCGCGCCTCGAAAAGCGCGTCCTGTAGCCTTCCAGCACGGCGTTCTCGGTCAGGTCGAAATCGGCGATGCTGCCTTGATGGTGCCGGTCCTCCGGGATGCGCGCCACGCCCCGCGCCAGCGCCTCGCCGGGCGACCAACGCGTGACCGGCGCGTCTTTCAGCACGATCCGACCCGAGGCAGGCATGGCCAGCCCGCCCACGATTTCGGCCAATGCCGCCTGCCCGTTGCCGGACACCCCCGCCAGCCCGGTGATCTGTCCCGCCCGCAGTTCCAGCGTCACTGCCTTCAGCCCCGGCGCCGCCCCGCGGTCGGGGGTCGAGACCGCGTCAAGCTTCATTTGCACCGCACCGGCAGCCCGTGCCTCGGCACGGGGCAGGGACAGCTCTCCCCCCACCATCAGCGCCGCAATCGCCCCCTTGTCGGTGGCATGGGTGTCGACCTCGCCAACCACACGCCCGTGCCGCAGCACGACGCAGCGGTCCGCGATCGCCATGACCTCGTGCAGCTTGTGGCTGATGAAGATGATCGACAGCCCCAGCGCGGTGGCCTTGCGCAGCGTCGCAAACAGAGCCTCCGAC
>JAIXSA010000034.1 GCA_027484915.1 Paracoccaceae bacterium | reverse complement strand
GGGATATTTGTCCCAGTATGAAAGGGCAAGGGGGAGCGCGGTCTAACCCTTGCGACCATAGCCCGCAGCAAGTTCTGCCTGGCGGGCGCGAATGATCATTTCCAGGAGCGCGTCTGGCAGTGGCTGGTCGGGGGTGAACAGGACACCGGATTTCGACGTCTTGAAGGGCGTACAATCGATCAGGGGGATTACCGTGCCGGAATGGGGGTAGAGGCCGAGGTGTTTGGCGAAGGCCGCGTAGCCTATGACCATTTTGCCCTTCGGCCCAGGCTGGCGAAGGCCGGGCATGGCGTATGACATGACTTCCAGGTGGTCGGGGAGGAGGGCCTTCAGGCGGGCGCGGAGTTTGGTCAGGGCCTCGCGCTGGTCGAGGGGCAGGGCGGCGAGGTAGGCGTCGACCTCAGTACTCATCGGACGAGTCTTGAAGACTGTGGCCGGCCAAAGCGTAAACATCGAGCAATCTCTGTACCGACATTCCCTGCGTCTGTGCGGAGTAGAAGGGATGGTCGTCCTCGCCGATTTCGAGAACGGGTCGGTCTGGCCTAGGTTGCGAATGCAATCGGCATTTGTATGATCTGTCTTCGCTTCCGGGAAGTCGGTTGGATAGCCAGCTGAAGACTGGTTTCATCAGCGTTTCTGCCGGAGAGAAAAAGTCATCAAGGTACTGTTGGAAGCTTTGCGTTGACAATGATCCCCAGACACCAAAGGCGAAGGTTTCCTCGCTGTCGTGGATATTGAACGGAACGATGCATCGGACGAACCGATGTTGGCCATCGAGGCAAAAGTTGTTCGTCAGGATGTCCCTGCCGGTCGCCAACGCGGCGTGCACCTCTTCGTCGGTCCGCTTTTCTGTGCTTCCGGTCCAATACATCGGGCTAGCGAAAGCTACGTCGAAGATGCCGATGTGCTGGTCTTTGCAGGATTCGCACCGGAACCCTTCCGTAAGTAACCGGTGGAGCCTGGGGTCACCCGTCACTCCGCCGCCTTCATCTGGAAGCCTTCCTCGATCTTATCGGATGGCGCGACCGGGTAGTCTCCGGAGAAGCAGGCGTCGCAGAATTGCGGGTTGGCCATGTCGCGGCCCATGGCCTCACCGGCGGCGCGGTAGAGGCCGTCGAGGCTGACGAACTTCAGGCTGTCGACGCCGATCCAGTCGCGCATCTCGTCCTCGGACATCGTCGCGGCGAGGAGTTTCGACCGCTCCGGCGTGTCGACGCCGTAAAAGCAGGGCCAGGCGGTGGGGGGCGAGGCGATGCGGAAGTGGACCTCGGCGGCACCAGCTTCCAAAATCATGTCCTTGATCTTGCGGCTGGTGGTGCCGCGCACCACGCTGTCGTCAACCAGGATCACCCGCTTGCCCTTGATCAGCGCGCGGTTGACGTTCAGCTTCAGCCGCACGCCCATGTTGCGGATGCTGTCCGTGGGCTCGATGAAGGTGCGGCCCATGTACTGGTTGCGGATGATCCCCATCGCGTAAGGAATGCCGCTTTCCTGGCTGAAGCCGATGGCCGCAGGTGTCCCGCTGTCGGGAACGGGGCAAACGAGGTCGGCATCGACCGGGGCCTCTCGCGCCAGTTCCACGCCGATCTGGCGGCGGGTTTCATAGACCGAGCGGCCGCCGATGATGCTGTCGGGCCGGCTGAAATAGACGTTCTCGAAGATGCAGAAGCGCGATTTGGCCGGGGCGAAGGGGCGGGTGCTTTCCACCTTGTTGCCTTCGATCACCACCATCTCGCCCGGCTCGATCTCGCGTACGAAATCTGCACCGATGATGTCCAGGGCACAGGTCTCGGACGACAGCGCCCAGCCGTGATCACCGATCCGGCCCAGGACCAGCGGGCGCACGCCCAGGGGATCGCGGACGCCGATCAGCTTGGTGCGGGTCATGGCCACCACGCTGAACGCACCCTCGACGCGGCGCAGCGCGTCCTTGATGCGTTCGGCGAGGGTCTTCTGGATCGACCGGGCCATCAAGTGGATGATGCATTCCGAATCCGACGAGGACTGGAAGATCGACCCGCGCTCGATCAGCTCGCGCCGCAGCGCCGCTGCGTTGGTGAGGTTGCCGTTGTGCGCGATAGCGCAGCCACCCATCGAGAATTCGCCGAAGAAGGGCTGCACGTCGCGGATCGCGGTCGCACCCTTCGAGCCTGCGGTCGAATAGCGGACATGGCCGATGGACAGGGCGCCGGGCAGGGTGTCCATCACCTCGGGCTTGGTGAAGTTGTCGCGCACATAGCCGAAGCGGCGGGCCGAGTTGAAGCCCTGGTCGGGGTGGTAGCTGACGATCCCGCCCGCCTCTTGCCCGCGGTGCTGCAGCGCGTGCAGACCAAGTGCCACGAAATTCGAGGCATCAGCCACGCCCACCACGCCGAAAATCCCGCACTCCTCCTTCAGCTTATCCCCGTCATTCAGGGGGTCGAAGGGGTGCGAGCGGAAGGGAGCCATGCGTTCCGAATCCTGTCCTGAGCTTAAGCCCGCTCTTTACGGCAGCGGCTCGGGGCTGTCACGCCCCGAAACGCCCGCAGGGATCACGGATTGGTGGCGGGGGCCTCAGTCGCGGGCGCTTCGGTCGCAGGCGCTGTCTCGATCGTCGGCGCGCCGCCGGGGGCGCAGACGTTGGTCAACTCGTTGTAACGGTCGACGATCCAGCCCGGCGCATCCGAGGGGATGTTCTGGTCGATCTGCGCCTGGAAGTTGGCAAAGACCAACGCGGTGCGCGAATTGTCGACCATCGAGATTTCCTGGTCTGACAGGACCCGGTCATAGACGATGAAGGCGATGGCGATCAGAAGGACACCGCGCGCCGCCCCGAAGAGGAACCCCAGCGCCTGATCGATGCCGCCAAGCGCAGACCGTTGGACCGCGCCAGCAAAGAGCGGGGTGAACAGGGCCGCCACGATCAGGCCTATCACGAAGACGCCGGCGAAGGCCGCGACCACTGAAAGTTCGCAGCTGTCGGACAGGAATTCGCCCACCACCGGCAGCTCCTTGACCAGGGGTTGGACGCCGGGGGCAAAGTAGTAGGCGGCAATGGCGGCCCCGATCCAGCCCAGGATCGCCATCAGTTCGCGCACAAGGCCGCGCGAGAAGGCGAGGATGGCCGAAAGGATGATGATGAGCGCCGCACCACCGTCGACTGCGGTCAGGTTTTCCATCGCTTAATTCCCCGTTCCCATTCCTTGCAAGGGCTTATCCCGCCCCGAACATTTCGCCCACAAACGCCGTCAGGTCCGGCATCTGCCGCACCGTCAGCCCTGCGGCCCCTTCGATCTTCGAATGGGACGGCACAGTCGCCTGTGAGAAACCAAGTTTCGAGGCTTCTTTCAACCTGTTTTCCGTCTGGCCCACGGGACGCAGCGCGCCGGATAAGCTGATTTCCCCAAAAAGCACCATGTCGGGCGGAATCGCCACATCTTCACGCGCCGACAGAAGCGCCCCGGCGACGGCGAGATCGGCCGCAGGTTCGTTCACGCGCAACCCGCCCGCGACGTTCAGGAACACGTCCAGCCCAGCAAAGGGGATGCCGCAGCGCGCTTCCAGCACGGCCAGAATCGTCGAGACGCGGCCGCTGTCCAGGCCCACGACCGTGCGGCGCGGGCTGGCAAGGGTGGACGGGGCGACCAGCGCCTGGATTTCGGTCAGGACGGGACGGGTGCCCTCGATCCCGGAAAAGACCGCCGATCCGGGGGCAGGCTGGTCGCGGTTGGCCAGGAACAGGGCCGAGGGGTTCGGCACTTCGGCCAGGCCCCCACCGGTCATTTCAAAGACGCCGATCTCGTCAGCCGGGCCGAAGCGGTTCTTCACCGCGCGCAGGATGCGGAACTGATGGCCCCGTTCGCCCTCGAAGTAGAGGACAGTGTCCACCATGTGCTCGACGACCCTTGGCCCGGCGATCTGGCCGTCCTTGGTCACGTGGCCCACCAGGATGATCGCCACCCCGCGCCGCTTGGCGAATGTCACCAGCTCATGTGCCGCCGCACGGACCTGTGACACGCTTCCGGGCGCGGCCTCGACGCTGTCCAGCCACATTGTCTGGATCGAATCGATGATGGCAAGAGCCGGGCGTTCGGCATCCAGCGTGGTCAGGATGTCGCGCAGGTTGGTTTCGGCGCCCAGCTGGACGGCGGCATCGGTCAAACCAAGGCGCTGTGCGCGCATCCGAACCTGGGCCGACGCTTCTTCACCCGAGATATACAGGCATTTCAGACCCTTGCGGGCGAAACTTGCGGCCGCTTGCAACAGAAGCGTGGACTTCCCGATCCCCGGATCGCCGCCGACCAAGATGGCCGAGGCCGGGACCAGCCCGCCACCCAGCACCCGGTCCAGCTCGTCAATCCCCGACGAGGCGCGGGGCGGAGCGGCTTCTTCGGTCGCAAGGTCGGTCAGCGGGATCGTGCGCCCCTTGGCCCCCAGGGATTTGGGGCCGGTGGACAGCGGCGCTTCCTCGACGATTGTGTTCCACCCACCGCAGGCGTCACATTTGCCGGCCCATTTACGATAGGCGGCACCGCAGACAGTACAGGTGAATGAAGCGGTCTGTTTCATGATGCGGGACAGTGGCCGGAGTTTTGGGCAGTATCAAGGCGATGTCCGCCCGGCCTTAGGGCTTGGGCTTCGATTTCCAGGAAATCAGGATCGAGGCAAGGATGCAGGCGGTGAAGAGGTACAGTCCCCAGGCCGTCTCGATCGTCACATGCCCCGCCCCCTTGGCGATCACGATGTAAAGCGCGATCAGGAAGACGTCCGCCATCGCAAGTTTGCCGAGGATTTCCAGGACCGGCAGCGTCTTGGGGGACATGAGGTTCCAGTGCAGAAGCGCCAGGCCGATGGTCTTGGCATAGGGCGCGAAGATCGCGAGGAAGGTGACCGCCAGCGCCAGCGCGGTGTCCGACTCCCACAGGGACTGCAGGCCGGTGATCACGCTGATTTCGTCCATCCCGAAGATCGGCAGCAGGGCGGCGCGAAGAAGTGGCGCGAACCAGGCGATGGGGAACAGGATCAGGAGGGATAGGTTGAGGTACTTCACCGACCGCTTCCCCCGCTCACCTGACGCTCTCAATCGGCCCATCCGCCTTGCCGTGAATGAACTGTTGCACGTAAGGGTCAGACGTGGCGTCCATTTCGCCCACTGGTCCGGTCCAGCGGATCACGCCCCCATGCAGCATCGCCACATTGTCGGCAATCGCGCGGACCGAGGACATGTCGTGGGTGATTGTCATCGCCGTGGCCCCCATCTCGACCACGATCTCGCGGATCAGTGCGTTGATCACGCCGGACATGATCGGGTCCAACCCGGTGGTGGGTTCGTCGAAGAAGATGATCTCCGGCTCTGCCGCGATGGCGCGGGCAAGGCCCACGCGCTTCTGCATTCCGCCCGACAGTTCGGCGGGAAAGAGGTCGGCGACCTCGGGCTTCAGACCCACCCGGCGCAGCTTTTCCACCGCAATCTCGCGCGCCCGTTCCTTGGGCAGTGCTGTCGGTCCGCGCACAAGGCGGAAGGCGACGTTTTCCCAGACGCGCAGCGAGTCAAACAGCGCCCCGCCCTGGAACAGCATCCCGAACCGGGCAAGAAACGCATCCCGGTCGCCTTTGGTCACGTCCTGCCCGTCCAGCGTGATCGTGCCGCTGTCGGGCCGCACGAGGCCCAGGATGCATTTCAAGAGGACCGACTTTCCCGTCCCCGACCCCCCGATGATCACCATCGAGGTCCCCGAGGCGATGGACAGGTTCACCCCCTGCAGGACCCGGTTGTCGCCAAACCTCTTATGAACCCCGCTCAGCTCGATCATGACGAGAAGAACACCTCGGTCAAAAGGTAGTTCGCCGCCAAGATCAGGACCGAGGCCGAGACGACGGCGGATTTCGTCGCCCGTCCAACCCCTTGCGCCCCGCGGGCCGAGTTCATCCCGTGATAGCATCCCATCAGCGCCACGATGAAGCCGAAGACCGCGCCTTTGACCAGGCCCGAACCGATGTCCCAGCCCTCCAGGAAATCGACCGTGTTCTTCAGGTAGGCTGCCGAGTTGAAATCCAGCCGCGTGATCCCGACCAGCCAGCCGCCCATGATCCCGATGGCATCGCCCACCGCGACCAGGACCGGCATCGACAGTGTGGCGGCGACGACGCGAGGCACGGCCAGGTATTTCAGCGGGTTGGTCGACAACGTGACCAGCGCGTCGATCTGCTCGGTCACTTTCATCGTGCCGATTTCGGCGGCAATCGACGACGCCACCCGCGCGGCGACCATCAACCCGCCAAGGACCGGACCCAGCTCGCGCGTCATGCCGATGGCGACGATGGAGGGCACCACGGATTCGGCGTTGAACCGGCTGCCCCCGGCATAGATCTGCAGGGCCAGCGCGCCGCCGGTGAAGATCGCAGTCAGACCGACCACGGGCAGCGAATACCAGCCGATCTGCAGAAGCGACGCGCCAAGTTCGCGCAGGTAGAAGGGCGGACGCAGGATGTGGCCGACGACCGAAAGCGCGAAAAGCACGACCCGTCCGACAGAGGCAATGGCCTGCAGCACCGGGCGGCCAAGGGACCCAAGGGTCGCCTCGATCATGCCAGATGCTCCTGATAGCGGCGGGTGTAGCGGGGGCCGAGCGATGTCAGCAGCTCATATCCGATGGTGCCTGCCATGTCGGCCAGCGCATCCACGGGCTGGTTCGGCCCCAGGATGTCCAGCGACTTCGGCACCTCGGGCAGGTGGGTGATGTCCACGGTGATCAGGTCCATCGAGACGCGGCCGACAAGGGGGCAGGGCGTATCGCCGTCCCAAAGCTGCGCCCGGTTTGACAGGGTCCGCGGCAACCCGTCGGCATAGCCTGCAGCCAGCGTGGCGATGACCGAAGGCCGGTCGGCGATCCAGGTGCATCCGTATCCGACCACTTCGCCGGCCGCAACGTCTCGGGTCTGGATCACTGGCAGCGACAGCGTCAGGGCCGGGATCGCCGCCTCGTAGGGCAGGCCGCCGTAAAGACCCACACCGGGGCGGGTCAGGTCGAAATGATAGCGTTGGCCCAGCAGGATACCCCCAGTGGCCGCCAGGCTTCGGGGCAGTCCAGTGCCATCGGTCATCTGGTGGAAGGCGTGAAGCTGGGCCTCGTTCAGCGGATGGTCGGGCTCGTCAGCGCAGGCAAGGTGGCTCATCAAGAGTTCCGGCCCAGCTTCGATCAGGATCGGCGCCACCGCCTGCCATTCCAGCATCTCGACGCCAAGCCGGTTCATCCCGGTATCCAGTTGCACCCCGAACGGATGGCCGGGCAGCGATTCCAGGTGACGGGTGATCTGTTCCAGGCTGTTCAGCATCGGCGTCAGATCAAGGTCGTGGATCATTTCGGTGTCGCCGGTCATATGGCCGGACAGGATGGCGATCTGCGGCCCCGGTCCCAGCGCCTGACGGACCGCGGCACCTTCCTCGGCCAGGGCCACAAAGAAGCGCCGCGCGCCTGCGGCGGCCAGGCTGCGGGCCACCCGCGTCACGCCCAGCCCATAGGCATCGGCCTTCACCACTGCCGCCGTCTGCACGTCCGGGCCGGTCATCCGGTCCAGCGCGCGCCAGTTCGCGGCTATCGCATCAAGGTCTATTGTCAGGGTTCCGCTCGCCATGCGGCTGTTTCGACCGGGGCGGGTCCGGGGTCAAGGGAAAACCTTGGACCGGGCAGGTGCTTGCCCTTTCCTGCCGTCTGCGCGACGCTGACGGGCAAGGAGGCCACCGTGTCACATGAACATGTCCAGACGGATGAGGATTCCGACCTCTACCTGACGATCCTGTGCTGGATCGGCCTTGGGATCGCGACGCTGGATGCTTTCCTTCAGCCACTGCCGCAGGGTCTGGTCTGGGCCGCCCTTGGGGTGTCCTTCCTGACCGGCGGCCTGCCACCTTTGCGCACGGCGCTGGCCGAGCTTTGGAATGACCACCGGCTCGACATCGACCTTCTGATGGTCGTTGCGGCCTTGGCGGCGGCTGCGGTGGGGGCTGCGCTGGAAGGGGCGGTGCTGCTGGCGCTCTTCTCCCTGTCGCAGACGCTGGAGCATCGGGCGATGGGCAAGGCGCGTCGCGCGGTCGAGGCGCTGATGCAACTGCGCCCCGAGACCGCGCTGCGCGAAGGGCCGGAAGGTGTGGTCGAGGTACCGGTGGCGGACCTGCAACCCGGCGACCGGGTGGTCCTGCGCCCCGGTGCACGGGTGCCGGTCGACGGTCGGGTGGCTGAAGGTGCAGGACATCTGGACGAAAGCACGGTCACGGGGGAATCGGCCCCGGTTCGCAAGTCCCCCGGTGATCCGGTGCATGAAGCTACGGTGAACCTGGACGGCATCCTGATCATCGAGGTGACGCGGGGTCTTGCGACCAGCACTGTGGCGCAGATGATCCGGCTCGTGACCGAGGCGCAGGCGATGAAATCGCCATCCGAGCGCTTTTCGGATTGGTTTGGACAGCGCTACACCATCGCGGTGCTGGCGGGCTCCATCCTCTCATGGTTCGGGTTTCGCGCCGTGGGCTATGACCCGGGCGAGGCGCTTTACCGTTCGGCCACGCTTCTGGTCGCGGCCTCGCCCTGCGCCGTGGTGATCTCGGTCCCCGCGGCGATCCTTTCGGCACTGTCGGCGGCCGCGCGCGGCGGCGTGCTGTTCAAGGGCGGCGCGGCGCTCGAGGGGTTGGCAGAGGTGAAGACCTTTGCCTTCGACAAGACCGGAACGCTGACCACGGGCCTTGCCTCGGTCACCAACGTCGTGGCGCTGGACGGGGATGAGGGTGGGTTCCTGGCCCTGGCAGCGGGGCTTGAGGACCAGTCCGAACACCCCATCGCCGCCGCCATCCGGCGCGAGGTCGCGGAACGTGGCATCCAACCCGTCGCCGTCCGTGATGTCCGCGCGCATCCAAGTGAAGGGATCACCGGCGCGGATGGCGCCGGGCCGGTCTGGGCTGGCAATGCGCGGATGCTGGCGGCGATGGGCGCGGTCCTGCCCAAGGAGCTTGCGCACTTGGCCGACGGGGCAGAGACGCTGGTCGTCGTCGGTCGGGGAACGCGTATCCTTGGCGCAGTGACGGTGGCCGACGAACCCCGTGCCACTGCGGCCGAGGCCTTGGTGGCACTGAAAGCTGGGGGGCGGACCGACATCCTGATGATGACCGGCGACCGCGCCCCCGTCGCGGCGCGGATCGGCGAACGCCTGGGCCTTGTACCGGACGAAATTCACGCGGGCCTGCTTCCCGGCGACAAGGTCACGCTGGTCGACGCAGCCACGAAGCGCGGCAAGGTCGCCTTTATCGGCGACGGGGTGAACGATGCGGCGGCACTTGCGCGGGCAGACGTGGGCGTCGCGATGGGGGTCGCGGGCAGCGAGGTCGCGCTTCAGGCCGCCGACGTGGCGCTGATGGCCGAGGACCTGCGCAAGCTCGCCGCCGCGCGCCGCCTTGCCCGCCGCGCGGCCGGCGTCATCCGGCAGAACCTGACCATCGCCATCGGTGCGATGCTGGTCCTGGTCACGGGCAGCCTCTTCTTCGAACTGCCGCTGCCGATTGCCGTGCTGGGCCACGAAGGCGGCACGCTGCTGGTCGTCCTCAACGGCCTGCGGCTGCTGGCCGACCCGATCCGGACGAAGGCCTAGAACCCGACGTCCGGCCCGCCCGACCCTTGCCAGGGCTTCGCAAGGTTTCCGAACCGGGTGAACCGGCCCTCGAACGACAGTTCCACCGTACCGATCGGGCCGTGGCGCTGCTTGCCTATGATGACCTCGGCCTTGCCATGCACTGATTCCATCAGCGCCTGCCACTGCGCCATCTTCTCCAGTTCGTGATCGCCCGGCTTTTCCCGCTCGCGGTAGTATTCTTCGCGGAAGACGAACATCACCACGTCGGCGTCCTGCTCGATGGACCCCGATTCCCGGAGGTCGGACAGCTGCGGCCGCTTGTCGTCGCGGCTTTCCACGGCACGGCTCAGCTGCGACAGCGCGATGACCGGGATGTTCAGCTCCTTGGCGATGGCCTTCAGGCCTTGCGTGATCTCGCTGACTTCCTGCACCCGGTTGTCCCTGGACGACCCCTTCAGAAGCTGCAGGTAGTCGATGATCAGCACGTCCAGCCCATGCGTCCGCTTCAACCGCCGCGCCCGCGCCGCGACCTGGCTGATCGGCAGGGCAGGGGTGTCGTCGATGTACAAGGGACAAGCCTCCCGCGCCTTGGCGGCCTCGACAAAGCGGCGGAACTCCTGTTCGGTCATGTCGCCGCGCCGGATCTGCTCTGACGGGACTTCGGCGGCTTCCGACAGGATACGCGCGGCCAACTGCTCGGCGCTCATTTCCAGGCTGAAGAACCCCACGACACCGCCCTCGACCGACCCATCGGTCCCGTCGGGCAGGCGTCCGCGCTTGTGCGCCTTGGCGATGTTGAAGGCGATGTTGGTGGCCAGCGAGGTCTTGCCCATCGAGGGGCGTCCGGCCAGAATCAGAAGGTCCGACGGATGCAGGCCCCCCAGCTTCTTGTCCATGTCGATCAGACCCGTCGAGATGCCCGCAAGCCCACCGTCGCGCTGGTAGGCTGCGTTGGCGACGTTAACCGCGTCCGTTACCGCCTTGAGAAAGCTTTGAAATCCGCGCTCGGCGACGCCCTGTTCGCCCAGCTTGTAAAGCCGCTGTTCGGCCTCGATGATCTGGTCTTTGGGCTCGGACGCCACCTCGACCTTCGCCGCCTGCGCCGCGATGTCCCGGCCAAGTTGGATCAGCTCGCGCCGCACCGCCAGGTCATAGACCATCTGCGCATAATCCCGCGCCGCATAGGCCGAGATTGCCGCCCCCGCCAGGCGCACCAGATAGGCCGGCCCGCCCAGTTCCTTCAGGCCCGCGTCATCTTCGAGAAACGCCTTCAGCGTCACGGGCGAGGCCAGAGCGTTCTTCTGGATCCGCGCCGCCGCGACTTCGAAGATGCGCTGGTGGACAGGGTCGAAGAAATGCTCGGCCTTCACCAGCGACGAGATGCGGTCAAAGATCTCGTTGTTGGTCAGGATCGCGCCCAGAAGCTGCTGCTCGGCCTCGATGTTGTGTGGCAGCACTTCCTCGGCCTGCGGCTGGGCCGACGGAACCAGCGGCCCCGACCCGACGGGCCTTAGTGCGGTGATCTCGGTCATCTCTGCCCCCTGCCGTCTTGTCTGCTTTTTGGTGTCCACCGCCTAGCATGTCCGACAGTGGATTGGGTTGGGGGAAAGCTGTGCATAAGCCGCTTATCCACAAGATAGAGCTTACCACATCTTGCCCCGCCGATGAAGCGTCCAACCACCGCTTGCTATACTGGCAGGCGATTGTGGCCCGCTTGTTGGCAGGCGCGAAGCCGGTCGCCCAGAATCAGGCCTTGCGCGCGTCCTGCCAGGCGCGCGGGGCCTGCAGGAAGCTTTCCACCTCGGCCAGGGTCGCCGCGTCGAACGACCCTTGGGCCCGGGCCTCGGCCAGCACGTCCCACCAGGTACACAGATGGTGCAACTTCACCCCATGCGCGCCAAGCTTCGCCTCGGTGTCCGGGAAGATGCCGTAGTAGAAGATCACCGCCGTATGTCCGCAGGTGGCCCCCGTCTCGCGGATGGCATCTACGAACGACAGTTTCGAACCCCCGTCCGTCGTCAGGTCCTCGACCAAAAGCACGCGCTGGCCCTCGGTCATCGCGCCCTCGATCCGGGCGTTGCGCCCGTAACCCTTGGGCTTCTTCCGGACGTAAGTCATTGGCAGCGCAAGCCGTTCCGCGACCAGCGCGGCGAAGGGAATGCCCGCCGTCTCGCCGCCTGCGATGTTGTCGAAAGCCTCGAACCCGGCCTCGCGCATCACGGTGACGGACAGAAAGTCCATCAGGGTCGAGCGGATGCGCGGGTAGCTGATCAGCTTGCGGCAGTCGATGTAGGTGGGCGAGGGCAGACCGGAGGCGAGCGTGAAGGGCGTCTCGGCGTTGAAATGGACTGCCTTGATTTCCAGAAGCGCGCGTGCGGTGAGGCGCGCGATTTCGTCCTTGGGCGGATAGGTCGACGGGATCATGCGCGGGTCCTTTCGGGCAGGTTCGTCGTGCGCCTTCGGCTTCTCCTCGCGGCAGCGACGAGCGACGAAGTCGACGAGGAGCGGTCAGGTGACGACGTGCCAATGCACGGGGAAACCGGGTTGGAAAACGGTGACGGGGCCGGGCTCGGCGTGGATTTTCTCGGGCCAGGCGCAGGGCTCGGGGCGCTTTTCCAGCGTGATCGTCCCCTGGTTGACGGGTAGGCCATAGAAGGCTGGACCGTGGTGCGACACGAAGCCTTCCAGTCGGTCCAGCGCGCCTTCTTCCTCGAAGACATGCGCAAGAAGCGACATCGTGTTCGTCGCGGTGAAGCAGCCCGCGCAGCCGCAGGCATGTTCCTTCAGCGCGTCAACATGCGGGGCACTGTCCGTCCCCAGGAAATACCGGGGCAAGCCCGAGGTCGCCGCCTTCCGCAAGGCCAGCCGATGCTTTTCGCGCTTTGCCACCGGCAGGCAGTAGTAGTGCGGCTTGATGCCCCCGGCGAGGATGTGGTTGCGGTTGATGATCAGGTGATGCGTCGTGATCGTCGCGGCGAGATTGGCGCCACCCCCGGCCGCATAGGCGACGCCTTCCTCGGTGGTGATGTGCTCCATCACGACGCGCAATTCGGGCAGACGGCGGCGCAGGGGATCAAGGACCGTGTCGATGAACACCGCCTCGCGGTCGAAGATGTCCACGTGGCTGTCGGTGACCTCGCCGTGGGTGCACAGTGGCAGACCGATGCGCGCCATCACCTCCAGTACCGGCATGACCTTTGTCAGGTCCCGCACCCCGGAATGCGAATTCGTCGTCGCCCCCGCGGGGTAAAGCTTGACCGCCTTGACCAGCCCCGATGCCGCAGCGCGTTCCACGTCCGCACGATCGGTGCCTTCGGTCAGATACAGCGTCATCAGCGGCTCGAAGGCCATCCCGCCCGGCAGGGCCGCCAGGATGCGGTCCCGATAGGCCACCGCATCGTCCAGTGTGACGACCGGCGGCACCAGGTTCGGCATGATGATCGCGCGGGCGAAATGGCGGGCGCTTTCCGGCAGCACGGCCTTCAGCATCGCGCCATCGCGCAGGTGCAGGTGCCAGTCGTCGGGGCGGGGCAAGGTGATCGAGTGCATGGCGCGCAGGTAACGTAAACCCGACCGCGTTTCCAGTGGCATCACGTGGCAGACTGCGACAGGATCGCCACGAAAGAAGGAATCCCCGATGCTCCGCCCCTGCCTCGTCCTCGCCTGCCTCAGCCTTCCCGTCGCCGCGCAGGAGGTGGACTGCGCCAACGCGATGGCACAAATCGACCTGAACCAATGCGCCTATGCCGATTGGGAGGCGGCGGATGCCGAGCTTAACGCGGCCTACAAGACCGCCATGGCACTGCTGAAGGACTGGGACGCGAACCTGCCGCAAGAGGAACAGGGTGGGGCCCTGGCGCTGAAAGAGGCGCAGCGCGCCTGGATCACCTTCCGCGACAGGGCCTGCGAGGCGGAAGGCTATGCGATGAAGGGTGGCAGCGCCGAGCCCCTGGTCGTCTACGGCTGCATGCGCCTCTTGACGCAAGAGCGGACGGATCACCTCACCAGCCTGGTCGAGGCCTACCGCTAGACTTTCTCGCCGGTCAGCTCTTCCAGCCGCCGGGCGAATCGCGGCGCATTCAGGCGTGAGGTCACCGACCGGCAGATCTTGATCTCGCGCTTGGGATGCCCCGACAGCCGCGCCGCCGCCAGGACCGCACGCAGATAGCTGCTGTTCGACCGCCGCCCGCGCCAAAGCCACGAGAAGCGCTCGGCCGACATCTTGCCCTCCATCGCCGCTTCAAGGATGCGGTCCAGCACCCGCATTTCGCACAGCGTGTCCTCGGTCCCCTCGCCGGTATAACGGGCGTGCAAGGGTTGCACCCAGGGCCGCTGGAAAAGCGCCGCATGCATCGCGTCGGGCTGGTGCAGGGGGTCATGGATCAGCCAGACCTTTGAGGCACTTTCCGTCATGTCAGGCGCATAGCCATAGCGGCCGCGGAAGTTGATCCGCCGCGCGATGCGGTGGCGTTCGTCCCAGCCCGCCAGTGCGGGGTCCAGCGTGGCGCGGGGGGCGACCAGGACCAGCTCTGCCTGCGGCGCGGTGATCGAATAGGCCGCCGCCGCATAGCCGGCCGCACCCGCGCCATAGAAGACGACGCGGTCGAAATCCTCCAGAAACCCGTCATCGGCCAACCGGTCGAAATAGCGGAACACCGCCGGATCGCGCCACCAGGTCTCGCCCTCGGCCAGGATGGTCAGGATCGACCAGCCCCGGGTCTGGGCCAGCGCGAAATGCTCGGGCAGGCGATCCTCGCGGTCGCGCAGGCTTTGCGCATCCTCGAACGTGACCAGAAGCTGCGGCCGCTCTTCGGCAAAGAAGGCATAATGCTTGTCCCCCAATGGCAGGAAATCGCCGTCACCCTCGGCGATCTCCAGCATCGGGCGCTGCCAGTCGGGCGGCTGGACTTCGGTGGTCATTGGGAAACTGTCGGTGTGCTGCATGTCGAGGCTCGGACCCTTGGAGTCTGGCGACAGATTGCGGCCACCACAAGGCCCTGCGGTGGAAACATTTGCCCCCGATACAGCCCTGACGCGCGAAGTGCGGCAACGATTACAAGGATATACAACCCAAGGTTGCAATCCCGCCGCAATTCACCCGACACCTAGGTCTGGTGCGGCTTCCAGATCGACTCGGCTTCCGCCTGGGTAAGCACACGTGTCGGACCCGCCATCCGCAACTGGCCGTAAAGGCTGCGCCAGTCGTCCTGCCGCATCAGCGTCCGGAACCGGTCCTGCCGCCAGGCCACTGCGGCCAGGTGCAGGGGGCCCAGCACCGGGTCGGCGTGCAACGCCTTCCGCCCGGCGCGGCTGTCCAGCTCCAGGATCGACCGATCCTCGACATCGCAGAAGTTCCGCTCGACCCAGTAGCCTGCATCCAGACCGCCATCGGCATGGACCGCCCGCCCGCGATCCCGCTTCAGAAGGAAGCTTTCCGCCGCGCCCAGCGGGTAATGGTTCAACTGCACCAGCGCATGGCAGTCGCGCCCGACGTCCGAGAAGATGCGCCCGCGGTGAAAGGCGGCAGGCAACCGCCTGCCCGTGCCGTCAAACCAGCGCTGCCCGCCCATCGCCGCCTCGACCGGAGCGCGCGGGCGGTGGACGCCAAGCTTGCCGTAGCTGCCGTCATTCCGCACCAGGGTCTTGAACAGATATGCCCGCCAGGGCCAGTGCAGCACCTTGGGCGCGGCGCGGGTGAAGGTCTTGGTCACGGGCGCATCGCTGTACTCCACCACCCCCGCATTCCCGAATAGCCGCCAGGTCAGCGTGATCGCCGTCGCCTCGGGCAGGGCGGCCAGCAGCGCCGGGATCGTGCGGTCGCCCACGTGGACATTGACGAACTCGTCGATGTCCAGCGGCAACACCCAATTCGCCCCGGTCACCAGCGGATGACGATCCGCCTGCTTCAGCGCAGCCCATTGCGGCCCTTCGCCATGCGGGCCCGGATTGCGCACATGGGTCAGCCAGCCAAGCTCTTGCAGCCGGTCCAGCAGTGCGTCCGTGCCGTCCTCGCAGTCGTTGGAAAAGACCAGGACATCCGTGACCCCGCAGGCCCGGTGGTGCGCCAACCACTCCAGCAGGAATGCGCCCTCGTTGCGAACGCAAAGGACGGCCGTGATCTTCACGGCCGCCCCCATTCCATGTCCAGAAATAACCCCGCCAGAGGCATCCGCCCTCGCAACCCAGCACTACGCCGGACAGGCGTAGCACGGGGAAAGGATCAGAAGAAAGCCTGCACGCCGGTGATCGCCCGGCCCAGGATCAGCGCATGGATGTCATGCGTGCCCTCGTAGGTGTTCACCGTCTCCAGGTTCACCATGTGGCGCATGATCTGGAAATCTTCCTGGATGCCGTTGCCGCCATGCATGTCGCGCGCCCAGCGGGCCGCCTCCAGCGCCTTGCCGCAGTTGTTGCGCTTGACGATGCTGATCATCTCGGGCGCAGCATTCGCCTCGTCCAGCAAACGGCCAACGCGCAGGGACGCCTGCAGGCCCAACGAAATCTCGGTCATCATGTTTGCCAGCTTCAGCTGGAAGAGCTGCGTCCCCGCGATCGGCTTGCCGAACTGTTTGCGGTCCAACCCGTACTGCCTGGCGGCATGCATGCAGAATTCGGCCGACCCCATCACGCCCCACGAAATGCCATAGCGCGCCCGGTTCAGGCAGCCGAACGGGCCTTTCAACCCCTCGACGAAGGGGAGTAGGGCATCCTCGCCGACTTCCACGTCCTTCATCACGATCTCGCCGGTGATACTGGCCCGCAGCGACAGCTTGCCCCCGACCTTCGGCGCGGTCAGTCCTTTCGTGCCCTTGTCCAGCACAAAGCCCTTGATCTTCCCGCCATGCGCTTCGGACTTGGCCCAGACTACGAAGACATCCGCGATGGGGGCGTTCGAGATCCACATCTTCGCGCCGTTCAGAACGTAACCGGTCGCGGTCTTCTTCGCCGTTGTCTTCATCCCCGCCGGGTCCGACCCCGCATCGGGTTCGGTCAGGCCGAAACAGCCGATCCATTCGCCGCTCGCAAGCTTCGGCAAGTACTTCTGCCGCTGCTCCTCGGTCCCGTAGGCGTAGATCGGATACATCACCAAGGACGACTGCACCGACATCATCGACCGATAGCCCGAGTCCACCCGCTCGACTTCCCGCGCCACCAGCCCGTAGGCCACGTAGGACGCGCCAAGCCCGCCGTATTCCTCGGGGATTGTCACGCCCAGAAGCCCCATCTCCCCCATCTCGCGGAAGATCGACGGATCGGTGGTTTCCTCGCGGTAGGCGGCCACGACACGTGGCTGCAGCTTTTCCTGCGCATAGGCCCGCGCGGCGTCGCGCAGCATCCGCTCTTCCTCGGTCAGCTGGTCGTTCAACCGGAAGGGGTCCTCCCAGTCAAACCGACCCAGGTCCGGGGCATCCTTGGCTTTCAGTTTCGGCTGGGTGTGCAGGGTATCGGGCATCGGAACCTCCATCGCTTGGTCTCCATCATTGCAGAAAATGGCAGGGCAGGCTATCGAACTCCTCGCACGGGTTCTTGAGGGAAACTCATAATGCTGCCCCGCCGTTATCTGCCACCAATTCCCGCCCTCATGGCGCTGGAGGCGGTGGACCGCCTTGGCACCGCCTCTGCCGCCGCCGAAGAGTTGAGCCTTACGCAAGGTGCCATCAGCCGCGCCCTTCAGGGTCTTGAAAGCCAACTCGGCGTCCCACTCCTCATCCGCGAACGCCAGCGACTGCGCCTCACCCCTGCCGGCCACGACTATGTGGCCGAGGTCAGGAAGGCCCTCCACCTCCTCGCCTCCGCCTCGATCACGCTGCGCGCCAACCCCACAGGCGGAAGCCTCAACCTCGCCATCCTCCCCGCCTTCGGCATGCACTGGCTCGCCCCGCGCCTCGCGCGCTTCGCCCAGACCCATCCCGAAGTGACCATAAACCTCTCCACCAGGCTCCGGCCCTTCGACTTCACCGGCTCCAGCTTCGATGCCGCCATCCACTACGGCCGCCAGGACTGGCCCGGTGTCGATTACCTGAAACTCATGGACGAAGAGGTCCTCGCCGTCGCCGCGCCCAGCTTCCCCAAGCTCACCAAAGCCACCGACCTGCTTGCCCACCCCCTTCTGCAGCTGGAAAGCCGCACCGGCGATTGGGGCCGCTGGCTCGCCCACCACGGGTCCCCCGGCCTCCGGCCCCCCGGCATGCTCTTCGACCAGTTCGCCACCTTGACCCAGGGCGCTATCCACGGCATGGGCGCGGCCCTGATCCCCACCTTCCTCATCGAACGCGAGCTTGCCGAGGGCCGCCTCGTCCCCATCTTCGGCCCGCCCATCCGCGCCTTGGGCTCCTACTACCTCGTCTGGCCCAGCACCGGTCCCGACCGCGCGCCACTGCGCTCTCTACGACTATGGTTGCAGGCCGAGACCACCGATCCCGCCTTGACCCCCGCAGCCCCGCCCGCCACCATCGCCCCAAAGCCGGAGGCCCCGTGACCGCCCTTCCCACCAGCATCGACGCCGTCGAAACCCTTCTTGCAGGACAGGGCTACGTCGCCTCCCGCGCCCTTGCCACGGTCGTCTTCCTCTCCCTCAAACTCGGCCGTCCCCTCTTCCTCGAAGGCGAGGCCGGCACCGGCAAGACCGAGATCGCCAAGACCCTCGCCACCGCCCTGGGCCGCCGCCTGATCCGCCTGCAATGCTACGAAGGTCTCGACGCCGCCTCTGCCGTCGCCGAATGGAACTTCGCCGCCCAGATGATCGCCATCCGCACCGCCGAAGGCACCGGTGACCGCGACGCCCTGCAAACCGAGCTTTTCACCGAAGACTACCTCATCGAACGCCCGCTCCTCGCCGCCATGCGCCCGCAGCCCGGCGGCGCGCCCGTTCTGCTCATCGACGAACTCGACCGCACGGATGAGCCCTTCGAAGCCTTCCTCCTCGAAGCCCTCTCCGACTTCCAGGTCACCATCCCCGAGCTTGGCACGATCAAGGCCCCCGAACCCCCCATCGTGATCCTCACCTCCAATCGCACGCGCGAAGTCCACGACGCCCTGAAACGCCGTTGTCTCTACCACTGGGTCGACTACCCAACCTTTGACCGCGAGCTTGAAATCCTCCACTCCCGCGCCCCTGAGGCGCAAGCCCAGCTCTCCCGCGAGGTTGTCGCCTTCGTCCAGAAACTCCGCCGCGAGGACCTCTTCAAACGCCCCGGCGTCGCGGAAACCATCGACTGGGCCAAATGCCTCCTCGCCCTTGACGTGATTGCCCTGAGCCCCGAAGTCATCTCCGACACACTCGGCGCGATCCTGAAATACCAGGACGACATCCAGAAACTCCAAGGCTCGGAAGCCAAACGCCTGCTAGACGAGGTCAAGCGCGAACTGGTCCCCGCATGACCCATTCTTCGTCCCCAAATATCCCACGGGGGGTCCGGGGGGTGTGAAACCCCCCGGGGGTCGTCCATGCCTCCGACCTTTCCCGATCTCGACATTCCCGACGACGGCAAGCTCGCGCACAACATCGCCCATTTCGCCCGCGCGCTGCGCAAGGCGGGCCTTCCCGTTGGCCCCGGCCGCACCCTTGATGCCGTGAACGCCGTCGCCGCCGCAGGCTTCGATCGGCGCGAGGATTTCTACTTCACCCTGCAGGCCGTCTTCGTCTCCCGCCCCGAAGAGCGTGCCCTCTTCGCCCAGGTCTTCCGCCTCTTCTGGCGCGACCCGCGCTACCTGGACCACATGATGTCGCTCATGCTGCCCCAGGTGCACGGCGTGCAAGAGGATCGCATCGCCCAGGCCGCCGAGAAGCGCGCTGCCGAAGCGCTTCTCGATGGCCAGCTTCCCCCGGCCCCCAAGGACCAACCCGAGGGCGACCAGATCGAGATCGACGCCACCGCGACCATGTCGTCGGAAGAACGGCTCAAGACCCTCGACTTCGAGCAGATGTCATCGGACGAGATTGCCGCCGCCAAGCGGATGCTGGCAAGGCTTGCGCTCCCGGTCCAACCGCTGAAAACCCGCCGAGGCAAAGCCTCCACGCTGACCGCCCGCATCGACGCCCGCCGCACCCTGCGCGATGCGATGCGCCACGGCGGGGAAATCACCGCGCTGAAGTACAAGGCCCCGGTCACCCGCTGGCCGAACCTTGTCGTTCTCTGCGACATCTCGGGCAGCATGGCCGACTACTCCCGCATGGTCCTGCACTTCGTCCATGCTGTCGCCAACCGCAAAGGCCAGGGCTGGGCCCGCGTCCACGCCTTTACCTTCGGCACCCGCCTGACCAACATCACCCGCCACCTGCGCGCCCGTGACGTCGACTCCGCCCTCAAGGCCGCCGGAAGCGAAGCACAGGATTGGTCCGGCGGAACGCGCATCGGCCAAAGCCTGCACACCTTCAACCGCGACTGGTCACGCCGTGTGTTGGGGCAGGGGGCCGTCGTCCTCCTCATCACCGACGGCCTTGACCGGGACGATGCCACGCTCCTCCGGACGGAAACCGAAAGGCTCCATCTGTCCTGCCGCAGGCTCATCTGGCTGAACCCGCTGCTGCGCTGGTCCGCCTTCGCGCCGAAGGCGCAAGGCATCCGTGCCATCCTGCCCCATGTCGACAGTTTCCGCGCCGGGCACTCCATCGCGTCGCTGGAAGCACTTGGGCGTGCGATTTCAGAGCCTTCCGACCACGGTGAACGCGACCGGCTGCTGGCAATGATCCGCGCCTAGGCGGGTCTCCGCGCAGTTATGGCTTGGCAAGTCCGTGATATCGCATATCAGCGCGTCGTGCCCTTTGCTATGCGTGTCAGGGCCTCCGGGAACCGGATGAATTCATATCCGTTATTCCCGTGCCCATAGAGATGAGGACTGCTTGATGAGAAAGCTTCTGATATCCACCACGGCCCTTTCGGTGGCAATCAGCCCCCTGGGCACCATGTCTGGTTTCGCCCAGGTGCTGAATGAGGATGGCTCGGTCACTGGACCGGACGGCGCGGTGCTGTGCGTGCCGACCGCCGATTTGGCCTGTGACCTTGACGCGATCATCGCGCAGATCGAGGCTGATGCCGCCGCCGCCGCTGCGGTAGAGGCGGAAGCCGCTGCCGCCAAGTCCGCCGAAGAAGCCGCCGCCGCAGACACCGCTGCCCAGGCCGAGGCGGAAGCCACTGCGCAGGCCGATGCCGACGCAGCTGCCGCTGCCGAGGCTGCCGCCGCCGCAGAAGCGGATGCCCAAGCCCAGGCTCAGGCCGACGCTGATGCTGCCGCCGCTGCGGCTACCGCCCAGGCCGAAGCAGAAGCTCAGGCCGAAGCCGAGGCTGCAGCCGCAAAGGCCGCCGAGGAACAGGCCGCTGCCGAGGCTGCCGCCCAAGCTGCTGCCGAAGCTGAAGCAGCCGCTCAGGCCGCCGCCGAAGCCGCCGCTGCCGAGGCCGCTGCCGCCGAAGCTGCTGCCCCCGCCGAGGAGCCTGCCGTTGACGAGGCGGCCCCCGTGGAAGAACCCGCGGTCGAGGCGGCCCCCGCCGAAGAGCCGGTGGTGGAAGAAGCCCCCGCTGAAGAACCCGTCGTGGAGGAAGCTCCGGTCGAAGAGCCGGTGATTGAACCTGCCCCTGCGGAAGAGCCTGCCGTCGAAGAGGCTGCCCCTGTCGAGGAGCCCGCGGTCGAGGAAGCCCCTGCCGAGGAGCCGGTGGTCGAAGAGACTGCCCCCGCCGAGGAAGCCGTCATTGAAGAAGCTCCGGCGGACGAAATCGTTGTCGAAGAGCCAAGCGCCGAAGCTGCGGCTGATGCCGAAGCAACCGTCGACCCGTCGACTGGCGAAGCGGTCGACCCGGCTGCTGATGCCGCCGCCCTGGCAGAGGCCGAGGCGGAGCTTGCCGTCACCGAAGGCGGCGAGATCGTCGATCCGACGGCGGGCCTGAAGGTCGCCGAACCTGATCCGGCGGTCGAAGTCGAACCGGTCGAAGCGCCCGTGGTGACAGAATTGGAAGTTGAAAGTCTGACGGAACTGCTGACAGCCGATCCGACGGCAATCGACCCGTCGACGCTTGCGGCTGCCGAACTGGTGTCCGAGGCCCCTGCCGATCCGGAATCCAATGCGGCGACAAAGATTGCGCCCGCTGACCCGGCCACTCTGGTGGCCGAGACTATGGAAACCATCACCGAGCAAAATACCCGGACCTCGTCTGAGGAATTCTCTGCGGCCCCCAAGGCGCTTGCTGACGGCAAGAAGAGCGGTCTTTCCGATCTCGAGAAAGCCGGTCTTCTGGTCCTTGGTGCCCTCGCCGTCGGCGCGATCATCAAGAACAACCGCGAGGCGGCCGCGACCGATACCACCGTCTCGACGATGGGGCCGGGCGAAAGCCGGGTCGTGTCGAACACCGGTGACCGCGTGATCGTTCTGCAGCCTGACGGTACCTACCGCGTGCTCAAGGACGACGACACCGTGATCCGGCGTCCCGGTTCGACCGTGCGGACCGAGACGTTCAAGGACGGCTCGACCCGGACTATCGTGGAACGCGCCGATGGCACCCAGGTCGTGACGATCCGCGACGCCACCGGTCGCGTCCTGCGCCGGGCGACCTATGACGACATGGGCCGCGAGATCGTGCTGATCGACGATCTCGCCGAAGAGGAAGTCGTCGTGGTCCGCGACCTGCCGAAGCCCAAGCGCCGGATCGTGATCTCGGCGATGGACGATGACACGGCCCTTAAGCGCGAACTTGCCGCTCTGGAAGCCGAAAAGGCGGGTCGCAAGTTTTCGCTCCGCCAGATCCGCGAGATCCCGGAAGTCCGGGCACTGGCCGCAACCATCGACGTGGAACCGGTGACCTTCGCCTCCGGCTCGGCCGCCATCCCGGCAGCCGAGGCGCGTGACCTGGCCGACCTCGGGCGCGTCATGCAGGAACTTCTGGACGAAAACCCACGCGAGGTCTTCCTGATCGAAGGCCACACCGACGCGACCGGCAAGGCTGCGATGAACCTCGCCCTCTCTGACCGCCGCGCGGAATCGGTGGCGCTGGCCCTGACCGAGTACTTCGACATCCCGCCGGAGAATATGGTCGTCCAGGGCTACGGCGAGACCGAGCTTCTGGTCGACACCCAGGAAAGCGAGGCCCGCAACCGCCGGGTCGAGGTTCGGGTGATCACCCCGCTCCTGCGCACCGCCGACCGCGGCTAAGCGCGCACCCGATACCAAAGTCGCGCCGCGGGCACCCCCCGCGGCGCGTCATTTTGGTGGCATCCCCGCGCGCCCGGACGCATACTCGCGCCATGACCGCCACCCACGACCAGATCCCCGAAGCCGCCCTCGCCTGGCACCGCGCCGGCAAGGGGGCCGCCCTCGCCACCGTGATCGAGACCTGGGGCTCCGCTCCCCGCCAGGCCGGCAGCCAGCTTGCCATCTCGGGCGCGGGCGAGATGCTCGGCTCCGTCTCCGGCGGCTGCGTCGAAGGCGCGGTCATCACCGAAGCGCTTGATGCCCTGCAAGACCGCAAGTCCCGCGTCCTGACCTTCGGCGTCAGCGATGAGACCGCCTTCGCCGCCGGCCTCGCCTGTGGCGGCACCATCCGCGTCCTTGTCGAACCCGTCGGAGAAGGCGCCGAGGCCCTGCCCGAAGCCATGCTCGCCGCGCTGACCGAAGCCCGCGCCGCGCCGAAAGCCCTCGCTGTCGTCACCACCCCTGACACCTGGGTCCGCCGTCTGGTCCAGCCGGGCGAAGACCCTGCCACCGACGCCCGCTTCAAGTCCGACCGCTCTGGGATGGAAGAGGACGGCCGCTTCATCGCCATCCACAACCCGCCGCTGCGCCTGATCGTCATCGGCGCCGTCCACATCGCCCAGCCGCTTCTGCAGATCGCCCGCACCTGCGGCTATGCCCCCACCCTGATCGACCCCCGTGGCGCCTTCGGCTCTCATGACCGCTTCCCCGGTGAGACCATCCTTGACGACTGGCCGGATGAGGCGCTGGCAGCCCTGCAGCCCGACGCCCGCACCGCCATCGTCACGCTTACGCATGACCCCAAGCTTGACGACCCCGCCATCCGCTTCGCGCTGACCTCTCCGGCCTTCTACCTCGGCTGTCTCGGCTCTACGCGCACCCACGCCAAGCGCGTGGACCGGCTACGCGAAGCCGGCTTCACCCCGGACCAGATCGCCCGGATCCACGCCCCCGTCGGCCTAGACATCGGCGCCAAGACCCCGGCAGAGATCGCGGTCAGCATCATGGCCCAGATCACCAGCGTCCTGCGGAAGTAATGCGGTTCGGCCCGGTTCCCCTGTCGGAAGCGGACGGCGCGATCCTCGCCCATTCCGTCGCACTGCCCGACGGGCGCCTGCGCAAGGGCTGCACCCTTGGCCCAGCAGAAATCGCCAAGCTGCAGGCAACAGGCCGCACCGAGGTCATCGCCGCCCGGCTTGATCCCGGTGACATTCACGAAGACGCGGCCGCCCTTGCCATTGCCCAGGCCCTTGTCCCCGACCCGGAAAGCGCTGGCATCGACCTCCGCCCAGTCGGAACCGGACGGGTCAACCTCCACGCGCGCAGTGCCGGGGTGCTGGAGGTGCACGCCGACCGGGTGGATGCGCTCAACGCCGTCGACCCGATGATCACCTTCGCCACGGTCCCGCGCTGGCAGCGACTGGCGGCTGGGGAAATGGCCGCCACCGTGAAGATCATCGCCTACGGCGTTGCGGGGCCCTGGGTCGCCGCCGCCTCTGACGCCGGGAGGCAATCCCTGCGCCTGTGTCCCGCAAGACTCAGCCGGGTTGCGCTGGTCGAAACCCACACCGACCCCGCCGCCAAACTCCTCGGCGCCGAGGCAATCACCCACCGCCTTGCTGCGCTTGGGGCGGGCTTGACAGCTCACCTCCACAGCCCCCACCGCGAGGCCAACCTGTCCGCGACCCTTGCCGGCATCACCGATGCCGAGCTGATCTTGATCCTGACCGCCTCGGCGACATCGGACCCGCACGACGTGGCCCCCGCCGCCGTCCGCCGGGCAGGGGGCACGGTCGACCGCTTCGGCATGCCCGTCGATCCTGGCAACCTTCTCTTTCTCGGCCATCTCAAGGGCATCCCGGTCATCGGTCTGCCGGGCTGTGTCCGCAGTCCCGCACTGAACGGGGCCGACTGGGTGATGGAACGGCTGATCTGCGGAGTCCCGGTCACCGCGGCAGACATCGCCGGAATGGGGGTCGGGGGATTGCTCAAGGAAATCCCGACACGCGGCCGGTTGCGCGAAGCCAAATGAAAACGGGGGCAGATTGCCCCCGCACATGGTCCCGGTCGGACGGGCCCAACTTTTCCTGACGGGTCCGCCCTTACTTCGGCGCGACCATCATCACCATCTGGCGGCCTTCCAGACGGGGGAAGCTTTCGATCTTGCCGATCTCGGCCACGTCGGCCTCGACCCGCTTCAGAAGCTCCAGGCCCAGGTCCTGGTGCGCCATCTCGCGGCCCCGGAAGCGCAGGGTGACCTTGACCTTGTCGCCTTCCTCCAGGAACTTCACCACCGACCGCATCTTGACCTCGTAGTCATGGATGTCGGTGCCGGGGCGGAACTTGATTTCCTTGATCTCGATGATCTTCTGCTTCTTGCGGGCCTCGGCCTCACGCTTCTGCGTCTCGTACTTGAACTTGCCGAAGTCCATGATCTTGCAAACCGGCGGGACGGCCGTCGGCGAGATCTCCACCAGGTCAAGTCCGGCTTCCTCGGCCATCTGCATCGCGCGGGCGGGGGTCACCACCCCGACATTCTCGCCATCCGCCCCGATCAGGCGGATTTCCGGAGCGCGGATGCGGTCATTGATGCGGGGACCGGTTTCGCGTTGCGGCGGGGCATTGTGCGGTCTGCGGGCTATGGTAGTCGTCCTTTGATGGCTGTTTTGTCCGCGCGCAATCTAGACCCCGCCGCCCGCATCTGCAACCCGGCTGGACTGCCAGAGGTCCAGATTTCCGGATGATTCCGGCGTTTTTCGCTGTGCTGCACTGCGGCACCCTTTTCATTTGGGAACCAAGGTGCCATATGGGCGCCATCCGGGCGCTAGCTCCGGTCATGGGAGTATTAGACATGAACAGAACCGTTATCATCGGCGCCATCGTCATCCTTCTGGCTGCTGGTGGCTACTACCAGTTCAGCTACAAGCCGGCTCAGGAAGCTGCCGAGCAGGCTGCCGCTGCTGCCGCTCAGGCCGAAGCCGACGCCAAGGCTGCCGAGGAAGCCGCCGCCAAGGCCGCTGAAGAGGCTGCCGCCGCTGCACAGAAGGCCGCTGACGAAGCTGCCGCTGCTGCCGCTGCAACCACCGAAGCCGCGACCGACGCTGCTGCCGCCACCACCGAGGCTGCGACCGATGCCGCCGCCGCGACCACGGAAGCCGCGACCGACGCCGCTGCTGCAACCACTGAAGCCGCAACCGATGCCGCCGCTGCCGCGACTGACGCTGCCGCCGCTCTCGATCCGGCCAACTTCAATGCCGACGCCGTTGTCGCGCTGATCGATGGCTCGACCCTCGACGACGCGACCAAGGCCACGCTGAAGACCGCTGTCGAAGCTGCAAAGGCGAACCCGGCGCTGGTCGCCGACACCGTCGCGCAAGTGAAGACCGCGCTCGGCATGTAATCTTCGGCTCACGCCGAAACCGGAAGGCCGCGGGGGGATACCCTCGCGGCCTTCTTCTTTGCGGGGTCGCGGCACGAAAAAGGGCCGTCAGGATCACCCCGCGGCCCTCCGTTTCTTGGTTAAGCCCACATGAATGCGGGCCTGCAAGTCATTGATTGCATTGCGACGCAAAAAGCGCCGCGCGCGGCGCGTCAGATCCCGTCGCCCACGAAGGCCTTCTCGACAACGAATTCCTTGGGGTCCGAATTCGCCCCCTCCCGCAGCCCGAACCCCTCCAGGATCGCCTTCACATCGACGTTGAAGGCAAGGCTCCCGCAGACCATCGCCCGGTCTTCCTCGGGGTTCATCTTCGGCAGGCCGAGGTCTTCGAACACCTTGCCCGAGGCCAGGTTGTCCGTGACCCGCCCCATGTGATGGAACTCCTCCCGGGTGGTGGTCGGATAGTAGCGAAGCTTGCCCTGCACCATCTCGCCGATCAGCGGGTCGTTCTCCAGACCTTCGACCAGCTGGCGGCCATACTCCAGCTCCTTCACCTCGCGGCAGGTGTGCATCATGATGACCTGGTCGAACTTTTCGTAGACCTCCGGATCGCGCATCAGGCTGGCGAAGGGGGCGAGCCCCGTCCCGGTCGCAAGGAACCACAGCCGCTTGCCGGGCAGGAGCGCATCCACCACCAGCGTCCCCACCGGCTTCGGCCGCAGGATGATCTCATCCCCCGGCTCGATGTGCTGAAGGCGGCTGGTCAGCGGGCCGTCCGGCACCTTGATCGAGTAGAACTCCAGCTCTTCGTCCCAGGACGGCGAGGCGATGGAATAGGCCCGCAGCAGCGGCTTGCCGTTGTCGCCCATCAAGCCGATCATCACGAACTCCCCCGACCGGAACCGCAGCGTCGTAGGCCGCGAGACGCGGAACGAGAACAACCGGTCGGTCCAGTGCTTCACACTGGTCACGATCTGCGCGTCGGGCAGGTGGGGTTTGGTGCGGGCGGCGTCCATGGTCACGCTCTCGGTCATCGTTTCGCCCTCCATAGGCGAGCCGGAACCGCAAGGGAAGTCTTTCCCCTGCGGCCAATCAACAGGGTGGGGAGATCAGGCGCGAAGCCGGGCTTGATAGTGATGCGCCTGCCAGTCGGCGCGGAACTGCCACTGCTCTGCCGACTGCCGGGCTGCGAGATCTTCCGGAATCTCGGCCCCATCAAACCCAACTCGGCGCAGCATGGCATACTGGTCGGCGATCACCGGACCTTTGGCGAGGAGCTGGCCCTTGTACCCCATCTCGCGCAGGCGGCGGGCGATAGTGAAGGCGCGACCG
>JAIXSA010000082.1 GCA_027484915.1 Paracoccaceae bacterium | reverse complement strand
GTCAGGCTTTTCACCTTCCAGACGTCGATGCCGGAAAGGCGCGCGGCCTCCATGTTGCCACCTACCGCATAGACCTCACGTCCGAAGGAGGTGTGGTTCATCAGGAAGTGCATCCCGATGAAGGTCAGGACGAAGAGGTAGACCGGGAAGGGGATGCCGAAGAGATAGCCGCCGCCGAAGAAGCCGAAGCTTGAGGGGAGGTTGGAAAGCGGGAAGCCCCCGGTGATCAGGTTCGCGGCACCGCGCAGTGCGGTGAAGAGGGCCAGCGTGGTGATGAAGGAGGGAACGTTGAACCACTGGCGGAACTTGCCGGTCATGAAGCCGGTGAAGAAGCCCACCACCAGCGCGCAGAGGAAGCCGAAGCCCAGCGCCGCCGGGCCGCCCCAGCTTTCGGTGAAGTTCACGCCGAACCAGGCGACGATGCAGCCGGCCAAAGCCGCACCTGCGCCGACCGAAAGGTCGATCTCGCCCGCGATAATGACGGCGGTCATGCCGAAGGCGATGATCCCCAGCATGGCGACGGTGCGCAGGACGTTCAGGGTGTTGGCCAGCGAGGCGAAACCGGGCGCGGTGAAGATCAGGAAGACGACCAGCGCCAGAAGGATCAGCTCCATCGTGTAGCGGCGCACGAAGGGCATCAGCCCGCCATTGGCCCGTTGCGCGGTGGGGACGTCGGTCATGTCTGGTCCTTCATGCAAAGCTCGTAGAGGTCGTTGAGGGTGATCTCGGTCGGGTCCACCGTAGCCACGATGCGGCCCTGGCGCATGACGAGGATGCGGTCGGCGACTTCAAGGACCTCTTCCAGTTCGGTCGAGACGAAGACGGCGCCGAGGCCTTCGGACGCCTTCTGCCAGATGATGTCGAAGATCTGCCGCTTGGCCTGGACGTCGACCCCGCGCGAGGGTTCGTCGAAGAACATCACCTTGGGCGCGGTGTTCATCCACTTGCCGATGACCACCTTCTGCTGGTTGCCGCCCGACAGGGACGAGACCGGCAGCAATGGGTCGGGGACCTTGATGGCAAGGTCCTTGATCTGGCGGTCGACGAAGCCCTGTTCACCCGCGCGGCTGACGATCCCGGCAGAAGAGATGCGGGCGAGGCTGGCAAGGCAGAGGTTGTCGTGGGTGGAGAGAATCTGGACGAGACCCGCCTCTTTCCGGTTCTCGGGCGTGTAGCCGAGCCCTGCGTCCTTCATCGTCTTGAGGTCCGGGCGCTGGAAAGTGCGGCCAGCGACTGTCACTGTGCCAGCATCCACCGGGTCGGCGCCGAAGACGGCACGCATCACCTCGGTCCGGCCAGCGCCAAGGAGGCCTGCGATGCCGAGGATCTCGCCCGGGTGGACCTGGAAGCTGATGTCCTGGAATTCGCCGTGGCGGGTCAGGCCGCGCACGTCGAGAAGCGGCGGGCCGCTGCGGTCGATGATCTGGCGGGCCGGGCGGCGGGCCTTGGCGGTTTCGCCGAACATCATCTCGACGATGCGTTCGGGGGTGGCGTCGGCCATCTGGATCGAACCCGCGAAATTGCCGTCGCGCAGGACGGTGCAGGTGTCGGCGATCTGGAAGAGTTCGTTCATCCGGTGGGTGATGTAGAGGATCGTCACCCCCCGGTCGCGCAGGCGGCGGACGAGGGTGAAGAGAAGGTCGACCTCACGCGTTGCCAGGGCCGAGGTGGGTTCGTCCAGAAGCAGGATGGACGGGCGGAAGGACATCGCCTTGGCGATCTCGATCACCTGCTGCTGGCCGACCGACAGGGTCGAGACCTCCTGGTGGGTGTCGAGGTCGAGGCCCATTTCGTGAAGGAGCGCGGCAGCGTCGCTGTGCATCCTGGTCCAGTCGATCACCGTCACGCCAAGGCGGCGGGTCATCGGCAGGCGGCCGAGGAAGATGTTCTCGCCGATGCTGAGCGAGGGGATCAGCGACAGTTCCTGATGCACGGTGACCACGCCCGCGCCGAAGGCGTCGTGGGGTGAGGCGAAGACCGTGTCGGAGCCATTGACGCGAAGGGTGCCTTCCGAGGGCTGGACGACCCCGGCCAGAATCTTGACGAGGGTGGATTTGCCGGACCCGTTCTTGCCCATGAGGGCATGGACCTTGCCGGGCGCGAAGTCATGGCTGAACCGCGCCAGCGCCAGGGTCGGGCCATAGGCCTTGGACACGGCGTTGAATTCCAGTCGGCCCCGGTCGGCGGGGGGGGAAGCGTCAAGCATGGTGTGGGCCTTGGGAAAGGTGGACCGGCCCGGGGAGCACGGGCCGGTCCGGTTCAGGTCAGCCGAGCGACTTGAGCTGCTCGAGGAAGGCCTTCACCCCGTCGGGATTGGCGCGCGTCAGCGGCAGCACCGGGACCGACTGGTTCTTCTCGACTTCCTTGCCGTCGAGGACAGCATTGGCGGCTTCCAGCGCCAGGCGGCCGACCTCGAAGGGCTGCTGGGCAGTGACGGCCTGCAGGACGTTGTCGGGGTCGAGGAGCATGTTGGCGAGCTGCTCGGTCCCGTCGATGCCGAAGACGAAGACCTTGCCTTCGAGACCGGCCTTCTTGACCGCTTGCGCCGCGCCGATGGTGCCGCCTTCGTTAGCGGCGTAGATCAGCTCGATGTCCGGGTTGGCGGTCAGGATGTCGCTCGCGACGGCGACGGCCTTTTCGGCGAGCCAGGCGTCCTGGGCGGCGACGACTTCAACCTGGTCCTTCACCTTGTCGAGGAAGCCGTTGACGCGGTCATCGCTTTGCTCGGGCAGCAGCGACTTGAATGCCACCGTGGCGATCTTGACCTTGCGGTCGGGGGCCAAGGACTTGAGGAAGGCCGAGGCCGCGTCGCCGGTGGCATTGCCGAGGTCGATGTTGGACGAGGTGATCGAGGCCTTGGGCAGGTCGCTGTTCACCGTCGTGCCGAAGGTGATGACGGTGATGCCCGCGTCTACAGCCTTCTGGATCGCCGGGATCGAGCCGTCGGCCGACAGCGGCGTCAGCGCGATGGCTTGTACGCCGCGGGCGATGTAGGTGTCGATTAGCTGGGTTTCCTTCTCCAGCTTGTTGTCGCTGTTGGCCTCAAGAAGCTCGACCCCCGAAGCCTCGGCGGCGGCGGCCATGCCCATGAGGACGGTCCGCATGTACTGGTCCTGCTGGAAGACGATGCCGGCGATGGCGCGGTCCTGTGCGAAGACCGCTTTTGGCAAGTTGATGCCGGCCGCAACGGCCGCACCAACGGACGACAGCAGAATGCCCCGTCTGGTAATCATGTGAATCTCCTCCCGAATGGTCTGTTCGTTGCGCTCTCTTCCTTTGATGCCGGGGCGCGAGAGCTTCGTTCCGGCCTTGGATGTGCAGTCCGCGCGGGGCGCGGGCTGCACGGCGGTTCAGGTCCGTCGGTCGCTGGCACCCGCAACGAAGCGCAGGCCGAATTCCAGGTGACGGCTCATGAGGTAGGCGTAGGCGATGCGGTCGCGGGCCATGAGGGCGGCGACGATCTCGGCATGGGCGGCATGGGTGTCGGTCTGCACGGGCCGCGCGGATTTGCCGATCTGCATGACCTCGACGATGACCGGCGAGAGCATCCGGTAGGCCGCCAGCGTGGTGCGGTTGCCGCCAAGGGCAATGATCGCCTCGTGGAAGTCGTAGTCGGCCTGGGCGGATTCCGGCACGGTGCGGGCGGTCAGAAGGCGGTCGTTGACCTGCGACAACGCGGCGATGTCGGCGTCGGTGGCCTTGAGGATGACCTCGTCCCCGACGCCAAGTTCGATGATCCTGCGGAAGCCCTGCAGGTCGCGGAAGCTATCGGGCGAGATTCCGTTGTGGAAGGAGAAGAGCCGCTTGATCGCCTCGCCATGTCCGGCGGCGACGACGGCGCCGACCTTGGGGCGGGTCTCGATCAGGCCGTAGGCGCGCAGGACCACAAGCGCCTCACGCACGGTGTTGCGGGAGGCCTGGAACATCTCGCCCAGCTCGCGTTCGGTGGGGACGGGATCGCCGATGCCAAGTCCGCGGTCGGTCAGCATCTCGCGGATCTGCTCGACCAGGCGGTCCACGGCAGAGACACGCGGGGGCTCTGCCCCGGTCAGTCCAACCTGCGTGTCGCTGTCGTCGGCCAGCACGATGCGCCTTCCTGTTGCTTTTCTATTTGTTGGTCCAGGATTCGGATTCTGTCAACGGACTTTGGGAGTGTCTGCGCAAATGATGGGTCTATGCGCGGAAAGCCGTTGATTTTCGGGTTCAAGGCGGTATCAAAGTTCATGCTGGTCCAACAATAGGGGGCGCGTGGATGGAGCGGATGGAGGAATGTTTCCGCTGGTATGGCGACAGTGACCCGGTGCCCCTCGCGCATATCGCGCAGGCGGGGGCGACGGGAATCGTGACGGCGATCCACGAGGTCTATGACGGGTCGCCCTGGTCCGATGAGGCTATCGCCCGGCGCAAGGCCACCATCGCGGCGGCGGGGCTGCGCTGGTCGGTGGTGGAGAGCATTCCGGTGCATCCGTCGATCAAGCAGGGGACGCCGGAGCGGGATCGCTATATCGGGCATTGGACCGACACGCTGGCGGCGCTGGCGCGGAACGGGATCGGGACTGTCTGCTACAACTTCATGCCGGTGGTCGACTGGACGCGGACCGAACTGCGCCATCCGATGCCGAACGGGGCGCTGGCGCTGCGCTTCGACGCGGTGGATTGCGCGGCCTATGACGTGTTCATCCTGAAGCGTCCGGGGGCGGAGGGAGATTATCCGGACAAGCGGCTGGAGGAGGCGAAGGCCCGACTGGCCTTGCTGGACGAGGCGGCGGTGGCGCGGGTGGAGCGGAACCTGATCGCAGGGCTGCCCGCGACCGAGGTGAAGTATGACCGGGCTGGGTTCCTGCGGGCGCTTGCGGCCTATGACGGGATCAGCCGCGAGGACCTGGCAGAGAACCTGAACCACTTCCTGCGCGCGGTGGTGCCTGTGGCCGAAGATCTGGGGATCAACCTGTGCATCCATCCCGACGATCCCGCATTCCCCCTGTTCGGCCTGCCCCGTGTGGTATCGGATGCGAGCGACGTCCGGCGCATCTTTGCGGCGGCGGACACCCGTTCGAACGGGCTGACCTTCTGCACCGGGTCCTTCGGCACGCGTGAGGACAACGACCTGACCGCGATGGCGCGCGAGTTCGCGCCACGCATCCATTTCACCCACCTGCGCAACGTCACCCGCGAACCGGACGGATCGTTTCATGAGGCGGATCATCTGGGCGGGTAGTCGGACCTGCCTGCGGTGATCGCGGTGCTGCTGGATGAACAGGCGCGGCGGCGGGCCGAGGGGCGTCAGGACTGGCGTATCCCGCTGCGCCCGGACCACGGGCACCTGATGGCGGACGACCTGAGCAAGGACCGGATCAACCCCGGCTATTCGCTGATCGGGCGGCTGCGGGGTCTGGGCGAGTTGCGGGGCGTGATGCACGGCATCGATGTCGCCCGCCGGATGAATTGAAAGGACCACGCCATGCGATTTGCCGATGACGCCGAGATGTTCGCCGCGATGAAGCGCGACCTCTTCACTGCTGTGGTGGGGGACATCCTGGACACGATGGGCTACCTGCACCAGTTCCTGCCGCCGCGCCTGCGTCCGGTGCGGGACGACATGGTGGTGTTGGGTCGGGCGATGCCGGTGCTGGAGGCGGACCATTTTGGGGCTTCGGTGCAGGGCCAGAACCCGCTGACCGCGAAGCCCTTCGGTTTGATGTTCCGCGCCCTGGACGACCTGAAGCCGCATGAGGTCTACATCTGCACGGGGTCCTCCCCGCGCTATGCGCTGTGGGGGGGCCTAATGTCGACGCGGGCGATCCACCTCAAGGCGGCGGGGGCGGTGCTGGACGGGTACTGCCGGGATACCAATGAAATCCTGGAGCTGAACTTCCCGACTTTCTGCATGGGGAGCTTCGCCCAGGATCAGGGCCCGCGCGGCAAGGTGGTGGACTTCCGGGTTCCGATCGAGATCGAAGGCGTTGCAATCCGCCCCGGGGACATCGTCTATGGCGACCGTGACGGGGTGCTGGTGATCCCGGCAGAAGCGGCCGACGAAGCCATCACCAAGGCCTTCGAGAAGGTGTCCACGGAAAACAAGGTCCGGCTTGCCATTCAGAACGGCATGGGCACAGTCGAGGCGTTCGAGACCTTTGGAGTGATGTGAGAATGGGCCAGCTTGGCCGGATCGCCTGTCTGGGCGAGGTGATGGTCGAGGTTGCCCGCACAGGCGGCGACACGGCCCGGATCGGGGTGGCGGGAGATACGTTCAACACAGCGGTCTACCTGTCGCGGGCCCTGGGGCGGGGACGGGTGGCCTATGTGACGGCGCTGGGGGCCGACCGACAGTCCGACCGGATCATCGATGCACTGAAGGCCGAGGCGCTGGATACCGCCCATGTCGCGCGGCTGACCGGCCAGATGCCGGGGTTGTACCTGATCGACACCGATGCGCATGGCGAACGCAGCTTTTCCTATTGGCGGTCGACCTCGGCCGCGCGGCGGATGTTCGCGGCGGAAAGCAGCCTGACCACGGCGTTCCTGGAGGGGTTCGATACGCTGTATCTGTCGGGGATCAGCATCGCGATCCTTGACGCAGGCGCGCGCGACCGACTGGCCGGGGCGCTGGCGGGGTTTCGTGACCGGGGTGGGCGGGTGGCGTTCGACACCAATTACCGGCCGGTGCTCTGGGCGGACGTGGTCACGGCGCGGGCAGAGATGACCCGGTTCATCGGTCTGACCGACATCGCCTTTCCGTCACGCGATGACGAGGCGGCGCTGTTCGGGGACCTTCTGACCAAGGATATCCTGGATCGGTATGCCGGGATGGGCATCCGGCAGGGCGCTTTGAAGTGCGGCGGTGACGGGGCGATTGCCCTGGATGGAAGCCGCCTTCACCGTCCTGCGGCGAGGGACGTGACCGTGGTGGACACGACGGCCGCCGGCGACAGTTTCAACGCAGGTTTTCTGGCGGCGATGGACCGGGGCGCGGGTGTCGCGGACTGTCTTGCGTCGGCGGCGGGGCTGGCCGAGCGGGTGGTCGCGGTCCGCGGCGCGATCCTGCCGCGCTAGATTTCCTCGACCGCGAGAACGCCCTGCATGGCCTTGATCGCCCCCTTGATCTGGGGGGTGACGGGGTATTGGCCCGGCAGGGTGATGTCGACCTCACGCCCGGCGGGGTCGGTGACGCAGAGGGTGATCGTGGCCCGGCTGCGGCCTTCGACCTTGGCAAGCAGCCCGGCAAGCGACTGCGCGGTTTCCGGGCGGACCAGGTGAATGCGCAGGTCGGGGGCCCCCGCGGTGGCGGTGGCGGCGTCGATGGGGGTGATGGCTTGGGCGAGGAGCTTGAGGGTATCGCCTTCAAGCTCGGCCTTGACGGTGAGGACGACGTTGGACCCGGCGTCAAGGTGGTCGCGGGAGGCTTCCAGGACGTCGGAGAAGCAGGTGACTTCGTACAGGCCGGTGGGGTCCGAGAGCTGGACGAAGGCGAAGCGGTTGCCCTTGGCGGATTTGCGTTCCTGGCGTGACGATACGCTGCCCGCCAGCTTTGCGATGCAGGGGCCGCGTTCGGCCTTGCGGGTGACTTCGGCCAGGGTCTCGACGCCCTTCTTGCGCAGCGCGGACATGTAGTCGTCCAGCGGGTGGCCGGAGAGGTAGAAGCCGACGGCCTGGTGTTCCTGGGCGAGGCGTTCGGTGGGGAGCCAGTCGTCGCGGAAGGGGAGGCGGGGTTCGGGGATGTCGGCCCCGGCCGAGCCGAAGAGCGAGACCTGGGAGGAGGCCTGCGCTTCGTGGATGGCGGCGGAGTAGGCAACGAGGGGGTCGAGCGCCTCGAACACGCGGGCGCGGTTGGGGTCGAGCTGGTCGAAGCAGCCGGCGCGGGCGAGCATTTCGAGGGGGCGTTTGCCGATGCGTTTGAGGTCGGTGCGGCGTGCGAAGTCGAAGAGGGTGGCGAAGGGTTTGTCGCCCCCGTCTTTCTGGCGCGCCTCGACGATCAGGCGCATGGCGTCGACGCCGACGTTCTTCAGGGCACCCAGGCCGTAGACGATGGCTCCGTCCCGGACGGTGAAGGTGGCGAGGCTGGCGTTGACGCAGGGAGCGATGGTCTTGATGCCGAGCTTGTCGACCTCACGCTTGTAGACCGCAAGCTTGTCGGTGAGGTGGATGTCGCAGTTCATGACGGCCGCCATGAACTCGGCCGGGTAGTTGGCCTTGAGGTAGGCGGTCTGGTAGCTGACCACGGCATAGGCGGCGGCGTGGGATTTGTTGAAGCCGTAGTTGGCGAATTTTTCCAAGAGGTCGAAGACCTCGCCCGCTTTCTTGGCGTCGATGTTGTGGGTGGCCTTGCAGCCTTCGATGAACTTCGGGCGTTCCTTCGCCATTTCCTCGGCGATCTTCTTGCCCATCGCACGGCGGAGAAGGTCAGCGCCGCCCAGGGAGTAGCCGGCCATGACCTGTGCGATCTGCATCACCTGTTCCTGGTAGACGATGATGCCCTGGGTTTCGGCAAGGATGTGGTCGATGGTCGGGTGGATCGATTCCAGGTCGCGCAGGCCGTTCTTGACCTCGCAATAGACCGGGATGTTCTCCATCGGGCCGGGGCGATAGAGGGCGACGAGGGCGACGATGTCCTCGATGCAGGTGGGCTTCATGCGCCGGAGCGCGTCCATCATGCCCGAGCTTTCGACCTGGAAGACGGCAACGGTTTTCGCTGACGCATAGAGGTCGTAGCTGGGTTTGTCGTCCAGGGGGATCAGGTTGATGTCGAACTCGATGCCCCGGAGTTTCAGGAGGTCCATCGCGTTCTGGATCACGGTCAGGGTCTTGAGGCCGAGGAAGTCGAACTTCACCAGACCGGCGGCTTCGACCCACTTCATGTTGAACTGGGTCGCGGGCATGTCCGAGCGCGGGTCGCGGTAGAGGGGCACCAGCTGATCCAGCGGGCGGTCGCCGATCACGACGCCGGCGGCGTGGGTGGAGGCGTTGCGGTAGAGGCCTTCGATCTTGGCGGCGTAATCGAGGAGGCGGCCCACGACTTCCTCTTTCGCGGCCTCGCGCAGGCGGGGCTCATCCGCAAGGGCCTTGGTGATGCTGACGGGCTTGACGCCTTCGACCGGGATCATCTTCGACAGCTTGTCGACGTGGCCGTAGGACATCTGCAACACGCGGCCAACGTCGCGGACGGCGGCCTTGGAGAGCAGGGCACCGAAGGTGATGATCTGGGCGACCTTGTCGCGGCCGTATTTCTGCTGGACGTAGGTGATGACCTCTTCCCGGCGGTCCATGCAGAAGTCGATGTCGAAGTCGGGCATCGAGACGCGTTCGGGGTTCAGGAAGCGTTCGAAGAGAAGCGCATAGCGCAGCGGGTCAAGGTCGGTGATCGTCAGCGCATAGGCGACGAGGGAACCCGCGCCCGAGCCCCGGCCGGGGCCAACGGGAATGTTGTGGTCCTTGGCCCATTTGATGAAGTCGGCCACGATCAGGAAGTAGCCGGGGAAGCCCATCTTCTCGATGATCCCAAGCTCGAAATCCAGTCGCTCCTGGTATTCCTCGGGCGTGGCGGAGTGGGGGATGACCTTGAGGCGGGCCTGGAGGCCTTCGTTGGCCTGACGGCGAAGCTCGTTCACCTCGTCGTCGGCGAATTTGGGGAGGATGGGTTTGCGCTTTTGCGCGGCATAGGCGCAGCGTCTGGCGATTTCGACGGTGTTCTCCAAGGCCTCGGGCAGATCGGCGAAGAGGGCGACCATCTCGGCTTCGGACTTGAAGTAGTGCTGGGGGGTCAGGCGACGGCGGGGCTGCTGCTGATCGACGTAGGCCCCTTCCGCGATGCAGATCAGCGCATCGTGCGCCTCGTACATCTCGGTCTTGGGGAAGTAGACGTCGTTGGTGGCAACGATGGGGAGGCCCAGTTCGTAGGCGAGGTCGATGGCGCCGCGTTCGGCGAGGGCTTCGTATTCGGGGAGCGCACCGCCGGCGCCGGGGTGGCGCTGGAGTTCGACGTAAAGGCGGTTGGGGTAGATCTGCGCCAGACGTTCGAGCAGCGCGCGGGCCTTTGCCTGCTGGCCGGTGGCGTGGAAGCGTCCCAGGGGGCCATCGGGGCCGCCGGTCAGGCAGATGAGGCCGTCGGTGTGCCGGGCCAGTTCGTCCAGCGTGACTTGCGGCAATTGGGTGGAGCTGTCGATGGCCCCGTCGATGTAGAGATGCGTGTTGAGCCGCATCAGGTTCATGTAGCCCGGTTCGTCTTGCGCAAGGAGGACGATGGGCGCAGGGTTTCGCGGCTTTTCCCCCGGCTGGGCGGGGTCGTGGGCGATGCTGATCTGGCAACCGACGATGGGCTGAACGCCCGCCCCCATCGCGGTGACGGAGAATTCGAGCGCGGCGAACATGTTGTTCGTGTCGGTCACGGCAACGGCGGGCATTCCCGCGGCCTTGCAGAGATCGATCAGCTTCTTCACCGGCACCGCGCCTTCGAGAAGCGAGTGTTCGGTGTGGGTGCGAAGGTGGATGAATCGGGGGTGTGCGCCGGGCATGGGTATAGGGTTACCCGGCCCGGCGCTGGCTGTGAAGGGTCGTTAGACCGTCGCGCGCGGCACGGGGCGCAGGGCGGCCAGAACGGCGAGTGCAATGACCGAGCCGATGCCACCGAAGACGGCAAAATCGCTCCATCCCGGCTTTGTCACCATCAGGAAGACGATGGCGAACTGAACGGCGTAATCCATCGCGGCCAGGCGCTGCAGGCGGCGCAGGGGGGCGATGGCGGCCTGGGCCCCGTGGGTTTCCTCGAGCTTGACCACCTTTTCGCACATCGGACCCAGGACGAAGGTGCCGAAGGCGGCGGTGAAGATCACGCCCGCAAGGCCGAGGGTGGTGAAGGGCTGCCAGCCCCAACCGGCGACGAAAAGAAGGGTGACGCCCGATGCCAGGGTGAAGACGGAAAGCGGCACGAAAAGGCGCGGCGCGAGGAGGACGGTGGCGCGGACGACAGCCAGTTGCGTCTCGGCCGAGGAGCGACCGGCGAGGACGACGCCTGCGATGATCATGGTAAAACCGCCGCCGACCCATAGGACGGCGGCGAATACGTGAGCGAATTTAAGGAGGGTTGCGATGTCCATGGGAAAATCCCTTTGTATGTATGCTAACAGTGTGTCGCGTATAGATGCATGGTCATGCATGTGCGAGTAAGGATTGCCTTACCTTCACGTCAGCCCTGAACGGCGGCGGGTCTGGCTAATTTTTCGGCAGAATCCGGTAACTGCTTCGCCTTTTCCCGAACAGTTTGTTCTTGCCTTGAATCGTGAGGCCGCGCTTGATGAAATGATAACCAGAAGAAGGGGCGCGTGGGTCGCTTTACGCCGCATCGGGCGACCACGCAGAATGCCTTGAATGGGGAGACCGCGGCGGGCTTGAGAATGAGCATTGCGTTTCTGTTGAACGGAACGCCGGTTCGCATCGAGGGGGAAGCCCCGACGCGGACCCTGTTGGATTGGCTGCGCGAAGCGCGTGGGCTGACCGGGACCAAGGAAGGCTGCAACGAGGGCGACTGTGGGGCCTGCACCGTGATGGTGACGGACGGGTCGGGGTCGAAAGCGCTGAACGCCTGCATCCTGTTCCTGCCGCAGCTGCATGGGAAAGCTGTGCGCACGGTGGAAGGGATCTCTGGTCCCAAGGGCGAGATGCATCCGGTGCAGGCGGCGATGGTGTCGCATCATGGCAGCCAGTGTGGGTTCTGCACGCCGGGGTTCGTGGTCAGTATGGCGGTGGCGCATCTGAACAGCGCACGGGATCATGATGATCAGCTGGCGGGGAACCTGTGTCGGTGCACAGGGTATGCTCCGATTGTCCGGGCGGCGGAGGCTGCGGCGTCGGAGGCGGTGCCGGAGTGGATGACGACGGACCGCGCGGCGGTGGCTTCGTTTGCGGCGGGGGAGCCGGGGGTGTTCCAGCCTTCGGATTCCGATGCGCTGGCGGACTGGTATGTGAAGCACCCCGAGGCGGTGCTGGTGGCGGGCGCGACGGACGTGGGGCTTTGGGTGACGAAGCAGCTGCGTGACTTGCGGCCGGTGGCGTTCCTGAACGGGGTTGAGGACCTGAAGGGGATCGAAGTGCAGGGCGGGCAGCTGCATGTCGGGGCCTGTGTCACGATCAGCGCGTTGCGGGAGGCGGTGGCGGAGCGGCTGCCGTCGTTCGGGGAGCTGTTGCGGCGCTATGCAAGCGTGCAGGTGCGGAATGCGGCGACAATCGGGGGGAATATTGCGAATGGCTCTCCGATTGGGGATGGGCCGCCTGCGCTGATCGCGCTGGGCGCGACGCTGCATCTGCGGCGCGGGGATGAGATGCGGTCGATGCCGCTGGAGGATTTCTTCCTGGAGTATCGGAAGCAGGACCGGAAGCCGGGGGAGTTCGTTGCGGGGGTGTCCTTCCCGGAGCGGGCGGATGCCTTGCGGTGCTACAAGATTTCCAAGCGGTTCGATCAGGACATCTCGGCGGTCTGCGGGTGTTTCAATGTGACGGTTGAGGGGGGCGTGGTGACGTCGGCCCGGATCGCGTTCGGGGGCATGGCGGGGGTGCCGAAGCGGTCGTCTTCAGCTGAGGCGGCGTTGGTGGGGAAGGCGTGGACCGAGGCCACTGTGGAAGCGGCGGCGGAGGCGATGGCGGGGGATTTTGCGCCGCTCAGCGACATGCGGGCCTCGGCTGCTTATCGGATGCTGACGGCGCAGAACCTGCTGCGGCGCTACTTCCATGATCTGTCAGGCGTGCCGGTCTCGGTGCTGGAGGTGACGCCATGAGCATGGGGAAAGCCCTGCCGCATGACGCGGCGCCGCTGCATGTGACCGGGCAGGCGCGGTACGTGGATGACCTGTCCATGGCCAATGCGCTGCATCTGGCGTTCGGCTTGTCGACCGTGGCGCATGGCGAGATCATGGGGATGGACCTGTCGGCGGTGCGGGCCGCGCCGGGCGTCGTCGCGGTGTTGTCGGCGGAGGATTTCGACGACATGCCGGACTGTTCGCCCTCGGCGGCGGATGAACCACTGCTCGCGGTGGGCAAGGTGCATTACGTCGGGCAGCCGGTGTTTCTGGTCATTGCAGACAGCCATCTTGCGGCGCGGAAGGCGGCGCGGCTGGCGAAGATTTCCTATCGGGAGCTTCCGGCGCTTCTGACGGTCGATGACGCCTTGGCAGCCAACAGCCGGTTCGAGCAGGGGCCGGTGGTCTGGGCCAAGGGGGATGCTTCGCGGGCGATCGAGAAGGCTCCGCGCGTCGTCGAGGGGTCGTTCGAGGTCGGGGGGCAAGAGCACTTCTATCTAGAGGGGCAGGTCGCGGCCTGTCTGCCGCAGGAGGGGGGGGACATGGTTGTCCACTCCTCGACCCAGCATCCGACCGAGATGCAGCACAAGGTGGCCCATGCGCTGCACCTGCCGATGAGCGCGGTGCGGGTGGAAGTGCGCCGGATGGGCGGAGGGTTCGGCGGCAAGGAGTCTCAGGGGAACGCGCTGGCGATTGCGTGTGCAGTGGCCGCGCGCGCGACGGGGCGGCCGTGCCGGATGCGGTATGATCGGGATGACGACATGGTCATCACGGGGAAGCGGCATGATCTGCGGATTTTGTATCGGGCCGGGGTCGATGACGAGGGGCGGATTCTGGGGCTGGAGTTCACGCATCTGTTCCGCTGCGGCTGGTCTCAGGACCTGAGCCTGCCCGTCGCGGACCGGGCCATGCTGCATTCGGACAACTGCTATCACCTGCAGCATGTGCGGATTGAATCGCACCGGCTGAAGACCAACACCTGCAGCGCCACAGCCTATCGGGGCTTTGGTGGCCCGCAGGGAATGGTGGGGATCGAGCGGGTCATGGATCATGTGGCCTTCGTCGTGGGACGAGAGCCGCTGGAGGTGCGCAAGGCCAACTTCTATCGCGGGATGTCTGATGTCGGAGCCTCCGGCGGGGATATTTCGGCCAGTATGAAAGCGCAGGGCAGTTCGAAGGGCGGAGAGGTCGATCTGACCTCTCGCGGGGCGGCGGCTCCGGTCGGGTCTCATGAATTGCCGCCGGATGGGCGGGTGCAGACGACGCCGTACCACATGCCGGTCGAGGACTTCATCGGGCATGAGCTGGTGGCAGAGCTGGAGCGGACCAGCGATTACCGGGCGCGGAAGGCTGCTATTGCAGAGTGGAATGCTCGCAGTCCCGTGCTGAAGCGGGGGATCGCGCTGACGCCGGTGAAGTTCGGGATTTCGTTCACGCTGACCTGGCTGAACCAGGCGGGGGCGCTGGTGCATGTGTACCAGGACGGGTCCATCGCACTGAACCACGGCGGGACCGAGATGGGACAGGGGCTGTTCCAGAAGGTGGCGCAGGTGACGGCCTCGGTCTTTGGGCTGGACGTGGGCATGGTGAAGATCACGGCGACGGATACGGCGAAGGTGCCCAACACCAGCGCCACGGCGGCGTCGTCGGGGGCTGACCTGAACGGAATGGCGGCCAAGGCGGCGGCGGAGACGATCCGGGGCCGGCTGGCGGAGTTCGTTGCCGAGAAGCATCAGGTGGAGCCTGCGGCGGTGCGGTTCGTCGATGGCACGGTGCGCGTGGCGGGTGAGGTCTATGACTGGGCGCGGGTGGTGGCATGGGCCTATCAGGCGCGGGTGTCGCTGTCGTCGACCGGGTATTACGCGACGCCAAAGATCATCTGGGACCGGGTGAAGGGGACGGGGCGGCCGTTCTTCTATTTCGCCTATGGCGCGGCGGTGACCGAGGTGGTGATCGACCGGCTGACCGGCGAGAACCGGATCCTGCGTGCGGACCTGCTGCATGACACAGGGACGTCGCTGAACCCGGCCTTGGATATCGGTCAGGTCGAGGGGGCCTATGTGCAGGGGGCCGGGTGGTTGACGACGGAGGAGCTTGTGTGGGACGGGAAGGGGCGGCTGGCGACGCACGCGCCGTCGACCTACAAGATCCCGGCCTGTTCGGACCGGCCTGACGTGTTCAACGTGGCCTTGTGGGGCAAGCCCAACCGAGAGGATGCGGTGGGCAAGTCGAAGGCGGTGGGAGAGCCGCCGTTCATGCTGGGGATTTCGGCACTGTATGCGCTGTCAGATGCGGTGGCGGCCTGTGGGGATGGGTCGGTCTATCCGGCGCTGGATGCCCCGGCGACGGCGGAGCGGGTGCTGATGGCGGTGCGGAGGGTTGAGCGTCGTGTTTGACCTTTCGGCATTGGCGGCGGCGATTGCGGCGCACGGGCCTGTCGTCCGGGTCGTGATTGCGGCGCATGACGGGTCCAGCCCGCGCGAGGTCGGGGCGTCGATGCTGGTCTGGAAGGACGGGCAGTCGGGGACGATCGGCGGCGGGGCGCTGGAGTTCGAGGCAGCGGCCAAGGCGCGGGCGATGCATCCGGGTACCGAGCGTCGGGTGGAGCGGGTCGCGTTGGGGCCGTCGCTGGGGCAATGCTGTGGCGGCGCGGTGACGCTGTGGAGTGAGGTCTATACCGCGGTGCCGGAGGCTGTGGCCGGGGTCGTCGCGCGGGGTGTCGGTGAGATGCCCTTGGCGGTGAAGCGGGTGCTGGCGGCGGCGCGGGGGCAAGGGGTGCGGCCTGCTCCGGGGTTGGTGGCCGGGTGGCTGGTGGAGCCGGTCATGGAGGCGGAGCGGCAAGTCTGGGTCTGGGGCGCGGGGCATGTGGGGCGGGCGTTGGTGTCGGTGCTGGCTCCTCTGCCGGGGATTGCGGTGACTTGGGTGGATGTTGGGCCTGAGCGGTTTCCTGAGGGGGTGCCGGAGGGCGTCACTGTCGTTCCGGCGAGCGATCCGGCTTTGGTGGCGGATCATGCTCCGGTTGGGGCGGAGCATCTGGTGCTGACGTTCTCTCACGCACTGGACCTGGAGCTTTGTCATCGGCTGCTGAACCGGGGGTTCAAGTCCTGCGGGCTGATCGGGTCGGCGACGAAATGGGGGCGGTTCCGGTCCAGGCTTCGCGCCTTGGGGCATGATGCGGCGGAGATCGGTCGGATCAGGTGTCCGATTGGCGATCCCAGCTTGGGCAAACATCCGCAAGCGATTGCTATTGGCGTGGTGGCGGAGATGCTGAGAGCTCCGGCGGTGAAGGTGGGGGAGAAGCGGGCATGACCAGGCCAGAGCTGTTGCGGGTCGAGGGGATCACCAAGGCCTATCCCGGGGTGGTGGCGAATTCGGATGTCACGTTCTCCATCGGCGAGGGGGAGATCCACGCCCTTCTGGGGGAGAACGGGGCGGGGAAGTCGACCATGGTCAAGATGATCTATGGTCTGGTGCGGCCGGACAGCGGGGCGATGACGTTGCGTGGGTCGGCTTACACGCCCGGCAAGCCGGCGGAGGCGCGCCGGTTGGGGGTGGCGATGGTGTTCCAGCACTTCTCGCTCTTCGAGGCGCTGAACGTGGCGGAGAACGTGGCGCTGGGGATGGAGAACCCGCCGCCAATGCGGGAGCTGGCGGCGCGGATCCGGGCGGTGTCGGAGGAGTATGGGTTGCCGCTGGACCCCAGCCGGATGGTGGGGGATCTGAGTGCTGGGGAGCGGCAGCGGGTGGAGATCATCCGGTGCCTGCTGCAGGACCCGAAACTGCTGATCATGGATGAACCTACCAGCGTGCTGACACCGCAGGAGGTGGAGATACTGTTCAAGACGCTGCGGCAGCTGTCGTCGGAGGGGACGGCGATCCTTTACATCAGCCACAAGCTGGAAGAGATCAAGACGCTTTGCGACGAGGCGACGATCCTGCGGCGGGGGAAGGTGGTGGCCACCTGCACCCCGCGCGAGCGGACGGCGCGGGAGATGGCAGAGCTGATGGTCGGTCAGGCGCTGAAGACGCCGGAGCGGCGGTTGGGGGCGAAGGGTGAAGTTGCGCTGGCGGTCAGCGACCTGTCGGTGGATTCGCCCATTCCTTTTGGGACCTCGTTGAAAGGGATCAGCTTTACCGTCGCCAAGGGCGAGGTGCTGGGGATCGCGGGCGTGGCGGGGAACGGACAAGATGAGCTTTTGCTCGCATTGTCGGGAGAGCTTAAGTCATCGCCGGACAAGGTGCGCATCCTGAGCCAGCCGGTGGGCGATTGCGGGCCGGTGGAGCGTCGGCGCGCAGGGTTGGTGGCGGCACCGGAGGATCGCTACGGACATGCGGCGGCGCCGGACATGTCGTTGGTGGAGAATGCGTTCCTGACGGCTGGGGTGCGGAAGGGGCTGACGAAGAGCGGCTTCGTGGACTGGGCGGGGACGCGCAAGTTCGCCGAGGAGATCATCGCGGCGTATGACGTGCGGACTCCGGGGCCGGATGTGGCGGCGCGGGCCTTGTCGGGGGGGAACCTGCAGAAGTTCCTGATGGGGCGCGAGTTGATGCAAGGGGCCTCGGTCATCGTGATCAACCAGCCGACCTGGGGCGTGGATGCGGCGGCGGCGGCGCAGATCCGGCAGTCGATCCTGGACCGGGCCGGAGAAGGTGCTGCGGTGGTGGTGATTTCGCAGGACCTGGACGAGCTCTTGGAGGTTGCGGACAGCTTTGCCGTCTTGAACGGGGGGCGACTGACGAAGCCCCGCCCGACGGATGGGCTGACCATGGACGAGATCGGGCTGATGATGGGCGGAGCGCATGGCATGGAGGTCGCGCATCATGTTTCGGCTTGAGAAGCGACCAACCCCCAGCAAGTTCTGGCTGTATGCGACCCCGCCCGTGGCGGTGATCCTGACGATGATCGCTGGGGGCATCCTGTTCGCCGCGATGGGGAAGAACCCGTTCGAGGTGATCCGCACGATCTTCTGGGACCCGATCTTTGGTGAGTTCGCCTTCTACCTGCGGGGCCAACTGCTGGTGAAGGCGGGGCCGCTAATCCTGATTGCCATCGGGTTGGCGCTGGGGTTCCGGGCGGGGATCTGGAACATCGGGGCCGAGGGGCAGTACATCATGGGCGCGATCTTTGGTGCCGCGGTGGGCCTTGCGGTCTTTCCCACGGAAAGCCGGTGGATCTTTCCGGTGATGGTCGTGGCGGGCGCCTTCGGCGGCTGGCTGTGGGCGATGATCCCGGCGATCTTGAAGACGCGGTTCAACACCAACGAGATTCTTGTGTCGTTGATGCTGGTCTATGTTGCGGAGACGATCCTCGCCAAAGCCTCGACCGGGTTCCTGAAGAACCCCGAAGGGATGGGTTTTCCGGGAAGCCGCAACTTCTCCAGCTATCCGGCGGCGCAGAACGGCTTTCTGTATGAGCCGCTGGGCCTGCATTGGGGCGGCGTGGCGGCACTGGTGACGGCGGTTCTGGCCTATATCCTGCTGACGCGGCATCAGGCGGGGTTTCAGATCAAGCTGGCCGGTCAGGCACCAAGGGCGGCGCGGTTCCACGGGGTGTCCCCGGCGCGGCTGGTGGTGATGTGCATGGGCATCTCGGGCGCGCTGGCGGGGCTGGCGGGGATGTTCGAAGTGACCGGGCCTGCCGGGCAGATCAGCATCGACTTCAACACAGGCTACGGCTTCACGGCGATCATCGTGGCCTTCCTTGGACGGTTGAATCCCCTGGGGATCGTGCTGGCGGGGTTCCTGATGGCGTTGACCTATGTGGGGGGCGAGATGGCGTCGACGAACCTGGGCCTGCCCGACGCGGCGATCCAGGTGTTCCAGGGGATGCTTCTGTTCTTCCTGCTGGCGGTGGATGTGTTGACGAACTATCGGTTCCGGCTGGCTGTGGGGGCGCACTGACATGGACATCGGCGGAATCAATCCGGTCATCCTGATCGCCACCCTGATGGCGAGCGCGGTCCCGATCCTGATGGCAGCCTTGGGCGAGACAGTGGTCGAACGGGCCGGCGTCCTAAACCTGGGTGTCGAGGGCATGATGGTCATCGGCGCACTGGGGGGCTTCGTCGTGGCGGTCCATACCGGGAGCCCCGTCCTGGGCTTCATCGGCGGGGCGGTCTGCGGAGCAGCGCTGAGCCTGATCTTTGCGGCGCTGACCCAGATCTTCCTGGCGAACCAGGTCGCCACGGGGCTGGCTCTGACGCTGTTCGGTCTTGGGGTCTCATCCCTTGGCGGGCAGGGGTACAACGGGATCAAGCCACCGCCGACCGGGCAGTTGCTGCCGGACTTTCTGGCCGACCTGCCGGTGGTGGGGCCGATTGTCTTTGGTCATGACTGGATGGTCTATTTCAGCATCCTGATGACGGCTGTGCTGTGGTGGGTGCTGAAATCCACCCGCATCGGGCTGATCATCCGCGCGGTCGGCGAAAGCCACGAGGCCGCGCATGCGCTGGGTTACAAGGTCAACCGCATCCGACTGATGTGCATCGCCTTCGGCGGCGCGATGGCGGGGATCGGCGGGGCCTATGTGAGCCTGGCGCGGGTGCCGCAATGGGTCGACGGGATCACGGCGGGCGCGGGCTGGATCGCGCTGGCCATCGTGGTTTTCGCCAGCTGGAAGCCTTGGCGCGTCCTGATCGGTGCCTATCTTTTTGGCGGGATCACGGTGCTGCAGCTGAACCTGCAGGTCGCAGGGTCGGGCATCCCGGTCGAATACTTGTCCATGGCACCCTATCTGATAACCATCCTTGTGCTGGTCATCATGTCTGCGGGGCGCAGGGGCAAGGCCAATGGAGCTCCGGCGTCGCTGGGACAGAACTTTCACGCCTCGCGCTGAGGCATATAACTGCAGGGTCGGGACAGGCCTTGCCACCAAGGGGAGAAAGAGAATGAAACGGAGAACTCTGCTGGCGAGCGCCGCGATGGGGCTGATGCTGGCCTCGGGCGCCTTCGCGCAAGGCATGGACAAGGTGAAGGCCTGCTTCGTCTATGTCGGCCCGATCGGCGACGGCGGCTGGACCTATCAGCACCACCAGGGTGCGCTGGCGGTGCAGGAAGCCTATGGCGACAAGGTCGAGATCCAGTATCAGGAAAACGTGCCCGAGGGTGCCGACGCGGAACGCGTGCTGACCCAGATGGCGCTGGGCGGCTGCAACATCATCTTCACGACCTCGTTCGGCTACATGGACCCGACCAATGCGGTCGCGGCCAAGTTCCCGGACGTGAAGTTCGAGCATGCCACAGGCTTCAAGCGCGAGTATCCGAACGTTTCCACCTACAACGCCCGCTTCTATGAGGGCCGCGCGGTGCAGGGCCACATCGCGGGCAAGATGACCAAGTCGAACAAGATCGGCTACATCGGGTCCTTCCCGATCCCCGAGGTCATCATGGGGATCAACAGCTATTACCTGCACGCCAAGAAGGCCAATCCGAACGTCGAGCTGTCGGTGGTCTGGGCCTTCACCTGGTTTGACCCGGCCAAGGAAGCCGACGCCGCCAAGGCGCTGATCGACCAGGGCGTGGACGTGATCGCGTCGCACACCGACTCCACGGCTCCGCTGGCCGAGGCTGCCAAGACCAATGGCGCAGTGATTGGCTTTGGACAGGCGTCGGATATGGCCGAATACAAGGACGGGCCCCGCGTGTCGTCGATCATCGACAACTGGGCGCCCTACTACGTGAAGCGCGTCGGGGCTCTGCTGGACGGGACCTATGCGCAGCAGGACGCCTGGGAAGGCATCGCGGGCGGCGAGGTCGAGATCGGCGAGATCACCGACAAGGTGCCGGCCGAGGTGAAAGCTGAAGCCGAGGCGCTGCGTGACAGCATCGCGGCGGGGACCTATCACCCGTTCACCGGTCCGATCAACAAGCAGGACGGCTCGCCCTGGCTCGCCGAGGGTGCCACCGCGCCCGATGGTGATCTTCTGGGGATGAACTTCTTCGTCGAAGGCATCGTGGGCGACATCCCGCAGTGATCCGACATCGGAACTGATAGTGAAAGGCCCGCTTCGGCGGGCCTTTTTCGTTGCAGGGGCTTGTGGCAGGGTTCGGGGATGGGCGGTGGTTCACAAGGGTTGGCCTTCGGGGCCATGCAGTTTGGCAGCACGGCCGATGCAGGCGCGGCGGCGGGCATGATCGAGGCTTGCCTTGCCGCCGGAGTGCGCGATTTCGACACGGCGCATGGCTACACAGGCGGGGCGTCCGAGCGGATGCTGGGCGCGCTTCTGCGCGGGGTCGATGGGGTGCGGATCGCGACCAAGGTGGGCTACACCGGGGGTGCGGGACGCGCCAACCTGACGGCGCAACTGTCGGAAAGCCTGGACCGTCTGGGGATGCCGGTGGACCTGCTGTATCTGCACCGCTTCGATCCGGAAACTCCGTTGGAGCAGACCGTCTCCGCGTTGGTGGGGTTCAGGGCTCAGGGGGTGGTGCGGCGGATCGGGCTGTCGAACTTCGCGGCCTGGCAGGTGATGAAGGCGCAGGGCCTGGCCGCCGGGATGGGCGCGCGTTTCGAGGCGATCCAGCCGATGTATTCGGCGGTGAAGCGGCAGGCCGAGGTCGAGCTTCTGCCGATGGCGCTGGATCAGGGGTTGGCAGTCTACAGCTATTCGCCGCTGGGCGCGGGCCTTCTGTCGGGAAAGTATGTGGGGGGTGGTGAAGGCCGGCTGACCACGGACGCGCGCTATGCCCGACGCTATGCCGGGGTTCCGCAGGGCGTCGACGCTGCTTTCGCGCGGCTGGCGGCCAACGCGGGCTTGCACCCCGTGACGCTGGCTGTGGCCTGGGTGATGGCGCATCCGGCAAGGCCCGTGCCCATCGTTTCGGCCCGCGATGCGGTACAGCTTGGCCCTGCCCTGGCGGCGGCGCAGGTGACGCTGGACCAGGCGCTCTATGCTGCCGTGGCCGCGCTGGTCCCCGCCCCGCCTTCTGCCACCGACCGCAGCGAGGAGGCTGCGGGTTGAAACCGGCGGGCGGGAGTGCTTTGAGGGTCCGGCAAGGCGGGAGGGCAGAATGGACGCGGATTTTCTGATCATCGGCGGAGGGATCGCAGGGATTTCCGCAGCGGCGCGGATGTCCGAGCTGGGACAGGTCATCGTCCTGGAGGCCGAGGAGGCGCTGGCCCACCATGCCAGCGGTAGGTCGGCGGCGCTGTTCGAGCCGCGCTATGGGGCTCCGGCGGTCGTGGGTCTGTCGATGGCGTCCGAGGCCTATTTCCGTTCGGTGCCGGGGGTGTTGTCACCGCGGGGGCTTTTGCTGGTGGGCAAGGCGGATGGGGCTGAGGCCTTCGAGCATGATCTGGTGGAGATGGCCTTCGACCGGATCAGCGTCGAGGAGGCGCGGGGGATCGTGCCGATCCTGAACCCCGAGACGGTGGCGATGGCAGGTTATGCCGCCCATGCCGAGGATGTGGACACCGACCTTCTGGTTCAGGGCTTTGCGCGCGAGGCGAAGGGACGCGGGGCGCGGATCGTCACGAAGGCACGGGTGACGGCGATCGCGAAGGACGGCGCGGGTTGGCGGGTGACCTCGGAAGCAGGAGAGTTCACCGCGCGCATCGTCGTCAACGCAGCGGGAGCCTGGGTCGACAAGGTCGCGGCTATGGCGGGGGTTCGGCCGCTGGGGTTCACCCCGTATCGGCGGTCGATGGCGCGGATTCCGGCGCCCGGCGGGCATGACGTCAGCAAGTGGCCCATGATGTTCGGGCCAGGCGAGGATTGGTATGCCAAGCCCGACGCCGGGGCGCTGATCGTGTCGCCCGCCGAAGAGGATTTGATGGAGCCGCATGACGCCTGGGCCGATGACATGGTCCTGGCCGAGGGCCTCGCGCGGTATGAGGAGATGGTGACCGAACCCGTCACCCGGCTGATTTCCAACTGGGCCGGTCTGCGGACCTTTGCGCCGGACCGGGTGCTGGTGATCGGACAGGACGCACGGGACCCGTCATTCTTCTGGCTGGCAGGTCAGGGCGGCTACGGGTTCCAGACCAGTGCCGCAGCCAGTCGTCTGGCGGCGGACCTGATCGGCGGGCGGGTGCCGGAGCTGGACGCGGGGCTGGTGGCGCAACTGTCGCCGGCGCGGTTCGGATAGATCACAGTCCGCTTGGGCGGAAGGTTGCGCATCGGGCCTGGTGGCCCGGTCCGACGCCGATTTCCGGCGTGACAGTCCGGGCGCCGGGCTGCAGGCTTTCGTCATGTTCCGAAGCATTTCCGTCCTGCTTTTTCTTTCCTTTGCCGCCTGCGGGGATGCCCGCCAGGAGCGTTCTGCCGAAGGACTGGATGTCTCGGTCACCAGTTCCAACTTCACCGACAGCGATCCGACCGACTGGCCGGGACGTTCGCCCGACCGCTATCCGGTGCATGGGATCGACTTGTCGCGCTTCCAGACCCAGGTGGACTGGCAGACGGCGCAGGCCAATGGGGTCAACTTCGCCTTCATCAAGGCCACCGAGGGCGGCGACCTGGTCGATCCGATGTTCGACAGCCATTGGCGCGGCGCGGGCGCGGCCGGGGTGAAGCGCGGGGCCTACCACTTCTTCTACCACTGCCGCCCGGCAGCCGAGCAGGCGCGCTGGTTCATCCGGCATGTGCCGCGCACGCCGGGTGCGCTGCCCCCGGTGCTGGACATGGAGTGGACGCCCCTCAGCCCGACATGCGCCATCCGGCGCGACGGGGCGACGATCCGTGAGGAGGCGCGCATCTTCCTGGAAATCGTCGAGCGCCACTATGGCCAACGCCCGATGATCTACACCACCGTGGATTTCTTCGACGACGCCGAGCTTTGGCGCCTGCCGGGTGTGGAGTTCTGGTTGCGGTCCGTGTCCGACCATCCGCACGGGGTCTATGACGGCAACGCCTGGACCTTCTGGCAATACACCTCGACCGGTCTGGTGCCGGGGATCGCGGGGCGGGTGGACATCAACGTCTTCGCCGGATCCAAGCAGGCCTGGGCGGCGTGGTTGGCCGGCAGGGCTATGTGAGATGCGATTAATACACGCTTAAAGTGTGTGGCCAAATCGGACACGCACTGTCGCCAAATGAGCGCAAAGCAGACTCGGTAATTGTCCTAAGCTGCCATAGTCCTGCCCCGCTTCGGCAGGAAAAGAGGGTGTGACCGAAAGGACGGCCCAATGAAAAAGACGATCAAGCTGCTGAAGAAGATTGGCCTTGGACGCGTGCGGAAGTCCGAGGAGGATTCGACCTTCGACAAGCGTCTGAAGAAGGTCAACCGGAACCGGATCGTGAACCACATCGGCCTTGGTGGCCCGGTCTTCAAAAGCCGATCTGAAGAGACGGGAGCCTGAGCCCAGCCATCAGGTCGCGCAGTTCCTGGCGGGCAGCGATGTTCGACAGGTTCAACTGGTCGACGCCGGTGTCCTTCAGGTCCAGAAGCGTCAGGCCGCGGGGGAAAAGCTCGCGGAAGATGACGCGCTCGGAGAAGCCGCTGAGGACGCGGAACCCGATCCGGCGGGAGAGTTCCTCAAGCGCCGCGCCGACCTTCTTCTTGTTGTGCATCTGCTGTGCGCCCAGACGGTTGCGCACGATGATCCAGTCAATGGGCTGCAGCTTGGCCTGCGCCCGCGTCTGCCGCGCGCCCCAGACCATTTCGGAATAGATCGAGGGACCCTTGATCTTGCCGGTCAACCCATCGATGCGGGCCAGGAGGTCGAAGTCGACGAAGCTGTCGTTCAGCGGCGTTATCAGGGTGTCGGCTAGCGTATGCGCCACCTGGCTGAGGCGGGTGTGGCTGCCGGGGCAATCGATGACGATATAGTCCATCTCGGCGTGCATCGCCTCGAGGACGCCGATCAGACGTTGGTCCTGGGCGTTTTCGCTGGCAGGGTCGGCCTCGGGCAGCTCGCGGTAGTCGGGGGTCGGAAGGCTCAGGCCGGTCTGCGCGAGATAGGCACGGCGGTTCTCGATGTAGCGGCCGAAGGACTTTTGCCGCAGGTCGAGGTCCAGCGCGCCGACCCTCTGGCCAGAGCGGGCAAGGGCCGTGGCGACATGCATGCAGGTGGTGGACTTGCCCGAGCCGCCCTTCTCGTTTCCGACAACGATGATCCGCGCCATGCTGTCCCCTGCCTGCAGTCCCGCGCGCTTTCTATGCGGGCTGTCGGGCAGGGGAAAGCGGGTTTTCGCCGATGCAGCAGACGGGTCAGACGTCGGCTTTCTGGCCGCTGGCCGTGCGGGACAGGAACGCTTCGGTCACGCGGGGCAGGCTGTCGATCAGCATCTGCTGGAAGCGCTGTTCCTCGGCCAGGTTCTGCTGCAAAAGCGGCAGCGCCGCGGTGTGGCCCATCGACTGCGCCATCGTGATGAGCGCGGTGTAGGCCGCGATTTCGAAGTGTTCGAACATGTAGTCGGCCATGTGATTCTTCAGGATCTCGTCCCCGGCAAGAGCGTGGCCCATCGCCTGCATCGATCCCATCGCGGACATGACGGTGTCCTTTAGGCCCGAGGGGCTTTCGCCAAGGCCCTGGAAGATCTGGTCCAGGCGGGCGATCTGGCTTTCCGTCTCGCGCCGGTGCTGCTGAAGCATGGCTATCATCTCGGGGTAGCTTTCCAGGCGGCCGAGCTGGGTTTCGATGACGGACAGGGCCTGGCTTTCCATCGCATGGGCGTTGCGCAAGCCGGTGATGAAAAGGTCGCGGGTTTCTTCGGAGTGGTGCATCTGATCCTCGCTGAAAATGGGTCAGCTGGGGGAACCGGTGCAGGGACGGGATGTTCCAAAAGCAAACGCCGCCCGGGTTGGGGCGGCGTTCGGAGTCGCATCGGCGGGATATCAGAAGCCCAGGCCGGCGTATTTGTTCTTGAACTTCGACACGCGGCCGCCGGTGTCCATCAGCTTGGCCTGCTGGCCGGTCCAGGCCGGGTGGGCCAGCGGGTCGATGTCGAGCGACATCTGGTCGCCCGGCTTGCCCCAGGTGGACCGGGTCTCGTAGGTCGAGCCGTCGGTCATCTTGATGGTGATGGTGTGGTATTCGGGGTGGATATCGGCTTTCATCATCCCGCTCCTTATTCGGCTTTGGCTTTGTAGGTGGCGTCCTCGGCGATACGGGCCGATTTGCCGCGACGGGCGCGGAGGTAGTACAGCTTGGCGCGACGAACCTTGCCGCGACGCACGACCTCGATGCTGTCGATGTTGGTCGAATAGAGCGGGAACACGCGTTCCACGCCTTCGCCGAAGGAAATCTTGCGGACGGTGAAGGACGCCGAGATGGTCAGGCCACCCTTGCGGCCAATGCACACGCCTTCGTAGTTCTGCACGCG
>JAIXSA010000057.1 GCA_027484915.1 Paracoccaceae bacterium | reverse complement strand
TCACCCGGGTCGCCCTTGATGATCGCGTAGTTGCCCTTCGGCGCGACCTTGAAGACCTCTTCCGCGATGATCCGGCCGACGCCGACGTTGTCGAAGGTCAGGTAGAAGGTGCGGTCGTCTTCGATCAGACGGTCGTAACCGACGACCGGGATGCCTTCCGCGGCGGCTTTCTCGATGGCCGGCCCGATGGCGTCCTTGTCCCAGGCGTTGATGACAAGCGCGTCAACGCCCTGGGCGATCAGCGCGTCGATGTCCGACAGCTGCTTTTCAGCGGACGACTGGGCGTCGGCCGAGACGTAGGTGTTGCCGGCAGCTTCGATCGCGGCCTTCATCGCGGCTTCGTCGATCTTCCAGCGCTCTTCCTGGAACTGCGCCCAGCTTACGCCGATCACCTTGCCTTCGGCCAGCGCGGCGGACGAAAAGCCAGTCACCGCCAGAACGGCGGCGAGAATTGCGTTACGCATATGTAACCTCCCTAGTGTATCGGCCAGCAGAAGGCCGGCCCGGCAGATTCGCCGTGGCAGGCGCGAATGTGCCGCGAATAATTTCAGTTGTCAAAAAATAAAAAACGCCAAGGTCACGGGTCCTCGGCGCCTTTGTAAGGAAACCTTGGACTACTTGCAGGCTTCGACCGTCGGCAACGCGCCCTTGCAGACGTCCTCCTTAGTGACGTGGTCCGCATCGATCACAACGTCCAGGTTGTCGGCCGTCACAGGCGTCGGGGTCAGCAGGATCGCCCAGACCGGAATGCCCTTCTCGCCCCCGCTGAACTTCGTCGCGTCCGGGATCATGTTTAACGGCGTCCCGTCAGCCAGAAGGCCCGCGATCTGCCCGGCGCGCTTGGCCAACTCGAAGTTGTTCTTCCAGACCGAAACGGTCTGCAACCCTCGCGCCACCCGGTTCAGCGCCGCCTTGTCGCCGTCCTGCCCGCCGACCGGAACAGACAGCCCCGCCGCCGACAGCGCCTCGATCGCCGCGCCTGCCATGCCGTCATTCTGGGCCAGCACCGCATCGACCTGATTGCCGCTGTCGGCCAGGATCTTCTCCATCACCGCTTTGGCATTCTCGGGCTTCCAGCCGTCGGCATTGGCTTCGCCGATGATCTTGATCTGCCCGCCCGCAAGAGCAGCCCCAAGCACCTCTTCCATGCCTTGGCGCAGGAACGTGCTGTTCGCATCACTCGGGTCGCCCAGGATGATGGCGTAATTGCCTTCTGGCTGCACCTGCTTGACGATCGCCGCGATCAGCCGCCCGACGCCGACATTGTCGAAGGTCAGGTAGAACACCCGCTCATCCTCGATCATCCGGTCGTAGCCCAGGATCGGAATTCCCACCTCTGCCGCACGGTCGATGCCGGGTCCGATGGCCTCCTTGTCGACCGGTTGGATGATCAGGGCATCGACGCCATCCGCAACCAGCTTCTCGATGTCGCGCAGCTGCTGCTCGGCCGAGCCGCCGGCGTTCGTCGGGATGTATTCGTTGCCCTGACGCTCGATCATGGACCGCATCGCCGTGGCGTCCCAGCGCCAGCGCGCCTCTTGAAAATCTCCCCAGGCGACGCCGATCTTCTTGCCTTCCGCTGTCGCAGCAGAGGTCAAGCCGGAAAGGATGAGGGCTGCCGCCAGGATAAGCCTGCGCATCGGATGACTCCTTCAGAAATGGGATCCAACCAGCCTACCGCTTAAGTTGAGCCGACGCTGGCGCAACGCTGCCGCAACAATTTCAGTTGTCAAAATAATTCGTCTGACAGAAGCTGGGCATCTGCGAGTGTCCGGGCAAATCCGGCAGAAATACGGTTAACTGGTGGCAAGACGTGCCCCATTTGCCAAGGTTTACTTCGGGGATCGAATAAATGCCTCTCACGGCGACTCGGCCCGCCACCAGCGAGGGACGCAAGGGTGTCGGTCCCCTGATCCCTCCGCTGACTGAAAGCCAGCGCCCGCTCCGCCAGCAGGTGTTCGAGCTGGTGCGCGCGGCCGGACTGATTCCCCGCGTGCAATTGGCCAAGGACCTGGGCGTCAGCCCGGCCTCGGTCACCACGATCTCGTCGGAACTGATCGAGGCCGGCCTTATCGAGGAGGTCGCCGCCCCCCGCGACAACGACGCCGGGCGCGGCCGCCCTGCCGTGGCCCTTGGCGTCCGCGCGCAAGCCCACCGCGTCGCGGGGATGAAGCTGTCGGACCGCGAACATACCGCCGTCATCGTCGACTTTGCGGGCAAGCTGATCGCCGACGACGCCATCCCGCGCCGTCCCGGCCCGATGTCCCTGCCGGAAATCCTTGAGGCGATCGAGACGCTTTTGGCCCGGGTCTGCGCCAAGGCGCAGATGGACCGGTCCGACCTTTCGGCCGTGGGCATCGGCCTGCCCGGCTTTGTCGACTGCGCCGAGGGGACGGTCTTCTGGTCCTCGATACTGGCCGAACGCAACGTCCCCATCGCTGCCGCCGCCACCGCCCGGCTGGGGCTGCCCGCCTATGTCGACAACGACGCCAACCTTGTCGCGCTGGCCGAGCTGTGGTTCGGCGCGGGGCGCAGCCTGTCGGACTTCGCCGTCGTCACCATCGAACACGGCGTCGGCATGGGCTTCGTGATGAACCACCGCATCTACCGCGGCGCCCAGCGCCTTGGGATGGAGCTGGGGCACATGAAGGTGCAGCTCGACGGCGCGCTTTGCCGCTGCGGCCAGCGCGGCTGCATCGAGGCTTACGTCGCCGACTACGCCCTTGCGCGCGAGGCGACGACGGCGTTGAACTGGGGCCACAAGGAAAGCCAGCCGATCAACGTCCTTCTGGAAAGCCTGTACGACCACGCCAAGGCCGGGAACGTCACGGCGAAGTCGATCTTCCGCCGGGCCGGGCGCTACCTTGCCCTCGGTCTGTCGAACGTGGTCAACCTCTTCGACCCCTCGCTCATCATCCTGTCGGGCGAACGGATGCGCTACGACTACCTCTACGCCGCCGAGACGCTGGACGAGATGGAAAACCTTGCCATCAATACCGGCCGACCCCGCCCGCCCATCGAGATCCACGCCTGGGGCGACCTGCTCTGGGCGCATGGGGCCGCCGCGCTGGCGCTGTCCGAGGTGACCGAGGCGATCCTGACACCCGCCACCCGCGACATCGCTGCTCAGTAAGGCCACTCATGGACCAGATCGACCGCATTCTTTCCGCTGCCCCGTTCAACCTTGACTCGACCGGTCGCGCCTGGGTGCGTGGCACGCTTGCCGGGATGGACCGGGCTGCTAAGGTCCGCCAGCTTTTCGTCCACCTCTGCTTCGGCACCGGCCCCGAAGTAGTGGACCGCATCACTGCGCTGGCCCCCGCCGGGATCACCAAGTTCTTCGGCCCCGACGGCCAGGCCGAACTCGATACACTGGACACCCTGCACGCCACGGCCGACATCCCCTACCTTGTCAGCTCTGACCTTGAAGGCAGCCGGATGAGCCCCTCCTTCGGGACCGAGGTGCCGAACCCCCTGGCCCTTGCCGCCGTAGACGACGTCCAGGCCTCTGCCACCATCGCGCGGATCATGGCCGAGGAAGCCCGCGCTGCCGGGATCAACTGGTCCTTCACTCCGGTCCTCGACATCAACGCACTGTTCCGCTCGCCCATCGTCGCCACGCGCGGCCTTGGCTCTGACCCCGACCGCATCCGCGACCACGCTCTGGCCCATATCCGCGAGCTTCAGGCCGCAGGCGTCGCCGCCACTGTCAAGCATTGGCCGGGCGAGGGCCACGACGACCGCGACCAGCATCTTGTCACCACGATCAACCCCCTCAGCATCGACGACTGGCACGCCACCCACGGCGCGCTTTACCGGGCGGCCATTCAGGCAGGGGTCATGTCCGTCATGTCCGCCCACATCGCCTTCCCGGCCTATGTCCTGGCGCGCGACCCCGACGCCGGGCTGGAAGCCTACCGCCCCGCCTCGACCTCCCGCCTTCTGAACCAGACCCTTCTGCGCGAGGAGTTGGGGTTCAACGGCCTTATCGTGTCGGACGCGACCCCGATGGCCGGTCTGGGCGCCTGGGCCCACCGCGACGTGGCCCTGCCCGAAGTGGTGGCGTCGGGCTGCGACATCATCCTCTTCTCCGACGAGCCCGAGGCCGACATCGTCCGGATCGAAGCCGCGCTGGACGATGGCCGTATCAGTGCAGAGCGTCTGGACGAAGCAATGATCCGCGTCCTTGGCCTGAAGGCCGCGCTTGGCCTGCACCGGGACGGAAAGGCCCCAGCCGACCGAACCAGACTCGCGGCCCCGGCCAGCGCCGAGACTGCCCGCAAGGTCACCGCCCGTGCGCCGACGCTGGTGAAGGACGTGCAGGGCATCCTGCCGCTGTCCCCACAGGACCACCGCCGCGTGCTGCTCTATTCCACCGGCGTCGTCACGCCCCTGCATGGCGACGGTATGCCGATGATCTTCCCGGACCTTCTGCGCGCCGAGGGGTTCGAGGTCACCCTGTACGACCCCGCCACCCGCCCAGACCCGCGCCACTTCGACCTGGTGCTCTACGTCATGGCCGAAGAGACGCTTCTGACCCGGGGCCGCATCTTCCTGGACTGGAACCGCCTGACGGGGGGCATGCACGGCGCGATGGCGCGGTATTGGTTCGAAGTGCCGACGGCGCTGATTTCCTTCGGCTACCCCAATTACCTCTACGACGCGCCGCGCTTGCCTTGCGTGGTCAACGCCTATGCCACGATGGACTCGATGCAGCGCGCGACGGTCGACTGCCTTCTGGGCCGGGCCGAATTCCAGGGCAAGAACCCCGTCGATCCGTTCTGCGGCCAGCCGGACGCACACTACTGACGACCACTCCTCGTGCGCCTCCGGCTTCTCGTCGCAGACCACCGGCGAGGAGTTACGAAGTCATCGACGAGCGGCCCGCATCCGCGCGTCCAGTTCGGCGTTGATCGCGCCGCCCAGCAGCACGGCCCAGACGCTCAGGTATAGCCACACCATCAGGATGATCACCGCCCCGATCGACCCGTAGATCGCGTTGTAGCTGTTGAAGTTCGCGAGGTAGAACGAGAAGCCGATCGACACCCCCGCCCAGGCTACCGCCGCCACCAGCACGCCCACGCTGATCCAGGGGGACCGGAACCCGCCCGGCACGTTCGGCCCGAAGCGGTAAAGGATCGACAGGCAGGTCACGACCAAAAGGAACATCGCGGCCCAGGGCAGCACCTTCGTCAGCCAGGCCTCGAACGTCCCGAATGTCACATAGCTGAGGAGGATGGGTACGACGACCACGGTCACCAGCGCCACGAACAGGGCGCCGATCAGGGCGACGGTCAGCACGAAGTCCACCGCCCAGCCCCACAGCCACCCCCTTGGCTTCGACCGGTGCACTACGTCCAGCCCCTGAACCAGCGCCGAAACTCCGGCCCGTGCGGAATAAAGCGCGATCATGAGAGACAGCAGCGTCGTCCATTGCAGCGCCGTTCTCGGCGCGTCGATCAGCCCCATCACCTGATCATGGACCAGCGTGCGCGCCTCGGGCGGCAGGAACCTCTCGGCAATCGAGAGATACCCCTGAATGACGCGCGGATCGGCAAACATGCCCCAGACCGCGATAGCGGCGGCCATGCCCGGGAAGACCGCGAACATAGCGAAGAAGGCCACACCAGCCGCGATCAGGCCAAAATGACCGTCACCGACCCGCGTCCAGACGCAGACCAGGAACTCCCATACCTCGCGCAGGATCTTCATGGCTCCAGCATCCCCCGGATTCCCGGCCAGCGCAACTTGAAGCCGTCCGGCCGCCGTCGCATGATAGCGCCAACAGGAGGACCCAGATGACCTACATCCCCAATCCCGACCGCTACGGCCGGATGATCTACAACCGCTGTGGCAATTCCGGCCTGAAGCTTCCGGCGATCAGCCTTGGCCTCTGGCACAACTTCGGCCACGACACGCCGCATGCCACCAAACAGGCGATCTGCCGCACCGCCTTTGACCTTGGGATCACCCATTTCGACCTCGCGAACAACTACGGCCCCCCACCCGGCAGCGCCGAGGAAGCCTTCGGCGAGCTTCTGGCAACCGACTTCCGCGGCCTGCGCGATGAGCTGATCATCTCGTCCAAGGCCGGCTACCTGATGTGGGACGGCCCCTACGGCGAATGGGGCAGCCGCAAATACGTCATCGCCTCCTGCGACCAGAGCCTGAAGCGCATGGGCCTCGACTACGTCGATATCTTCTACTCCCACCGCTTCGACCCCGACACGCCGCTGGAAGAGACGATGGGCGCCCTCGACCACATCGTCCGCTCCGGTCGCGCGCAGTACATCGGCATTTCCAGCTACAACTCCCAGCGCACGCGTGAGGCGGTGGCGATCCTGAAGGATCTGGGGACGCCGCTGCTGATCCACCAGCCCAGCTACAACATCCTGAACCGCTGGGTCGAAACCGACGGGCTGAAGGACACCCTGAAAGAGCTTGGGGTGGGGTCGATCGCGTTTGTCCCGCTGGCGCAGGGCATCCTGACCAACAAATACCTGAACGGTATCCCCGCCGGCAGCCGCGCCACGCAGGACAAGTCGCTGCATCCGTCGGTGGTGGAAAAGGCCATCGGCTCGGTGAAGAAACTGAACGACATGGCCGCCGCGCGGGGCCAGACCCTCGCCCAGATGGCGCTGGCCTGGGTCCTCCGCAACGGCGGGGTCACCAGCGCGCTGATCGGCGCGTCGAAGCCCGAACAGGTCGTCGACTGTGTCGGCGCGTTGGACAAGCTGGACTTCACCGCCGAAGAACTGGCGAAGATCGACGCCATCTCCGAGGAGAAGGACATCAACCTCTGGGCGCGTTCGTCCGAGGACTGAGGTAGAAGCGAAAAGGCCCCGGATCATCTCCGGGGCCTTCTTCATTCACTCTGCCGGAACCTTCGCCACTTCGTCCGACAGCGGATAGGGAAGACGGTCCACCATTTCTTTCGGGCAGACCTGCAGGAAGTTCAGCCGCTCGCGGTCCCAGTTGGACAGGATACGCTCGGCGATCCGGCTTCCCGTCTCCTCCAGATGCCGGGCGATCAGGCCCTTCAGCTGCATCTCCCAGTGCGGATGCTCCACCGCGCAGGTCAGGATCGACTCCAGGTTCATGAAGTCCTCGGCCACGCCCTCGGGATCGTAGACATAGGCCATCCCGCCGGTCATCCCCGCCCCGAAGTTCGCCCCGATCCGGCCCAGGATCACCGCGACGCCGCCGGTCATGTACTCACACCCGTTCGACCCGCAGCCTTCCACCACGACCGAAGCGCCACTGTTCCGCACCGCGAACCGCTCCCCGGCCCGACCGCTGGCGAACAGGAATCCGTCGGTCGCACCGTACAGCACGGTGTTCCCGATGATCGTGTTCTCCTCCGCCTTCAGGGGCGAGGACATAAGCGGCCGCACGGTGATCGTCCCGCCCGACAGGCCCTTGCCGACATAGTCGTTGGCGTCGCCCTGCACTTCCAGCTTCAGACCCCGGACACTGAACGCCCCCAGCGACTGCCCGCAAGACCCGGTCAGCTTCACCGTCAGATGATCCGGCTGCAGCGCATTCCGCATCCCGAACTTCTTCACGATATGGCTCGACGCCCGCGTCCCGATGGTCCGCAGCGTGTTCCGCACTGCGTAAGACAACTGCATCTTCTCGCCATCTTCAAAGAACCGATGGCCGTCCTTGATGATCTCGGCGTCCAGCGTGTCCGGCACGGCGTTCCGGGGCTTCGTCCGGTCATAGGTGATCGCCCGCGCCCCATCGACCGAGATCAGCATCGGGTTCAGGTCGAGGTCATCCAGGTTCGCCGCCCCACGGCTGACCTGAGTCAGCAGATCCGCCCGCCCGATGATCTCATCCATCGACCGCGCGCCGATGGACGCAAGGATCTCCCGCACTTCCTGAGCATAGAAGGTGATCAGGTTCACCACCTTGTCCGCCGACCCGGTAAACT
>JAIXSA010000041.1 GCA_027484915.1 Paracoccaceae bacterium | reverse complement strand
GGGGCCGGACCAGAAGTGGCTGACCACAATGGGCTATCTGGAAAAGGTCGACGAGTACCTGAACAAGGCGCTGAAAGGCTGACGATCGTAGGGTGGGCGATATCGCCCACCCTACTTGGCGTTGGGGCCGGGGGGAAACCTCCGGCCCTTTCCTTATGCGCGGTATTCCACCTGCACGAACCCGTTCTCCCAGTGCCGCGTCGAGACGAGCGTCAGGTTCACGTCGCCGGCCCCATGGCCCCAAAGCGGGCGGCCCTGCCCCAGCAGCACCGGGATCAAGGTCACGATCATGCGGCGCACCAGACCTTCGGCCACGAAACTGCGGATCGTCTGGCCGCCGTCGATGTAGACCCGGGCGACACCCCTGGCCCCCAGCTCCTCCAGTACCGCCCGCGGACCCTTCCCGCTGACCCGGACCTTGTCCTTCAGCGGGTCTGGCACCGTCACCTTCTCCGGCGTACGGCTTAGAACCACCACCGGAGTCTTGTAGGGCCAGTCCGGGAAGGTCAGCACCTTCTCGAAGCTTTCCCGCCCCATGACCATCGCGCCGATCCCGTCCTGGAAGGCCGCATAGCCGAAATCCTCACCCTCGGGCACCGGGCGGCTGGTGAGCCAGTCGATGTCCCCGTCCGGGCGCGCGATGTAACCGTCGAAACTGGTGGCAATGAACACTTCGGCCGATGGCAGATGTCTGGTCATGTCGTCCTCCAATAGCTGCAGCAGAAAGGCGTGCGGTGTTGCGCGGCGGGAAGGATGCGTCAAGAACCTAACGGGAACATCAGGCACAGAAGGTCAATATTATTGACTTGGTTTACGTCAGCACATATGACCCATATATCCTAGCGGAGCCGCCGATGCCCGACCGTCCCGACCAGATCTCCGACCGGCCCCGACACAGTGCCGTCGACGATGCGCAAGGCATTGGCTTCGGGGTCATCATGGCCGCCTTCGGGATGCACATCCTGACGCATATGGGCTTTGTCACCGGGCAGACCACCGGCATTGCGGTGCTGATCGCCCATGTCACCGACCTGCCCTTCCCTGCCGTCTATTTCGCCGTGACCCTGCCCTTCCTGGGCCTTGCCTGGCGGCGGATGGGCGCGGCATTTGCCCTGAAGACGTTGGTCACCACGGCGGCGCTGTCCGGGCTGGTGGCGGTGCTGCCGCATTGGATCGAGCTTGGCCGCATCGAACCCGCCGTGGCCGCCATCCTTTTTGGACTTCTCTTCGGGATTGCGGCTCTGGCCGCAATCCGCCACGGCGGCAGCTTCGGCGGGCTTTCGGTCCTTTGGATCGAACTTCAGGACCGCACCGGCTTTCCCGCAGGCCATGCGCAGCTGTTGTCCGATGTGGTGATCTTCGGGCTCGCTGCGCTGGTGATGCCGTTCGACACGCTCGCCTACAGCTTCCTCGGCGCAGCGGTCTTTTCGCTGTTTCTCGCCGTCAACCATCGCCGCGACCGCTATATCGCCGCCTGAGCGGCAGGTAGGCGGTTAACAAACCCTGAATGCCCGCAGCCAAGTCCTTGATTTTCCTGTAGCCGGAAAGCTGCCCACGCGTGGGCACCGCAGCCCCTCTGGCCAGCGTCGGGAAAACCCTGTAAGGCCGCGCCAACCCTATAGGACGGACCCCAATGGAACTGCGTAACATCGCGATCATCGCCCACGTCGACCACGGCAAGACCACGCTGGTGGACGAGCTTCTGAAGCAGTCGGGGGCCTTCCGCGACAACCAGGCCGTCTCGGAACGGGCGATGGACAGCAACGACATCGAACGCGAGCGCGGGATCACGATCCTGGCGAAGTGTACTTCGGTCGAATGGCACGGCACCCGGATCAACATCGTCGACACCCCCGGCCACGCCGATTTCGGCGGCGAGGTGGAGCGGATCCTGTCGATGGTGGACGGCGTGTGCCTCCTCGTCGATGCCGCCGAAGGCCCGATGCCCCAGACGAAGTTCGTGCTGGCCAAGGCGCTTGCCCTGGGCCTGCGCCCGATCGTGGTTCTGAACAAGGTCGACAAGCCCGACGCCGAACCTGACCGCGCGCTGAACGAGGTTTTCGACCTTTTCGCGAACCTTGGGGCCGACGACCACCAACTGGATTTCCCGCATGTCTACGCGTCCGGCCGGGCCGGCTGGGCCGACATGGAGCTGGACGGGCCAAGGAAAGACCTCTCGGCGCTCTTTGACCTGATCGTCCGCCACGTCCCCGCACCGAAGGTCCTGGCCCGCGCGGATGAGCCGTTCTCGATGCTGGCCACCACGCTGTCCGCCGACCCCTACCTGGGCCGCATCCTGACCGGCCGAGTCGAATCCGGTCGCATCACGAACGGCACCACGCTGAAAGCCCTGTCGCGGACAGGCGACCGGCTGGAGCAGTTCCGCGTGACGAAGATCCTCGCCTTCCGCGGCCTGACCCAGACCGCAATCGACGAGGCCGTCGCGGGCGACATCGTCACGCTTGCGGGCATGACCAAGGCCACCGTCGCCGACACCCTCTGCGCGCCGGAAGTCGATACCGCCCTGCCCGCGCAGCCGATCGACCCCCCGACCATCACGGTGACCTTCGGGATCAACGACTCGCCGCTGGCGGGCCGTGACGGTTCCAAGGTGCAGTCCCGGGTGATCCGGGAACGGCTGATGAAGGAATCGGAGGTCAACGTCGCGATCAAGGTCGCCGACACCCCCGGCGGCGACGCGTTCGAAGTCTCGGGCCGCGGCGAACTTCAGATGGGCGTGCTGATCGAAAACATGCGGCGTGAAGGGTTCGAGCTTTCGATCTCGCGCCCGCGGGTGATCTTCCAGGACATCGACGGTGTCCGGAACGAACCCGTCGAGGAAGTTACCATCGACGTCGATGACGAATACTCCGGCGCGGTCATCGACAAGCTGACCGGCGAGCGGAAGGGCGACCTGGTCGAGATGAAGCCCGCCGGCGTTGGCAAGACCCGGATCATCGCCCATGTCCCGTCGCGCGGGCTGATTGGCTATCAGGGCCAGTTCCTGACCGACACGCGTGGCACCGGCGTTCTGAACCGGATCTTCCACGGCTGGACCCCGCACAAGGGCCCGATCCAGGGGCGGCGGCAGGGCGTCCTGATCTCGACCGAGGCGGGCGTTTCTGTCGCCTACGCGCTGTGGAACCTGGAAGAACGCGGCCGCATGTTCATCGGCCCGCAGGAACAGGTCTATGTCGGCATGCTGATCGGCGAGCACTCCCGCGAGAACGACCTGGAGGTCAACCCGCTGAAGGGCAAGAAGCTGACCAACGTCCGCGCCTCGGGCACCGATGAAGCGGTTCGCCTGACCCCACACATCAAGATGTCGCTGGAAGAAGCCATTGCCTATATCGACGACGATGAGCTTGTCGAAGTGACGCCGAAGATCATCCGTTTGCGCAAGCGGATTCTGGACCCCAACGACCGCAAGCGTGCGTCGCGCAAGGACTGACCCAAAGGTAGGGTGGGCGATATCGCCCACCCTACGCCGGAGCTATATCAGGCGGCAGCGGCCAGTCGGCAGGGCAGGAAATCCTCGAGGAGGACAGTCTCGCCGTCGAAGGTGCAGAAGCTGGCGCTTGGGACTTCGATCCAGCCGTCTTCCTCGGCCTCCAGTGGTTCGGACACCACGGCCATGCCGCCCCGGCTTTCCGACCAGCGGTGGTACAGCGAGGGCGCTGCGTCATCGGTTGCATAACGGACCGCATAAAGATTGCGGCCGTCGCTCAGCGCTGCGGTCATTCGCAGATGCGGTGCCGCACCCTTCTGCCGCGCAAGCCGGATGAACCTGGCCGCCGCCCTTTCGAGAGCACCGCGCGGGTCGTCGTCAAGCCCCTCTGCCAGCGCCACCAGGAACAGCGCCTCGCTGTCCGTCGCACCCTTGCGGTGACCATACAGATTTTCGGGGATCATCATGTCGGCATCACGACGGAAGGCGTCATAACCGCCGACCTGGCCGTTGTGCATGAAGCTCCACCGGCCATGCGTGAACGGGTGGCAGTTGTTGCGGCTGGTAGCGGTGCCCGTGCTGGCGCGGACATGTGCGAGGAACAGATGCGACTGGACCTGGGCGGTCAGGCTTTTCAGGTTCGGGTCCGACCAGGCGGGCAGGACGTCGCGGAAGAGGCCCGGTTCAGGCTTCACGCCATACCAAGCGATCCCGAAGCCATCGGCATTGATCGCCGTGTGGCACTGGGTGGCGCAGTGCGACTGGTGGATGAGGGAGTGTCCAGGGCGGCTGACGATCTCCTCCAGGAAAATCGGCGCGCCGGTGTAGGCGGCCCAACGGCACATCAGCCTGCCCTTTTCGAATGGATCATCTGCCCGGCCTCTCTTTTTCTGCGAGTCTAGCAGAAAGCTTTGGGGCCGGGGAAGTTCATCCGGTCAATTCAAGGCGAGGTTTCGGGAAAACCCTACTCGATCTCCTCGACGACCATAAGGTCGCGGACGGACGCGCCTTTCGCATGGGAAAGGGCGGCCTGGTAGGCTGGGGAGTTGTAGCACTCCACCGCCCTTTCCAGGCTGGGGAAGCGCGCGACGACGTTGCGAGGCCGGTCGTTGCCTTCCAGCTGCACATAGCGGCCGCCGCGGGCCAGGAAGACGCCGCCGTGGGCCGCGATGGCCTCGGTCGCGCCCTTGGCGTACTTCGCGTAGGCCTCGGTGTCGGTGACGTGGACGTGGGCGATCCAGAGGGCGGTCGGCATGTCAGGCTCCTATCGCGGCTTCGGCCGCCTTGATGGCTGCTTCGGCCTGGGCGATGTCTGCACCCCCGGCCTGCGCCATGTCAGGGCGGCCACCGCCACCCTTGCCGCCAAGCGCTTCGGCGGCGACCTTGACCAGGGTCACGGCAGAGAGCTTTGCGGTCAGGTCCTGCGTGACGCCTGCGGCGACGGCAGGCTTCGCGCCTGTGTCGGCGATCAGGAGGACAGCGCCCGAGCCAAGACGCGCCTTCATCTCGTCGATGAGGGCCGGAAGATCCTTGCCCGAGACGCCGGAAAGCACTTGAGCAATGAACTTCACCCCGTTGATTTCCTTGGCTTCCGGCCCTGCAGCCTTGCCGCCCATTGCAACCTCGCGGCGCAGTTGCGCGACCTCGTTAGCCAGTGACTTGCGTTCATCGAAGAGCGCGCGGATGCGGTCCGCAAGCTCTGCCGCCGGGGCCTTGATGATCGCCGCGATGTCGTTGAGGCGGGCATCCTGCTGGCGCAGGTGGTCCAGCGCCGCCTGCCCCGTCAGCGCCTCGATCCGGCGGACCCCCGCGCTGGACGCGCTTTCGGACAGGATCACCATGGAGCCGATGTCGCCAGTGCGCCCCACATGCGTCCCGCCGCAGAGTTCGAGGGAGTAGGTCTTGCCATCCGTCCCCTTGCCCGAACCCTCCAGCGTACCCATCGACACGACCCGAACTTCCTCGCCGTATTTCTCGCCGAACAGCGCCTGCGCGCCGATGGCACGGGCGTCGTCGGGCGTCATGATCCGCGTATCGACCGGCGAGTTCTGCCGGATGAACGCGTTTACTTCGGCTTCAATGGTCTGGAGGTCAGGAGCGGAAATCGCCGCCGAATGGCTGAAGTCAAAACGCAGGCGGTCCGCGGCGTTCAAGGACCCCCGCTGTGCGACGTGGTCGCCCAGGGTCCGCCGCAGCGCCTCGTGCAACAGGTGCGTTGCCGAATGGTTGGCGCGGATCGCCGAGCGGCGGCTGTGCGACACCTCCAGCTTCGCGGGTTGTCCTTTCAGAACAGTACCTTCCGTGACCTTCGCAATGTGGATGAAGACACCGGCGGCCTTCTTCACATCGGTCACTTCCGCCGTGCCGGTCTGGGTGCGGATGAGGCCCGCGTCGCCCACCTGGCCGCCGGATTCGGCGTAGAACGGGGTCTGGTTTACGACGATCTGGACGACTTCACCTGTTGAGGCTTGGCCGATAGCCACCCCCTCCCGGAGAAGCGCGGTGATCACACCCTCGGCAGTTTCGGTGTCATAGCCCAGGAATTCGGTCACGCCATGCTCTTCGGCGATCTCGAACCAGATCTTTGCGTCGCCCGCAGCCCCCGTACCCGACCATGCGGCGCGGGCCTTGGCCTTCTGTTCCGCCATCGCGGCGTCAAAGCCGTGCACGTCGACCTCACGCCCCTTCTCGCGCAGCGCGTCCTGGGTCAGGTCAAGCGGGAAGCCGTAGGTATCATACAGCTTGAACGCCGCCGCACCCGGCAGCGCCGCGCCTTCTGCAAGGCCCGACAACTCGTCGTCCAGAAGCCGCAGCCCGCGGTCGAGGGTCTGCTTGAACTTCGTCTCCTCGGTCCGCAGCGTCTCTTCAATCAGAGACTGCGCCCGCGACAGCTCCGGATAGGCCCCACCCATCTGACGGACCAGTGCCGGGACCAGACGGTGCATCACAGGGTCCTGCGCGCCCAGCATGTGGGCGTGGCGCATCGCGCGGCGCATGATCCGGCGGAGGACGTAGCCCCGGCCTTCATTCGAGGGCATCACGCCATCAGCGATCAGGAAGGACGTCGACCGCAGGTGGTCGGCGATCACGCGGTGGTGGATCTTGCCGGGACCATCGGGGTCATTGCTTGTCGCATGGGCCGACGCCTCGATCAGGCTGCGCATGAGGTCGGTGTCGTAGTTGTCGTGCTTGCCCTGCAAGAGAGCCCCGATCCGTTCCAGCCCCATCCCGGTGTCGATCGACTGCATCTCCAGCGGAACAAGCCGTCCATCGGCGAACTGTTCGTTCTGCATGAAGACGTTGTTCCAGATCTCGATGAACCGGTCGCCGTCTTCCTCGGCCGAACCCGGAGGTCCGCCCCAGATGTGGGGGCCGTGGTCGTAGAAGATTTCCGTGCAGGGACCGCACGGGCCGGTCGGCCCCATGCGCCAGAAGTTGTCGTCAGAGGCGATGCAGATGATCCTGTCGTCGGTCAGGCCCGAGACCTTCTTCCAGATGTTCGCCGCCTCGTCGTCAGTGTGGTAGACGGTGACCAGAAGCTTCTCTTTCGCAAGGCCGAAGTCCTTTGTCAGAAGCTCCCACGCGAAGGCGATTGCCTGTTCCTTGAAATAGTCGCCAAAGCTGAAATTGCCCAGCATTTCGAAGAAGGTATGGTGCCGCGCTGTGTAGCCCACGTTGTCGAGATCGTTGTGCTTGCCGCCCGCCCGCACACATTTCTGCGCCGTGGTCGCGCGTTTGTAGTCCCGCGTCTCGACCCCGGTGAAGAGGTTCTTGAACTGCACCATGCCCGAATTGGTGAACATCAGCGTCGGGTCATTCCGCGGCACCAGCGGAGAGCTGTCCACCACCCGGTGATCGTTGCGGCGGAAGAAGTCGAGGTAGGTCGAGCGGATGTCGTTCAGCGAAGCCATGTGGGGGCGGTCCTTGGGCAGGATGCGGGAATTCGGTCCCCATGTAGCCCCCCGCAGGGGGCCTGTCCACAGTCGGGCCTTCCCTCAAGGAAAAAAGGCGTCTAGCGCTGGACTTCCACCGCATCGCCGTTGCGGATCACGCCGTCCTGTTCGATCGAACAAAGGACGCCGCGCAGGCGCAACTCCGGGTGCGCACGGACCCAATCGAAGGCCGCCTCGCCGTGGCGCACCTTCCACTTGGCGCAGGCGTCGTTCCAGACCTCGGACACCCTCAGGACCGCGGTTCCGACCGCCAAAAGGGTGCCGACAGGCAAGTTGGCGTGCGTCATGTCAAGATCGCAGACGAAGGTATCACCGGGATGCACGACGGTTTCCCGGTCGCGCCAGATCAGGTCCAGCACCCCGCGCGGCAGGATCGAGACCTGGATGCCAGGGTGGCCCGTGCCGTCGGGCAACTTCAGCCAGGGCGCGGTGCCCCAGCGTTCACCGGGTATACCCTGTGCCTTTGTCACCGTGATCCCGTCTACAAAGCGGCGCTGGCCGAAATCGGGACGGAGACACAGAAGTTCGACCGCGCTGCCGGTCTTGGGTGCGGAAAGCACCCCCGGCAGCGCGGCCATGAGCTCGTCGTATGTGACGTGCGAGGTCACTCGTCCAGCACGTCGCCGGCATCCTCACCGGACACGGTGAAGTCAAGCCCGTTGGCAGCACGGATCTTGTCCTCGATCTCCAGCGCGACGGAGGGGTTCTGCTTCAAGAACGACTTGGCATTCTCACGGCCCTGGCCGATGCGTTCGTCCTTGAAGGAATACCAGGCACCCGACTTTTCGACGACCCCGGCCTTTACGCCGATATCGATCAACTCGCCGTTCTTGGAGATGCCTTCGCCATACATGATGTCGAATTCGACCTGCTTGAAGGGCGGGGCCACCTTGTTCTTGACCACCTTGACGCGGGTGGTGTTGCCGACAACTTCCTCACGGTCCTTGATCGCGCCGATGCGGCGGATGTCGAGGCGCACGGAGGCGTAGAATTTCAGCGCGTTGCCGCCCGTGGTGGTTTCCGGGTTGCCAAACATCACGCCGATCTTCTGGCGGATCTGGTTGATGAAGATCACCATGCAGTTGGACCGGCCGATGGAAGCGGTGAGCTTGCGCATCGCCTGGGACATCAGGCGGGCCTGGGAGCCCATCTGCATGTCACCCATGTCGCCTTCGATCTCGGACTTCGGCACCAGCGCCGCGACCGAGTCGACCACGACCAGGCTGACGGCGCCCGAGCGGACCAGCGTATCCACGATCTCCAGCGCCTGTTCGCCGGTGTCGGGCTGCGAGATCAGAAGCTCATCCAGGTTGACGCCCAGCTTCTTGGCGTACTGCGGGTCCAGCGCGTGTTCGGCATCGACGAAGGCGCAGACGCCGCCCTTTTTCTGTTCCTCGGCAACCACATGCAGAGTCAGCGTTGTCTTGCCTGAGCTTTCGGGGCCGTAGATTTCGATGATCCGGCCTTTGGGCAGGCCGCCGATCCCCAGAGCAATGTCAAGGCCGAGGGAGCCGGTCGAGGTGGCCTCGATGTCCATCGCGGGGCTGTCCGCGCCAAGGCGCATGATCGAACCCTTGCCGAACTGCCGTTCGATCTGCGCGAGCGCGCTTTCCAGCGCCTTCGACTTGTCCATATCCCGCTTGCTCCCGAGGTCGAGAAGATTTGCCGCCGCCATGTCGTTCTCCTTATTTCACAGCCGCATGGGAGCGGCAATCCTTGCCAATGTTCCCCAAGTGTTCTTGCACTTATGAGCACAAATAGGGAACAATTCAACCTAAATCTCACGGTGGCAGTTTGGGCGCGGTTTGGTTAAGGGAGTGTTGACGAAAATCCGGGACAACCGGGCGATGTGCGGATTTTTCTGGGGAAAGGGCCAGGAATGCTGGTGTTCTGGGAGCAGAGGCTTGCGTTTCTGGCCACGCCGAAAACCGGATCGACCGCGATTGCGGCGGCGCTCGAATCGTTGGCTGCGGTGTCCATCCAGAGGCCTCCTCTTTTGAAGCACACCACGGTCCATCGCTACCGGCGCTTCATCGGCCCGTTCCTGGAAGCCGCGTCCAAGGACACTTTCACGCTGGTGGCGCTGATGCGCGAGCCGACGGATTGGCTGGGATCTTGGTACCGGTTCCGTCAGCGGGAGGAAACGGATGCCGGGAAGTCGACCAGGGGGATGAGCTTCGACGACTTCGTCCGGGCCTGGTGTCAGGACCCGCGGCCGGACTTCGCGGACGTGGGCAGCCAGGGAAAGTTCCTGCGGCCGCGGCAGGGCGTGGGCGTCGACCGGCTGTTCCGCTACGAGGAGATCGACAGCTTCGTCCATTTCTTGGAGGAGCGGCTGGGCTGTGAAGTGATTCTGCCGCGTCTTAACGTGTCTCCGCCCGGGGCGACCGAGCTGTCGGGCGAGACGACCACGCTTTTGCGCGCGGCGGCGGCAGAGGATTTCGCGCTCTATGCCACGCTGACACCCTAGGCGTCCGGTTGCCTGTACCGGCATCGGGGCATGACAGGCGCGTGGAAAGCGGCTAGGTTTCCAACCAAGGGGCTGAGAGACCCCGTGAGGCATGAAAGGGCGGTGGGATGACCGACATGATGATGACGCGGCGCGGGCTGTTGCTGGGTGCGGGGGCCTTCGGGCTGGCAGCCTGCAACAACGGGATCGGCTCCAACGGTGCGGGCCAGATCGAGGCGCGGGTCGATGCGACCGAGGACTTCCTCTTCACCCAGTATCCAGGCACCCGGGACCTGGCGAGCCGGGCGTCCGGGGTCCTGTACATGCCCCTGATGACCGAAGTCGGCGCGGGGTTCGGCGGGGCCTTCGGGCGCGGCGCGCTGCGGATCCAGGGGGTGACGGTCGACTATTATTCTGCGGCCAAGGGGTCGTTCGGGTTGCAGATCGGGGCGCAGCAGTACGCCCATACCCTGTTCTTCATGTCCCCCGAGGCGCTGGAGAAGTTTCGGCGGTCCTCGGGCTGGGCGGCAGGGGCGGACATCCGTTATGCCTCGCCGGAAGAGGGGGCCAGCATCGGCAAGCAGACGACCGAGCTGGACGAGGTGATCGCGATGGTCTTCGGGCAGCAGGGGCTGATTGCCGGGGCCTCGTTGGCGGGGATCAAGTATACCCGGATCATTCCCTAAGCTGCCCGCGCGTGGGCACTTTTCCAAGCCCTTTGATTTCAAGGGCTTGGCTGCGGACGTTCAGGAAGTGTTAAGCTTTCGGCGCGGGCGGACGGTGGGCGTTTTGCCCACCGCTTGACGCAATAGCCTGTCGGTCTGGACCGTGAGCGGTGCGCTGACTCGTGCCCTATTTGAGACGGCGGATCAGGCTGGAGGTGTCGTTCCGCCCCCCACCCATCAGTTGCACGTCCTTGTAGAACTGGTCCACAAGTGCCGTCACCGGCAGGCGCGCGCCGATCTGGTCGGCGGTTTCCAGGCAGATGCCGAGGTCCTTGCGCATCCAGTCCACCGCGAAGCCGAAGTCGAACTTGTCGGCCAGCATGGTCTTGTGGCGGTTGACCATCTGCCAGGACCCGGCAGCGCCCTGCGAAATGACCTCGACCACCTTTTCGCCGTCAAGGCCCGCTTTCTGGCCAAAGGCCAAGGCTTCGCTCAGGCCCTGCATCAGGCCCGCGATGCAGATCTGGTTCATCATCTTGGCAAGCTGCCCTGCCCCGCTGTCCCCGATCAGGCGGCAGATGCGGGCATAGGCGGCCATCACCGGCTCGGCCCTGGCGTAATCCTCGGGCGCACCGCCGCACATGATGGAAAGCTGGCCATTTTCGGCCCCGGCCTGTCCGCCCGAGACGGGGGCGTCGACGAAGTGGAGACCGAGAGCGGCCGCCTCGACAGCAAGCTTGCGGGTGATCTGGGCCGAGACCGTGGTGTGGTCGACGAAAACCGCGCCCTTCGCCATGCCCGAAAACGCGCCGTCGGGGCCGGTGCAGACCTGGGCGAGGTCGTCGTCATTGCCGACGCAGGCCATCACGAACTCGGCCCCCGTGGCGGCCTCGCGCGGGGTTGTGGCGGCGCGGCCCTTGTGCTTTGACGTCCAGGCGTCCGCCTTGGAAGCGGTGCGGTTGTAAACCGCCACCTCATGTCCTTTTGCGGCCAGATGCCCCGCCATCGGGAATCCCATGACTCCCAAGCCAAGAAATGCCACTTTTGCCATCTGCGCCCCCTGCGTGTTGCCCTTCACCGGCGCTTCGACTAGGAACCGATCCGCTTCCCGCCGTCAAGGACAGGGCCCAATGGACAGTCCAACATGCTGACCGCCTTTCGCTGGCTGATCCGGATCGTGTCGGGGCTGCTTGCCCTGGGCGTCGTCCTGGCGCTGCTTGCCTATTACATCCTGTCGCGCTCGCTGGTCGATTATGACGAGGACTTCACCGTTGCCGGGATCACCGCGCCGGTCGAGATCGTGCGCAACAACGACAACGTGCCGCATATCTTCGGCAAGACGGATGAGGACGTGTTCTACGCCCTGGGCTTTGCCCATGCGCAGGATCGGCTGTGGCAGATGACCATGCTGCGGCGGACGGCACAGGGGCGGCTGTCGGAGATCTTCGGTCCGGCCACGGTGAAGGTGGACGAGTTGATGCGGCGCTATGATCTTTACGGTCTGGCCTTGCAGTCTGCCCAGGTGCAGGACGAAGCGACGACGCGCGCGCTTGAGGCTTATGCCGCCGGGGTGAATGCCTGGATCGAAGAGGTCAACCAGGGTGCGCGCGGGCGGGGTGCTCCGGAATTCTTCATTTTCGAGCCGCAGATTTCGGTCTGGGCCCCAGCGGATTCGATCGCGATCCTGAAGCTGATGTCGCTGCAGCTTTCAAGCGCGGTGCAGACCGAAGTGCTGCGGGCCCGCGTGTCGCTGCTGCTGCCGAACGAGCGAATGGCCGACATCCTGCCCGACGACCCGAGCCAGGGTGTCACCGCCTTGCCCGATTATGCCAGCCTGGTGCCGGGCGTGGCCCCCCTGATGGCGCCGGTCGAGTTCGCGGAAGGGCCGTTTTCGCCAGTGGCTGACGCAGGGATGGCGGGGGCGTCGAACTCATGGGCGGCGATGCCCGAACGGTCTGCAGCCGGGGGAAGCCTTCTGGCGAACGACCCACATCTGGGGCTGACCGCGCCGACAATCTGGTATCTGGCGCGACTGGAGCTGCAGTCGGGCGGGGTCATCGGCGGGACGATCCCCGGGGTGCCGCTGGTGCTGGTCGGACGATCCGAAAAGCTGGGCTGGGGTTTGACGACGGCCTATGTCGACGACCAGGACGTGGTGATCGAGACGCTGAACCCGGATAACCCAGAGGAGTACCAGACGCCGGACGGCTGGGCGACCTTCGAGAGCCGCCAGTCGATCATCGAGGTCAAGGACGCCGAGCCGGTGACACTGACGCTGCGCTGGTCGCGCAACGGGCCGATCCTGCCGGGCGGGCATTACGACCTGGGGACGATCACGCCGGCCGGGCATGTGGCGGCGATCAGCTGGACGGCGCTCTCGGGCGAGGATCGCTCGATCAGCGGTGCGATGGGGCTGATGAAGGCGCAAGGCATCCCGGAGGCGCTGGAGGCGGGCCGGATGGTGGTTGCCCCGGCACAGAACGTGATGCTGGCCGACGGGACCGGGATCGCGCTGCAGGTGATGGGGGCGCTGCCGGCGCGGGACCCGGGGCATCCGTCGCAAGGCCGCCTGCCGGCGCTGGGGTCGGATCCGCGGGTCGGGTTCAAAGGGATCCTGCCCTACGAGGACAACCCGCGGGTGGTAAACCCCGTTTCGGGTCTGCTGGGCAACACCAACAACAAGACGGTGGACCGGCCCTTCCCGAAGCATGTCAGTTTCGACTGGGGCGACACGCAGCGCATCCAGCGCTGGCTGACGCTGATGAAGGCGCGCGAGGTGCATACGCGGGAAAGCTTCATCGAGGCGCAACTGGACACGGTGAACCCGACGGCGCGGTCGCTGCTGCCGCTGATCGGGGCGGACTTGTGGTTCACCGGCGAGGCGGCGCCGGAGGGGACCCCGGAACGGTTGCGGCAGCGGGCGCTGATCCTTCTGGCCGAATGGAACGGCGAGATGAACGAGCATCTGCCGGAACCCCTGATCGCCGAGGCCTGGCTGCGGGCGCTGCAGAAGCGGCTGATCCAGGACGAGCTGGGGTCGATGTCGGAGAGCTTCACCCATATCTCCCCCGTCTTCATCGAGCGGGTCTATCGCAACGTGGGGGGCGCGTCGGTGTGGTGCGACGTGATCCAGTCGGCGGCGGTGGAAAGCTGCACCGACATCGCGCGGATCGCGCTGGACGAGGCGCTGCTGGAGCTGACGGAGCGCTATGGGGACAACCTGGAGAGCTGGCGCTGGGGCGATGCGCACCAGGCGACGCATGACCATCCGGTGCTGGGCGAAGTGCCGTTCATCAAGTATTTCGTGAACATCCGGCAGTCCACCTCGGGCGGGGATGATACGCTGATGCGGGGCGTGACGCGAGGTGAGGGACCGGAGCCCTATCAGAACGTGCATTCGGCCGGCTATCGCGGGGTCTATGACTTTGCCGACCCCGACAGTTCGGTCTTCATCACGGCCACGGGGCAGTCGGGCCATCCCTTGTCGCGGCATTACGACGATCTGGGCGAGTTGTGGCGGCGGGGCGAATATATCCCGATGTCGCTGGACCCGGACCTGGCGCGGGCGGCGGCGGCGGGGGTGATGGTGCTGACGCCGGAGGGGCAGTGAGCGTCCCGACGCTGCGAACGGAGCGGATGGTGCTGCGGCAGGCGGCGTGGGACGACCTGGAGGCCGTGCACCGGTTGATGTCGGACACGCGCGTGATGCGCTACTGGTCGCGGCCCGAGCATGAGACGCTGGAGGAGACGCGGACCTGGCTGCGCTTCCTGGTGGACCAGGCGCCGGACAGCCGGGACTGGCTGATCGAGAAGGACGGCCTCGTCATCGGCAAGGCCGGCGCCTGGGCGATGCCGGAGGTGGGCTTCCTGCTGTCGCCTGCGCATTGGGGTCAGGGCCTGGCGTTCGAGGCGATGACAGCGGTGATTGCAGAGCTGGAGGCCGAGTTTCCCGACCTGCCCGCGCTGACGGCCGAGGTTGATCCCCGCAATGCGGCCTCGCTTGGGCTGCTGGACCGGCTGGGGTTCCGCGAGACGCACCGGGCGGAGCGCACGCTGCTCTGGCGCGACGAATGGTGCGACAGCATCTACCTTGCCCGCCCGCGCCGGCGGTGACTCCAGCCGGGTCGGGACGATTTCCAAAAGGAGCGGCTTTCGCCACAAGTCCCTTGTCTCGCCTGTCTGCGTGAAGGACGCAGACAGGCTCGGGTATGGCGTTGCCGGACGCGGAGCATCTTGGTCAAGAAGCGGAGTGCATCGGGCTGGCCGGGCAGTGCCTCCGGCGGAGATATTGGGGCAAAGATGAAAGGCGCTTGCGGGGACGGCAGCGGGGCGCGGGCGCGGCTTGGGTCAGAACTTGCGGTAGCGGTTCTGCTGGCGGGCGGTCCAGCGGACGGTGAGGTGCCAACCATCCTCGGCCTCGGCCTCATGTTGCACGATGGCCTGGTCGTGGAGCCAGGCGCGCTTGCGGCCGTCCGAGAAGGGGATGATCAGGGTCGCCTCGGTCCGGTCGGCGTCGAGAGTGCCGGTGATGAGGGTGAGGAGTTTATCGACCCCCTCGCCGGTCAGGGCCGAGACCGGAAGAACGCGGGGGCGGTGCGCGGCTTGTGAGCTGAGCGCCTCGCGCTGGGAGGCGTCGACGAGGTCGAGCTTGTTCCAGACTTCGATCTGGGGCGTGTCCTCGCCCACCCCAAGGGAGGTCAGGATGTCGGCCACGTCGGCAGCCTGTTCCACGGTTTCAGGGTGGCTGATGTCACGGACGTGGAGGATGCGGTCGGCAGACAGCACCTCTTCCAGCGTGGCGCGGAAGGCGGCGACAAGCTGGGTGGGCAGGTCCGAGATGAAACCCACGGTATCCGACAGGATGATCTTTGCGCCGGACGGCAGCACGACGCCGCGCATGGTGGGGTCGAGCGTGGCGAAGAGCATGTCCTTGGCCAGGACTTCCGCGCCGGTGATCCGGTTGAACAGCGTGGACTTTCCGGCGTTGGTATAGCCGACAAGGGCCACGATCGGGAACGGCACCTTGGCGCGGGCGGCGCGGTGCAGCTCGCGCGTCTTGACCACCTGGTCGAGCTGACGTTTCAGCCGGACGACCTGATCGTCGATGGCGCGGCGGTCGCTTTCGATCTGGGTCTCGCCCGGGCCGCCGACGAAGCCGAAGCCGCCGCGCTGGCGTTCAAGGTGGGTCCAGGCGCGGACAAGGCGGGTGCGCTGGTAGCTAAGGGCGGCAAGTTCTACCTGCAGGACGCCCTCCCGGGTGCGGGCACGGTCGGCGAAGATCTCCAGGATCAGCGAGGTGCGGTCGAGGAGCTTGACCCCCCATTCCTTTTCCAGGTTGCGCTGCTGGACCGGCGAGACGGTGCCATCGACGATGACGAGATCGATGTGGTCGGCCTTGAAGCGGTCCTTCAGTTCCTGGACCTTGCCTGAGCCGAGCAATGTGCCGGGAGCGACGCGGGCAAGGCGAACGACCTCGGCGCCACGGACCTCGAGCTCGGGCAGAGCTGCGGCAAGCGAGACAGCCTCGGCCAGGCCGTGTTCGGGCAGGCGGCGGGCATTGGACGACTTCAGCGCAGGATGCAGGACAAAGGTGCGCGTTGCGGCTGCGGCTGTGTCGCGCAGGCGTTGACCATCGCGCGGGGCGATGAGGTCGTCGTCATCCTGAGGTGGTCGGGAGATCAGTCTTCCCCTTCATAGAGGCTGATCGGCGCGCCCGGCATGATGGTGGAGATCGCATGCTTGTAGACAAGCTGCGACTGGCCGTCACGGCGCAAGAGCACGCAGAAATTGTCGAACCATGTGATAACGCCCTGAAGCTTGACGCCGTTGATCAGGAAGATCGTCACCGGGACCTTGGCTTTGCGGACATGGTTGAGGAAGGCGTCTTGCAGGTTTTGCTTGTCAGCGGCCATCGTTTTTGTGCCTTGTTTTTCTATCGCTTCACTGTCGCGTCGTGGTCGTTCTTCGTTGCCCTGTTCTTGCCGCTTGTCACGGCTGTGCCAAGTATGAAGCGCGCGCGCGGGAGTTTCCAGCGCAAAAAATCAGGCTGTTAGGTGCTGCCGCTAGCCCCGGCTGCGACCGGGCAGGATCAGGGCGAGGAGCGCCAGCGTCTCGAGTCGCCCAATCACCATCGCCACCCCGAGGATGATTTTCACCGTATCGCCCAGGTCCTGGTAGACGATGGGCACGGCTGCACCAAGCTCGGCCAATTGACCCGTCGTGGTGAGTGCGGCGATGGCCAGGACCATCGTCTGTTCGAAATCGACCCCGGCCAGAAGCAGGAGCGCCGCGACCACGGCGATCGAGGTGGCGAAAAGCATGAAGAAGACCCAGGCAAACTGCGCGCCCTCGCCGCGCAGGCGCCGGGCCTCGGTGCCGCCACGACCGATGGAGTTGGGGTGGATGATTTTCTCAAGCTCGCGCTCGCCGTGGCGGAGGAGCGCGTAGACGCGGAGAAGCTTCACGCCCCCCGCCGCCGTCGCGGTCCCGCCGCCGATGATCGCCAGGCCAAGAAGGACAAGGCCGGGGGTGCCGATGCCGGACCATTCGGTGGCAGTCTGCCAGTCGGCAGAGACATAGCCCGTGGTGGTCAGGAAGGAGGCCGCCGTGAAGAGGATGCCCCAGAAGGAGGGGGGCATTTCGGCGGTGTCGCCCTCGGCTCCGGTGGCGACGAACCAGTGGCGCAGGAAGAGGATCAGCGTGACGGCCAGGACGACGAGGGTCGCAAGACGCAGTTCGGGGTCCTGAAGGAGCGGGCGGCGGTTTTCGGCCAAGCGGATGCCGGGAAGCGCGCGACGCGTGATGGCGAAGGCGAAGCAGAGAAAGATCAGCACCTCTCCGGCCGCGCCGGCAGGAGCTTCCTGGAAAGGGATGCTGCCGGTGATGCCGGAGGTCGAGAGCGTGCCCATCGCATGGATCAGGGCCGAGATGCCGGGTTCGCCGAGGATGAGGAGGCCGCACCACAAAAGGAAGGTCAGCGCGCCGTAGACCGGGAACAGCAGCAGGGCAAAGCGGGTGAGACGGACGGAAGGATCGGCGGTGCGGGCGACCTGGGCCGTGCCGACGGCCCCGCGACCGGGGACACGGCCGGAGGACACCTCGGTGCCGCCCAGGTTCAGCGGAGCCAGGATGGAGTAGGCCGCTAGGATGATGAGAAAGCCGCCGAACCAGCCCACGGTCGCGCGCCACAGGTGGACCGGGTCGGCCAATCTTTCGGGCGGATAGACCGAAGCGCCCGTGGTGGTGAAGGCCGAGATCATCTCGAACCAGACGTTGGTCAGGCTGGTGTCGGGCACGGCCTCACGCAGGGGAAGTGCCAGGGCGAAGGGCAGCACGGCATAGGCGAGGACGAGGGCGGCGAGGTGGCTGCGGGTCGGGTCGCGCGGGCTGTAGGCGGCGGTGGCGATGCCCAGCATCACGGTCAGGACGAGAAGGATCAGAGCCGAGTAAAGAAAGGCGCGGGCAAGTTCGAGGTCGTCCACCCCAAGGGCATACAGCGCGGGGACAAGGGCCATCGCCCCGGAGAACCCAAGGAGCACTACCAGAAGCGGCAGTTCTGCCAGCCGGGTCAGCATCAGAAGAAGTCGATCGAGACTTGCAGGAGGCGTTCAACCTCGGGCACGTCCTTGGCCATCGCGAAGAGTGCTATGACATCGCCCGTCTCGATCCGAAGCTCGCCAGTCGGCTTCAGGACCTTGTCGCCCTTCATCACGGCCCCCACGAGCACGCCTTCGGGGAATTCGACGTCACGGATCAGGCGCCCGGCGAGGGGCGAGGTGGAGAGAACCTGCGCCTCGATCATCTCGGCCTCGGCGTCGCCGATGGAGTAGACCGCGCGGACGCGGCCGTGGCGGATGTGGCGCAGGATCGACGAGACGGTCGTGGCGCGGGGGTTGATGTAGGCGTCGATATCCAAAGGCGCCATCAAGGGGGCAAGCGTGGGGTCATTGACCAGCGCAATGGTCATCTGGCAGCCGGCCTGCTTGGCGCGCACGGCGACGAGAAGGTTGGTCTTGTCGTCGTCGGTGACAGCCAGCACCGCATCGGCCCGGTCGATGGAGGCTTCCATCAACAGGTCGATATCCATCCCGTCACCGTTCAGGACGATGGTCCGCTCCAGCGCGTCGGCGGCTGCCTCGGCGGTGGCGCGGTCCTTCTCGATGATCTTGGCGCGCACGCGGTCGGTGCGGGCTTCCAGTGCGCGGGCCACGGCGAGACCAACGTTGCCGCCGCCAACGATCACCACGCGTTCCTGCTTTTTCGTTTTCTTGCCAAAGATTTCCAGCGCGCGGTTCACGTCCTCGAATTGGGTGAAGACGTAGATCTGGTCATCGGCATAAAGCTGGTCGCCGGGGTCGGGGGCGAAGAGACGGTCCTCGCGGCGGATGCCCACGACGATGGCGCGGAGGGTGGAGAACAGCTCGTTCAGCTGGCGCAGAGGGGTGTTGAGGACCGGGCAATCCTCGGTCAGCTGGATGCCCAGAAGCTGGGCGCGGCCGTTCATGAAGCTTTCAGTGTCGAAGGTGGCAGGCGCGGCAAGGCGCTGGAGCGCGGCCTCGGCAACCTCGCGTTCGGGCGAGATCACCACGTCTATGGCGAGGCCGTCCTGGTTGGTCAGGGTGCCGTAAAGCGGATCGAGGTAGTTCTGCGCGCGGATGCGGGCGATCTTGCGGGTCACGTTGAAGACGACATGGGCAACCTGACAGGTGACCATGTTCACCTCGTCCGAATGGGTGGCGGCGATCAGCATGTCGGCGTCACGCGCCCCGGCCTTGGCCAGGACATCGGGATGGCTGGCAAAACCGACAACGCCCTGGACATCAAGCGTGTCTGTGGCGCGGCGGACGAGGTCGGCGTTCGTGTCGACGAGAGTGACGTCGTTCTTTTCGCCGGAGAGGTGGCGGGCGATCTGCCAGCCGACCTGACCCGCCCCGCAGATGATCACCTTCATCAGATTCCCCGCGACCCGTCGTCTGGGCCTGAATGTCAGATCGGGGCCGGTGGGTCAATGTTCGGGCACCGTGACTGCGATCAGTCCAAAACTGTTGAGAGTACCTTGCAGGTCCCAGGTCCCTGACGACGGCCTTACTCCTCGAAGTCGCCGAAGCCCCTGCCCCGGGTCGCGCCGACCACGCCCAGCGACTTCAATTTGCGATGCAGGGCCGAGCGTTCCATGCCGACGAAGCTGGCGGTCCGGCTGATGTTGCCGCCGAAGCGGTTGATCTGGGTAAGGAGGTATTCTCGCTCGAAGAGCTCGCGCGCCTCACGCAGGGGCAAGGTCGCGACGGTGCCAGAGAGGGACAGGGCACTTTCAGCCTCGGCCTTGGGTTCGTTGCCGGGAATCTCGGACGCCTCAATGGGCCCGGTGCTGTCGCCCAAGATCAGGATGCGTTCTATCATGTTGCGCAATTGGCGGATATTACCGGGCCAGGGGAGCGTCTGAAGTACGGTGTTCGCCTCTTCCGACAGTCTTCGGGCGGGCAGCCCTTGGGTCTTGTGGAACCAGTCCATGAAGTGGAGGGTTAGTTCGGGCACGTCCTCGCGCCGGGCCGACAGCGAGGGGACGGCGATGGGTACGACATTCAGGCGATCGTAAAGTTCCTGCCGGAAGCGGCCAAGCCCGATCTCGGAGCGCAAGTCGCGGCAGGTCGAGGAAATGACGCGAAGGTCAACACGCACTTTGTCGGCCCCGCCCACCCGGGTGAACTGCTGTTCAGTCAGGACGCGCAGGATCTTGGACTGGGTGCCCAGCGGCATGTCCGCGACTTCGTCAAAGTAGACGATGCCGCCGTGGGCCTGTTCCAGAAGGCCGGGTTCGACGCCGCGGTCGGGGGTTTCGCGGCCGAAGAGCACTTCTTCCATACGCTCGGGCTCGATCGAAGCCGACGAGACGGTGATGAAGGGGGCCGCCGCGCGATTCGAGTGCATGTGGATGTAGCGCGCCGCCATTTCCTTGCCGGTGCCGGGCTCGCCCGTCAGCATAACCCGCGCGTTCGACTTGGTGACTTTGTCGAGGTTGCCCTTCAAAGTCTTGAAGGCGAGCGAGGAGCCGACCATCTCGGTCGAGGTGACGTCACGGCGGCGCAGTTCCTGGTTCTCGCGGCGCAGGCGGCTGGTTTCCATTGCGCGGGCAACGACGACCATCAACTGATCGATGTTGAAGGGCTTTTCGATGAAGTCGTAGGCACCCTGCTTGATGGCGGCGACGGCGATTTCAATGTTTCCGTGGCCGGAGATAATCACGACGGGAATGTCGGGATTGTCGCGCTTGACGGTCTTGAGGATGTCGATCCCATCCATGCGGCTGTCCTTGAGCCAGATGTCCAGGATCATCAGGGCGGGCGGATCGGCGTTGATCTCGGCCATGCAGTCGTCGGAATTGGCGGCCAGCCGCGTCTGGTAGCCTTCGTCACGCAGGATGTCGCCAATCAGTTCGCGGATGTCCTGTTCGTCATCGACGATGAGAATGCTCATGGGTGGGCTTCCTTCTCGTGAGGCTTGTCAGTCGGCGCGGCACCCAGCGGGACATGGGTGCGCGGCCGTTTGCGAAGGGCGCGCGGCAGGCGAATTTCGGCCATCGCGCCGGGGTGGTCGTTTCCGTCGAAGACGGGCGCGTCGAGGAGGGCGAGCGTCCCGCCGTGCTCCTCGATGATCTTCTTGACGATGGGCAGACCAAGGCCGGTGCCCTTGTCGCGGGTGGTGACGTAGGGCTCGAACAGGCGGGCGCGGTCTGGGGGCAACCCGGTGCCGTTGTCGCTGATGTGGATCACGGCTTCGGTGTCGTCGGCGGTCAGCGAGACGCGGATTTCAGGGACAAAGCTGGGCGGCTTTGTCTTTTCCTGATAGGCTTCAATCGCTTCCCCGGCATTCTTGATAAGGTTCGTGAAGGCCTGGCCGATCATCGTGGCGTCGAGGTCGAGGTGAAGCTCGTCCGCCGGGATGTCCTTGACGAAGCGCACGCCGGGCTGGCCGTTTTCTTGCAGAAGGACCGCGCCTTTCAGCAGGGCGGCAAGATCGCAGTCGCGGCGGTCGGGTTCGGGCATCCGGGCGAACTTGGAGAATTCATCGACGATCCGGCGCAGGTCGTTGGTCTGGCGGATGATGACGTCGGTGTACTGTTCCAGGTCCTCATGGTCGCGAACCTGGGTCGCGAACTTGCGCTTGATGCGTTCGGCAGAGAGCTGGATCGGGGTCAGGTGGTTCTTGATCTCATGCGCGATGCGGCGGGCGACGTCGCCCCATGCGGCCATGCGTTGGGCAGAGACGAGGTCGGTCACATCGTCGAAGGCGACCACATATCCTTCCAGGTCGCCCGACTCGCTGCGCCGGGTGGACATGCGGACGAGGAGGCTTTCAAGCTTTCCGCGACGGGTAAGGCGGACCTCTTCCTGCACGGCCAGCCCCGCCCCGTCGCGCAGGCGATCGAAGAGCGGCGCAAACTCCGGGACGGCGGCGGCCAGCGGCATGTCGGGCTGGCCGTCGGCGAAATCAAGGAGCTTTTCGGCCGCGCGGTTGACGAAGTCGATGTCCCCGTCGCTGTCGAGGCCGATCACGCCCGCCGTCACGTTCGACAGCACGGAGTCAAAGAGCCGACGCCGGGTTTCGGTTTGGGCATGGCTTTCGACAAGCGCCTCGCGCTGGCCTTTCAGCTGGCGGGTCATCTGGTTGAAAAGGCGGCCGAGGGAGGCGATCTCATCGTCGCCCTCTTCTTCCGTCACCTGCACATCGAGGTCGCCGCCCCCTACCCTTTCCGCTGCCCCGGCCAGGCGGCCCACCGGGCGCGACAGGCGTTCGGCGAACCACAGGCCCAGCCAGATCGCGGCCAGGATCAGGATCAGCGCAAAGCCGAGGTAGATCAGCCCGAAGTTGAAGAGGAGCCGGCCGCGTTCGGATTCCAGCTGATTGTAGAGCTGGACGGTTTCCTGCGTTTCGTCGAGGAGCGAAAGGATCGAGCCGTCGACGGTGCGGGTAACGTAAAGGTACCGGTCTGTATAGGCCTCGAGCCGGATGAGGGCGCGGAATTCGTTGTTCGACCAGTCGGGGATGAGGACGGTGTTCCCCTCACGCGCGAGTTTCAGGTGTTCTTCAGTGAGGGCTTCGAAGTCGAAAAGGTAGGAGCGTTCGCCGCGAGTCTTCAGGGCGCCGGTGCCGTCGACAAGATAGGCCTCTTTCAGCCCACGCTGGATGACCTGCTGGGCCTGGGACAGAAGCGGGCGAAGTTGGTCGTCGCGCAGGAAGGGCGTGCGGCGCTTGGCGTCGTTCAGGTAGCCTGCAGGCGTGTCGACGTCGGCGGCGAGGTCGTCCTTCTGGACGGCATCATAGGCCTGGGCGGCGGAGAGCGAGGAGCCGACCACAGAACGGACACGGTCGGAGAACCAGCCTTCCAGGCCAATGTTGATCGAGAGGACCGCGAAGACGGCAACCAGCACGGTGGGAATCAGCGCGATCAGCATGAAGACGCCGGAGAGGCGCAGGTGCAGACGGGATCCGGCGGACTGAGAGCGGCGGTCGGCAAGCAGGCGGACGACCCGGGCCAACACCAGGGCCGCGATGACCAGGACGTAGATCAGGTCGGCCAGCAGGATCAGCCGCAGCGTCGGCGAGCCTGCATCCTGGTTGAAAGGGCCAAGCGCCAGGAAGGTTGCCACCGCCAGGACCGGTCCGAGGAAGACGAGGCCGAGTGTGACAGCCGTCTGCACCCGCCGCTGCCGTCGCAGGCGCGAAAACCTAAGCCAGACATCCCTGTGAACTGCCCGATCCACCCTGTCCCGCACGTCAACCGGGGGTTCTTTCCCCCCAGACCACTATATCTTGATGCGCGACGAGGTGAAACCGAAAAGACACATTCAATGTGGCCCGTCTACATCAACTTGCGGCGACGGGTCACACGGATGTCGAGATCGGTGATCTTCTTGCGCAGGGTGTTGCGGTTGATGCCGAGAAGATCGGCACATTTCGCCTGGTTTCCGGCGGTGGCGTCCAGTGCGATCTCGATCAGCGGAAGTTCCACCTCGCGCAAGATGCGCTGGTAGACGCCGGGCGGGGGCAGCTGGCCGCCATGCAGGTCGAAGTAGCGCTTAAGGTGACGCGCGACCGAGGCGGAGAGCTTGTCGCCCTCGTTCACGCCGGTCAGAGGTTCGGGGCTGGGTTGCTGGCCGAGGACCTGTTCGACTTCGGCCCGGGCGATGTCGGTCTCGGACGCGGTGACCAGCAGGCGGCGGATCGTGTTTTCAAGCTGCCGCACGTTGCCGGGCCAGGAATAGGCGCGGATGAGGTCGATGGCGCCCGCCGACAGGCGGCGGACGGTGCCAAGGTCCCGCTCGCCCTTGGTGAGAAAGTGTTCGGCAAGAAGGGGGATGTCCTCGACCCGTTCGCGCAAGGAGGGCACGTGCAGGGTCACACCGCCAAGACGGTAGTAGAGGTCCTGGCGGAACTGGCCCGCATCCATGCGCGAGGAGAGGTCGCTTTGACTGGTCGCCATGACCCTGGGAGCCTTGTCGCCCAGAATGTCGAGCATCCGCACGACCCTGGCCTGGGTGTCGGCGTCGTAATCGGCAACCTCGTCAAAGACGACAGAACCGCCGCGGGCCTTGGAGAGGAGCGTCGCGGGACCATCGACGCCTTGCAGGTCCGCCGCCTGCGCCACGACGAAGGGCAGCGTCCGGCGGTCAGAGAAGTCGTGGATCGCCCGGGCGATCAGCGATTTTCCTGTGCCGGATTCACCGGTGATGAGAACGGCAAGCTCGGTGTTCATCACACGGGCGACGAGGCGATAGAGCGACTGCATCGCCGGGGTGCGGCCCACCAGCGGCAGGTCATCCCCAGCTTCCCGCGCGGGGACCACGACCTTGGGCGCGCGGCGCTTCTGGTCCAGCGCCTTGGCGGACCGCTTCATCAGGTCCGGCAGGTCGAAGGGTTTCGGCAGGTAGTCGAAAGCCTCGGCCTCGGCGGCCTGGATCGCGGTCATGATGGTGTTCTGCGCCGAGATCACGATCACCGGCAGGCCGGGGCGCATCTTGGAAATCCGGGGCAGCGCATCAAGGCCGTTGCCGTCAGGCATGATCACGTCGCTGATCACAAGGTCGCCCTTCCCTTCCTCGACCCAGCGCATCAGCGTCATGAGGCTGGAGGTCGCATGGACCTTGCAGCCCGCCCGGGTCAGCGCCTGGGTCAGGACAGTGCGGATCGTGCGGTCGTCGTCGGCGACAAGGATGGTGCCATCCATTATTTCGCTTCCTTCTTCTTTTCACGGGGGGCCATCGGCAGGGAGACGCGGAACACAGTGCGACCGGGGGCAGAGTCGACGGTGATCCAGCCCTCGTGGTCGGTGATGATCTTCGAGACAAGCGCCAGGCCAAGGCCGGTGCCGTTTTCGCGGCCCGAGACGAAGGGCTCGAAGATGCTGGAGGCGATCTCGGGCTTGATGCCGGGGCCGTCGTCGATGATCTCGATATTCAGGGGAAGGGCCGCCGAGGGCCCGTCCTTGCGGCGCAGGCGCAGGCTGAGGTCGTAGAAGGTGTGAAGCCGGATGGTGCCGCCGTTCCGGCAGGCTTCGGCGGCGTTCTTGATCAGATTCAGGAAGACCTGCATCAGCTGGTCGCTGTCGGCGAAGGTTGCCGGAAGCGAGGGGTCGTAATCCTCGACAATGGTCATGTGGGCCGCAAAGCCGACAAGTGCGGACTTGCGGGCGCGGTCCAGGGCATCGTGGATGTTGACCGGCTTGCGTTCAGGTGGGCGAAGGTTACCGAACTGCTCCACCTGTTCCAGCAGCTTCACGATGCGGCGGGTTTCCTCGACGATGAGGTCCGTCATCTCCTGGTCTTCGGGCGACAGGTTCATGCTGAGGAGCTGGGCCGCACCGGAAATGCCGGCAAGCGGGTTCTTGATTTCGTGCGCCAGCATCTCGGCCATGCCGATGGCGGATCGCGCGGCGGTCTTGGCGCCCATCGACCGGCCGAGGCGGTCGGCCAGTTCGCGGGGGGACAGCATCAGCATCACGATGCCGGGGTTGTCGTGCATGGGTGCGAGATGGATCGTGCATTGCAGCGGCGGACGTTCGCCGGTGGTCACATCGACGTCGTTGATGTTCAGGGCGGACTGGTTTGCCCGGACCCGGGCAAGTGCCTCGTCCATCGGGGCGTCGATGGCGAGGCGGTCGAAAACCGGCTGGTCCTTCAGCGCCTTGGCCGAGGCATTCAGGAAGGTTTCGGCCGCGGGGTTCACTTCCAGGATGCGGGCCTGCGCGTCGATCAGCAGCGTGGGAAGCGGGAGCGAGGCCCAGATCACCCCCGGCACCGGATAGGGCGCGCGATAAGGGGTCATGCGGCCAGCTCCAGCTCGGCGAAGGCCTGTTCGATCAGCTGGATCACCTCGGCCGGATCGGTGGAGGTGAGGATCGCCTCGCGGGCATGGGGAAGGCCCGCTTCCTCGAGGTACCAGCCGAGGTGCTTGCGGGCCATGCGCAGGCCAAGGTCGCGGCCGTAGAAGGTGAGCATATCCTCGTAATGGTCGAGGATCATCCGGCCAAGGGTTCCGCCTTCGGGAACCTTCGGGGCCGGGGTGCCGTAAAGGTCGTGGGCGACTTGCGCCAGTTTCCAAGGTGCCCCCTGCGCGCCGCGGCCGATCATGACGCCGTCGGCACCGGAGAGGCAGAGGGCTTCTTTGGCGGTGGCAGTGTCGGTGATGTCGCCGTTGGCGATGACGGGGATGCTCACGGCTTCCTTGACGGCGCGGATGGCGGCCCAGTTCGCGTGGCCCTTGTAGAACTGGCAGCGGGTGCGGCCGTGGATGGTGATCATGCGGACGCCTGCGCCTTCGGCGCGCCTGGCAAGGTCGGGTGCGTTGTGGAGCGTGTCGTCCCAGCCAAGGCGGGTCTTCAGCGTGACGGGGACTTTCACGGCTTTGACCACGGCCTCGATCAGCGTGAGCGCAAGGTCGAGGTCGCGCAGGAGAGCCGAGCCGCAAAGGCCGGTCGTCACCCGTTTCGAGGGGCAGCCCATGTTGATGTCGATGATGCGGGCGCCCTGCCCTTCGACGAACCTGGCCCCCTCGGCCATCCAGTAGGGGTCGCGGCCGGCCAGCTGGACCGAAGTCGCCTGCTCGCCGAAGCCAAGCTCGGCCCGGGCGCGGGCTTCGGGCTGGGCGCGAACGACTTCGGCGCTGGCGACCATTTCGCTCACGACGAGGCCCGCGCCGAAACGGGCGACAAGTCTGCGGAACGGCAGGTCGGTGATCCCGGCGAGCGGGGCCAGGAAAACCGGTGGGGTCAGCGTCAATGGGCCAAGCGGCAGGGACAAAGCCTTATCCTTGTGCAGTTGCTTATGGTGCTAGCGCTGCCGGGTCACAGGACCAAGGCAGTGCGGGGTCATTATGACTGAAAAACATGCGTTGCACAAATTTTGTGCAATCGTTCGCGCAAAGCGCCAGATTGTCATGCAGGTCGGGCTGGAATAGGCATGAGGGCAAAGGAAGGTGCCATGCAGACAGCCGTCATCATCGTCGCCGCCGGTCGCGGCAGCCGCATGGGCGGCGAGGTGCCGAAGCAGTGGCAGATGCTGGCGGGCAAACCGGTGCTGGCGCACACTTTGGCCGCCTTCGCCGGGATGCGGGTGGTGCTGGTCATCCACCCCGACGACCGCGAGCGGGCGCTGGCCCTGGGAACGGATGCGCTTCTGGTCGACGGTGGCGCGACGCGCGATGCCTCGGTCCAGGCGGGCCTGCGTGCGCTGGAGGGGACGCAGGTCGAGGCCGTGCTGATCCATGACGGCGCGCGGCCGCTGGTCAGCCGGGCGCTGATCGAGCGCCTCGGTGCGGCCCTGCAAAGCCACGATGGGGCGGCACCGGCGCTGGTGGTGTCCGACGCCCTGTGGCGCGGGGCGGGCGGGCTTGTCTCGGGCACGGTGGACCGGGCGGGCCTTTTCCGGGCGCAGACACCGCAGGCGTTCCGCCTAGCGCCCATCCTTGCGGCCCATCGCAGCCATCCGGGCGGAGCCGCGGACGATGTCGAGGTTGCACGGGCGGCAGGGCTTGACGTGGCCATCGTCGACGGCGAGGAAACCAATCTGAAGCTGACCTATCCCGGGGATTTCGCCCGGGCCGAGGCGATCCTGAAGGGGCGCGAGATGGATGTGCGGTTGGGCAATGGCTATGACGTGCACGCCTTTTGCGAGGGCGACCATGTCTGGCTGTGCGGGGTTAAGGTGCCGCACGGGAAGGGCCTTCTGGGCCATTCGGACGCCGACGTGGGGATGCATGCCCTGACTGACGCGATCTATGGCGCGCTGGCCGAGGGGGACATCGGGCGGCACTTCCCGCCCTCGGACCCGCAGTGGAAGGGTGCGGCGAGCCACATTTTCCTGGCCCATGCCATCGGGCTCGCGCGGTCGCGGGGGTATGAGTTGGGCAACTGCGACGTGACGCTGGTCTGCGAGCGTCCGAAGATCGGCCCGCATGCCCTTGCGATGCAAGCGGAGTTGGCGCGGATCATGGGGGTGGACGAGGGCCGTGTGTCGGTCAAGGCCACCACTTCGGAAAGGCTGGGCTTCACCGGGCGCGAGGAAGGGATTGCGGCGTTGGCGACGGCGGTTCTGGTGAAGACATGAGCGCGTTGGTCGCCACGTTCTTCGGGTCCGGCTATCTGAAGCCCGCCTCGGGCACCTGGGCCAGCGCGATCACGGTGGCGCTGGCGGTTGCAGCCCATGAAGCCGGGTTTGCACTGGCGGTGCCGGTGGGGTTCGTGCTGGCGACAGGTCTGGGGTTCTGGGCCGTGCCGCGCTACCTGCGCACAACAGGGGGCGATGATCCATCGGAAGTGGTGATCGACGAGGTGGCCGGGCAACTGCTGGCGCTGTCTTTCACCGTCATTCCGCTTTGGCGGCATGGGGTGGAGGACCTTCTGTTCGGTGCCTGGCCGGGCTGGGTCGCACCGTTCCTCTTGTTCCGGCTGTTCGACATCTGGAAGCCTTGGCTGGTGGGCCGGGCCGACCGGATGGGCGGGGCAAAGGGCGTGATGCTGGACGATCTTTGGGCCGGGCTCTTCGCGGGGCTTGGTTCGGTCGCGCTGGCGGGACTTTATCACGGGGTGGTGCAGCCGTGGCTGGGCTAGACGTCGCCGATCTGTTGGCAAAGGCGCGCTATTGGGGGCTGCGGATCGCCACGGCGGAAAGCTGCACGGGCGGTATGGTCGCGGCGGCCTTGACCGACATCGCGGGGTCCTCGGACGTGTTCGAGCGGGGCTTCGTCACCTATTCCAACGCCGCGAAGGTCGACCTGCTGGGGGTGTCGCCGGAAACCCTTGCTGCGCATGGGGCGGTGTCCGAGGCGGTTGCGCGCGAGATGGCAGAGGGCGCTCTGAGCCGTTCGGTGGCGGACCTTGCGGTGTCGATCACCGGGATCGCCGGGCCGGGCGGGTCGGAGTTCAAGCCGGAAGGGCTGGTCTGCTTCGGGCTGGCCTATCGGGGACGCGAGACGCGGGTCGAGACGGTGGAGTTCGGCGCGCTTGGCCGGGCCAAGGTGCGGGCGGCGGCGCGGGATCATGCGCTGGGGCTGTTGATGCGCGCTTTGGACTGATTTCTGCCGCGCTGCGGGATTGAGCAATCAGCCCGACAAGTCGCCTAATTTCCGGGCATTTGGTGAATTGCTGCATTCAGGGGCAATACTGACTGCATTTGCCGCTTTTCCGGGCCGTTCTTTCCCGCTTTGTCGCCCCCGAATATCCGGGGGGACCTTTGATGAACGCCGCAGACACTGCCTTCATGCTGATCGCGACCGCCTTGGTCCTGTTCATGACCCTGCCGGGCCTTGCGCTGTTCTATGGCGGGCTGGTTCGGGCGCGGAATGTGCTGTCGGTCTTCATGCACTGCTTCGCCATCGCCTGCCTGATGAGCGTGCTGTGGTTCGTGGCGGGCTACTCCATCGCCTTTGGGTCGCCCGGCGGCTGGTGGGGCGGTTTCGGGAAGGCGTTCCTGAACGGCGTTACGGCTGATAGCCTGACCGGCACGCTGCCCGAGGTCCTGTTCTTCGCCTACCAGATGACCTTCGCGATCATCACCCCCGCGCTGATCGTGGGGGCCTATGTCGAGCGGATCGGATTCGGGTTCGTGCTGCTGTTCTCGGCCCTGTGGATGCTGGTGGTCTATGCACCCGTTGCGCACTGGATCTGGGGGGGCGGGATGCTGGCCGATGGCGGGTTGTTCGGTGAGACGGGGGTGCGAGATGTGGCGGGCGGGATCGTGGTGCACGAGACGGCGGGTCTGGCCGCGCTGGTGATCGCCGTCGTGCTGGGGCCGCGCAGGCACCGGACGACGCCACCGCACCAGCCGGGGATGGTGATGATCGGGGCGGCGATGCTGTGGGTGGGCTGGTTCGGTTTCAATAGCGGCTCGGCCCTGGCGGCGAACGGACAGGCCGCGATGGCGCTGACGGTTACGCATCTTTCGGCCGCGGCGGCGTCGCTGACCTGGGCGCTGTGGGAGCGGATCAAATTCGGCCGCGCCTCGCTGGTGGGTCTGGTGACGGGGACGATCGCGGGGCTCGCCTCGATCACCCCTGCGAGCGGGTTCGTCGGGCCGGTGGAGGCGCTGGTGATCGGGGGCCTCGCCGGGGTGCTCTGCCAGGAGGCGGTGAACCTGGTCCGCAACAAGCTGCGGATCGACGACACGCTGGACGTCTTCGCGGTGCATGGCGTCGGCGGGATCTTCGGGACGGTGATGGTCGCCGTCTTCGGCGCCGGGACCTGGGCCGCGCAGCTGGGCGGGCTGGCGGTGGTGGGCCTGTGGACGGTGGGCTTGACCTTCGCGCTGGTGAAGTTGGTGGCACTGGTCACACCGCTGCGCGTGGACGACGAGACCGAGTTCAACGGGCTGGATCTGTCCGTCCACGGCGAGAGGGCTTATGAGCTGACCTCTTAAGGATTGGCCTTGAAAAAGCGCAGGATTTCGATGTTGGCGTCGATCTCCTGCGTCTTGCCCTCTTTCAGCCGCGCCTTGCGGCCGCCCGGCCAGTGGTGCGCACCGCCCTCGATGGTGATCAGGCAGAGAACCACGCGGCTGCCTGGGGCATGGTCGGTGACGGTGACCGAGGTGCCGTCGTCCTTGGAGTCGATGCTGCGTGAAGTCTGGGTCGTGGACCCCCAGGGCGTCAGGAAGGCCTTCACCACCGACGCGACCGAGGCGAAGTTCGTGCGGGTGAGGCTGGTGTCGCCCTGCCCGCCCGCATAGGGAACCATCGTGTCGGCGGTGCCGTGGATGATCATCGCAGGGACCTTGCCCTGGACGCGGATGCGTCCGGTATCCATCGTGCCCGAGACGCCTGCCACGGCACGGACAAGGCAGGGGTACTGCGCGGCGAAGGTTTCCGCCAGGATCGACCCATTGGACATACTCGTCAGGTAGACACCGCTGCCGTCGACGCCGAACCGCGAGGAGGCGTCTTCGATCACCTGCTTGAGGAATCCGACGTCATCGACGCCACGACGCGCGGCATACCCGCAGCAGTAGCCGCCGTTCCAGGTAAGAAGACGCTCATCCCGCCGCCCGGAGCCGGCCGGGAAGGCCACGGCGAACCCGGCGCGGGTCGCCGCCCGCGAAAGGCCCGAGGCAGATGCGAACTGGTCGGGGGTCCCGCCCCCGCCATGCAGCGCAAGGATGAGGGGCGCGCCGCTTGGGTTGGCGGGCAGCGCGATGTCGTACCAGCGGTCGCCAAGGCGGACCGTTTCAGCGGCACTGGGTTGGGCGAAGAGAAAAGACAGCAACAAGGCGAGCAGACGCATGGGTGACTCCGGTCCGGTGGCATGGCTGTCACGCCGCCGGACGCCGTTTCCGTCGCGTCACAGGGGCGCGGGACCGTAAAGCTCGGCCGCGCGACGTTCGAATGCGCGGACGACGCGCAGCATGGCGTCGTTGAAGACGACCCCGATGATGCCCTGCAGGATGGCGTTGCGGAATTCGAAGTCGACGTGGAAGTCCACCTCGCAGCCGCCAGAAATGTCGCGGAAGGCCCAGTTCGAGCGCATGTGGCGAAAGGGGCCGTCAAGGTATTCGGTGTCGATCTTCTTCTGGTCCGCCCAGAGCGTCACCCGGCTGCCGAAGCGTTCGCGGAAGACCTTGAACGAGATGACGAGGTCCGCCTCCATCACCTCACCGCCACCCGCGATGGGCGTGCGGGACCGGATTCGGGCGGCCGAATTCCAGGGCAGGAATTTCGGATAGGACGCGACATCGGCCACCAGATCATACATCTGCTGGGCGGTGTAAGGCAGGCGCTTGGTTTCGGAATGGATGGTCATGGACGTCTCTTTCGCCCGAGATGTGGCCCGTGGCGCGGCCAAGATCAAGCGGGCGACATGTCACGGCCTATGCAACTGTGGCTTTGGCGGCTAGGAAGGGGGCGACGCAACCGGATGACCACGATGCCCGACCGCCCCTATGTGATCGACCAGATGATCAGCGCGAAATCCATAGCCGCACGGGTGGAGGCGCTGGCGCGGGAAATAACCCAGCATTTCCACGGCACCGACAAGCTGGTGGTGGTGGGCCTGCTGCGTGGCTCCTTCGTCTTCATCGCCGACCTTGTGCGCGAGATCGAACTGCCGGTCGAAGTGGATTTCCTGGAAGCCTCGTCCTACGGCGACAGCATGCACTCCAGCCGCGAGGTGCGCATCCTGAAGGACCTGCGGGGCGAGATCGCCGGGCGCGACGTGCTGGTGGTGGAGGATATCATCGACACGGGCTTTACGCTTTCCCATGTCCTGCATCTGCTTCACGCCCGCGAACCGGCGCGGCTGAAGACCTGCGCGCTTCTGGACAAGCCCTCGCGCCGGGAAGTGGCTGTGAAGGCGGATTGGACGGGGTTCGAGATCCCCGACGAATTCGTCGTGGGCTACGGCATCGACTTCGCACAGCGGAACCGCAACCTGCCCTACATCGGCAAGGTGCGTTTCACGGGGGAGGCATGAACCAGGTGCTCTGGTTTTTGCGCGCCAAGCGCTGGGCGCAGAATCCGCCCTCGAAGGGACGGGTCAAGCTGGTGCTGGGAGTGGTCGCGTTGTGCCTGGCGCTGGCGGCGGTCGAGCGTTTCCTGGGCTGGCCAGACTGGTTGACGGTCAACAGCCTGCGCCAGAAACAGTGATTGGACGCGGGCGGCCTGTCAGTTAGGCTCGCCGAAAAGTTGAAATCGGAGGGTAAGTGATGCGGATCATGCGCTGGCTGGTCGTGCTGGGTCTGGTCGGCGCCGGGGGGCTTTACGTGTTGGCCCGGCCCGCGCCGCTGGCTGCCGCAGCAGTGGCGGACTTGACTGGAGACGCCGCTCGGGGCGAGCAGGTCTTTTGGGCCAGCGGCTGCGCGTCGTGCCATGCGGCAGAAAAGGCCGAGGGCGAGGCGATGCTGGTCCTGTCGGGCGGGCAGCGGTTCCCGTCGGACTTCGGCACTTTCATCGCGCCGAACATCAGCCAGGACCCGGAGCACGGGATCGGGAATTGGACGATGCTGGACCTGGCAAACGCGATCACCCGCGGGGTAAGCCCGGAGGGTGAGCACTATTACCCTGCCCTGCCCTATGCATCCTACGCGAAGATGGAGATGCAGGATGTGGCGGACCTTTATGCCTTCCTGAAAACCCTGCCCGCCGATGCGACCCCGAGCCAGCCGCACGAGTTGGGCTTTCCGTTCTCGCGGCGAGAGACGATCGGGGTCTGGAAGCTGATGTTCCTGTCGAAGGACTGGGCACTGCCGGGGAACCTGACGCCCACGGCTGCGCGCGGTCGCTACATCGCAGAGGCGATGGCCCATTGCGGCGAATGCCACACGCCCCGCAACATGCTGGGGGGCCTGGACACCTCCCTCTGGCTGGGTGGTGCACCGAACCCGTCGGGCGAAGGACGCATACCGAACATCACTCCCGCCAAGCTTGGCTGGACGGCGGCGGACATCGTGCAGTACCTGACGACAGGCTTCACGCCCGACTACGACAGTGTCGGTGGCCATATGGTGCACGTGGTCGAGAACATGGCGCGGTTGCCGGAAAGCGACCGGCAGGCCGTGGCGGAGTATCTTCTTGCCGTCCCGGACGTCCAGTAGGCGGAGAACAGCCAGCCCTGGGCCCGTCAAGCGAGAAACCGCCGTAAACCAAAGGCATAGATCGCCCCCATAATCGCTTGTGCTATTGAATGCATGGTCGTTGGCAGGTCTCCTGCAGCGACCTCATGCAGGGAGATGCAGATGAGAGTTTTGCTGATGATTGCGGCAGCCAGCGCAGTGCTGGGATCGGTTGCGGTGGCGGAAGAAGAAGACCCCTTCGCGGATGCGGTCGAGATGCGGCACGGGCTGATGCTGCAGATGGCCACAGACCTGGGCAAGGTCGGGGCAATGGCCAAGGAAGAGACGCCTTACGACGCGGCCGTGGCCAGCAAGGCCGCCGCCAACATCGCGGCCATTGCCTCGGTGCTGAGCATGGACCAGTTCCCGGCGGGCTCGGAATACCAGAAAGCCACCGACAGCTTTGCCTTGCCGGCGATCTGGACCGCCCAAGACGATTTCCTGCAGAAGATCGCCGACCTCAATTCGGCTTCTGGTGCGTTCCAGACTGCGGCCGGAACCGACCTTGAAAGCCTAAAGGCGGGGATGGCAGGACTGGGCGGGGCTTGCGCGGCCTGCCACAAGGCCTATCGCCAGCCCGAGGAATAGCGGACCGTCAAGAGCGTGTTGATGAGACGGGCGGGGGCGACCCCGCCCGATTGCTTTGGGGCTACACCGAACCACAACATAGCGCCAGCTTCACAAGATCTTGAGGATGCTGGCTTTCCATAGTGCCGATTTTGGATTACTCTGCAGAAAAACCCGAGCAGAAACGGAAACATCCATGATCAGGCATCTTCTTCCCGCAGTTGTTGCGCTGTCCCCCACTGTTCTTGCCGCGCAGGACGGCAATGGACTGACCTTCGGGGGCGACGTCAAACTGGAGTATGTCGACACCGGTTCGGGTCTTTGGGCACTGGACGGTGATGTTGGCGCGAGTTGGCGTTCTGGCGGTCTTCTGGGCTTCGACGCGTCGATCGACTCGACCTACTTCGATGATGGATCGGACCTGACCAGCGTCTGGGCGGCCTTGGTCCTGTCGACCGGCGCGGGAGAGTTCGCGGTGGGCGCGCCTCGTCCGCTGATCGAAAGCCTTGCCGTGATGCCACGTTTTTCGTCGTCGCGCGCAGTGGACCTGGAATTCAGCATGCTTGGTGGAACGCTCGGCCCGATCTTCAACGGGTTTGACAAGGGCATGACGCCGGGGATCACCTGGAAGCAGGAAACCGGCAACCTGACCTTTGGCGCCGGGTATCATCACCTGAACGATGCAAACATCGATATTGCCCAGGGTGTGATGCGCTACAGCGGCGGGGCAACGACCTTGTTCATAAATGGCGAGTTTGCCACGGCACCGGGCAGTGATGCCACGACGGTGCAGATCGGTGCGCTGCACGACGCCGAGCGGTTCGATCTTGGTGCGGCGTTCACCCACAACGATGAAACCGAAACGACGAACACCCTGCGCCTGCACGGCAGCGTCGATGTGGTGACCGCGCTGACGCTGCGCGGGGATGCGCTGCTGATCCAGGACTCGGCCGACGCCTATTCACTGTCGGCGACCTACAACCTGAACAGCGGACTGTACGTGGAGGGTGGCGGCACCAAGCTCGTCGGCCAAGACGAGGTCCTGGATATCGGTGTCGGCTACAAGTTCTGAAACCCGAAGGCAGGGGATGCCGGCAAGGCCGCCCCTTCCTTAGCCCCGCCCCGCCTGCCGGGCGTCCCGCATACGGGCGAAATCGTCGCCGGCGTGGTAGCTGGACCGAGTCAGCGGTGTGGCCGAGACCATCAGGAACCCCTTGCCCCAGGCGGCGGTCTCGTAGGCCTTGAACTCTTCTGGCGTGACGAAGCGGTCAACGCGGTGGTGCTTCGGCGTCGGCTGCAGGTACTGACCGATGGTCAGGAAATCGACGTCGGCGCTGCGCATGTCGTCCATCACCTGCAGCACGGCTTGGCGCGTCTCGCCTAGGCCGACCATGATGCCGGACTTGGTGAACATCATCGGGTCAAGTTCCTTGACCCGCTGCAACAGGCGGAGCGAGTGGAAGTAGCGGGCACCCGGGCGGACCTCGTGATACAGGCCGGGGACGGTTTCGAGGTTGTGGTTGAAGACGTCGGGCCGGGCCTCGACCACCTTCTCCAGCGCCGAGGGGGCGCATTTCAGGAAGTCGGGGGTCAGGACCTCGATCGTCGTTGCGGGCGAGCGGTGCCGGATCGCGCGGATCGTCTGGGCAAAATGCTCGGCCCCGCCGTCGTCAAGATCGTCGCGGTCGACCGAGGTGACGACGACATGGTTCAAGCCAAGCTCTGACACGGCATGGGCAACCCGGCCCGGTTCGAAGGCGTCGAGCGTCTGCGGCTTGCCGGTCGCGACGTTGCAGAAGGTGCAGCCGCGGGTGCAGATCTCGCCCATGATCATCATGGTGGCGTGGCCCTGGCTCCAGCATTCGCCGACGTTGGGGCAGCCCGCTTCCTCGCACACGGTGACCAGTTTCTTGTCGCGCAGGATGTCGCGGGTCTTCTTGTAACCCTCGGAGGTCGGGGCTTTCACCCGGATCCAGGCCGGTTTTTTCGGCTGGGCATTGTCAGGCCGATGCGCCTTTTCGGGGTGACGCTCTTCGGGAAGCTTGAGGTCGCGCACGGAAAATCCCCCCTGACCGCTGGTCTTTCCCCCAGATAAGCCCCTTTCGCGTCCAAGGCAACGCAGCGAGGTCCCTTTCCGCTGCCGTGGGCGGTTGCGGGAAATGCAAGACACGGCCGGTTTCACAAAGCCGCAACTGGTGAAATTTCTGCTTTGGGGAAACCGCCTCGGCAAGGCTGCAGATCCATTCGTTTTCCTTGACTGCAACCCTGCGCTGCATGACCCTTTTGCGACTTAGATTCCTTAGAAGACCCCGCGATCTTCTGACAGATTTTCATGAAGGATGTTTCCGATGCCGAACCTAGACACCCTCACTGGAAAATACATCGACTTCCGGATACCACCCGGCGGTACCCTTTCGGCCGTGGAACACGGCAAGATGATGCAAGGATCCCCAGGCTTCCTGCGTGGCAAGAGCCAGATGGTCGCCGCACGGGTCTACGACGACCCGAACGGTCCGGCGGGCCCGCTTGTGACAAACTTTCGGTTTCTGGAATACGGTCAGGGAGCCATCACGCACTGCCGGATGGATCAACCGGTTCTGACCGGACCTCTCTCTGGCTGCTGGTGCTTTACCTACCTGCGGGGGCCACAGAAGCGCGTCGCCCATGTCGGAACCCTGGTGTCGCCGAACTCTCCTGAATCGATGTTCGTTAAATCCTCGTGGAAGGCGCGCATCGCCGCACATCAGGCCGACCCGGGCCGGAGGTTCACCCAGGTCAAGGGCAACAACGCCGCACAGATCATGGGCGACGCCGAAACGCATGTGTTGTTCCAGACGGTCGGCGGCTCACCCTACGACATCAACGTCTGCGCCTATTTCGTCAACGAACAGGCCTGGTCGATCCTGCTTTGCCGGGAGGGGGGCAAGACGAAGATCGTCAAGGCCAAGCCGATGCCGCTGGTGGACTGGGCCAGGGCGCAACAACTGCAGGTCTTTGCCTGACCTTTCGAGCTGCCTTTCAAACTCGGCTCCTTGGTCGGAAACTGGCGCGGACTGTCCTGATGCCTCCGTCCGCTTGATGCGGATCAAGGTTGACTTGACGCGAGCCTGCCATCAGCACTTCGGAACCGGAGGCGACGATGACCGTATTTGAACTGACGCTTGCCATCCTGCTGTTGCTGCTGACGCCGGGACCGACGAACTCGCTGGTTCTGGTGGCGGCGGCCGAGCGGGGCTGGACAGGGGCGATGCGGCTGGTTCCGGCCGAGCTTGCGGGCTATTTCCTGTCGGTCCTGCCGCTAAGTCTGGTCGGCGCGGCCCTGCTGGCCGATCATGCGGGGCTGCAGCAAGGGGTGACGCTGGCTGCGGCGCTGTGGGTGGCCTATCTGGCGGTGAAGCTGTGGCAACCGCTGGCAGCGGTCACGGGCGGCCAGTCAGTCGGGGCGCGGACACTGTTCGTCACCACGGCGCTGAACCCCAAGGCGCTGATCTTCGGGCTGGTCCTTTTGCCGTCGCCCGACCGGCTGGTGCTGAACCTTGCGCTTTTCGCCGGGCTGGTGGTGCTGGTGGCCGCGATCTGGGCGGCTGGGGGAGCAGTGCTGCGCGGTGGCGGGATCGGCCAGCCGCGCGCGCTGTTCGTCCTGCGGCGGCTGGCCTCGGTCTGGCTGGCGGCGATCTCGGTCATGCTGATCGCCCGGGGCATCGGCGCCTAGCCGATCAGCGGGCCGGACTTGCCATACGTGTCCTCGTAGTGCCGCCGCAGGCGCATCAGCGCGATGCGCAGGACGATCTTGCCCGACCGCGCGGCCCAACCCATCCGCTTTTCGGCGACCTCAAGCCCTTCGAGGAAGCAGCAGCAGCGCAGGGCAACGTCGCCTAGCCCGGGCCCTAGGTCCCGCAGCGCCGCCGCCACGCGTGACCGGGCGGACGTCGGCCCCTCACCCAAACCGCCGTCGGGCTGAAACGCGCCTCGGTCGCCGCCGGTCAGGAAACGGTCCCAGTTCTGGGCCACGCGGGGGCCCATCTGGGCCAACTCGAAATCCTCGCGCAGGCGTTCGGCGGCGGCGACCAGTTCCGGGTCCAGGAAGGGCTTGCCATCACGGTCCCGACGGCGCCCAAGCAGGGCGACCGGGCTTTCCGCAAGGTTGTAGCGCACCCGGCGCGGGCCGGAATCGTCGATCACCTCGCGGTCACCCCAGATGCGGTGCTGGTCGCCGAAGGGGGTCTGGGCCTCGGCCATGCCCTGGCGGCGGCGGTCTTCCTCGTCCACCATCCGCTTCAGGGCGGAACGGCCGGCCGCGGTGATCCCGTAGGTCGAGACACGTCCCGGCTTGCGGCAGCTTACCCAATCCTTCAGAGCAAACGCGTGGGCAACCGAGCGTTCCAGCACCGCGGTCCGCAGGCTTTTCCCGTCGGGCAGTTCGCGGATCACCACCGCCTTTTCAAGGTCAGGGGCAATGGCCATGACCGCGTTCGGCTCGGCCAGACGGCGCAGGACGCGCATCCCCTCGCGGACCAGGGCCTGTTCGTCGCAGATCTGTGGCTGATCCTCGGGGTCGTGACGACGCGGGTGGACTGACATGGTTTGGTCATCCTTTCGGGCTGGATCATCGGGGTGGCGGACAGTGTGACGCGAAAGGACCGAAAGCGCCTCGTCCATCAGCGGGTCCTCGCGACGGTTCTCGAACCGCCGCACCTGCCGCAGGATGGTCGAGGCATGAAGCCCTTCGCGCCGTGCCAGCTCCCTCAGCGATGTGCCGTCTTCGGTATGGTCGAGGTAGTGACGCACCGCGGAAGGAAGCCAGTCTGGCAGGCTGGCAGCAGTCAATTCGGGCAATTCAGTCGTCCTGTCCTTGTCCACCCTGGGCTGCGATAGGTCCAGCCTTGGACAGACGCAACCTTGGGTGGAATTGGTTACCTGATCGTTAAGCTTTCGTCCGGCCTTAACAATTCGACGGAAATCTTAAACTCTTTGGTAACCAGCGCGCGGTGCAACCGTGGGTTGCGCAACGCAAGGTTGTGTCAGCGCAAGATGCGTCCAATCATCAACGGAGGATCCCATGACCGACTGCCGCACCCTGCTTGACACCTTGCGCCGCCCCCGGCTTCTGATGCGGGCCGCGCGTTTCGGTCTGGGGGAATACCGGCGCGAACGCGATCTGCGCCGCCATGTGACCGAAGCCGCCTCACCCGAGGACACGGTGTCGTCGCTGATTTCGGTCGAAGCGAAGCTGGAGGAGACCCGCGTCGCGGGCGAGGCGGGCTATTCGGTGGCCCGGCACATCGAGGTGCTGATTGCGCTCTTGGCCGAGGCTCAGCTTTTGCGTCGGGGCGGAATGGCTTGAAATCAAAAGGAAAGGGGCGGTCTAGCCGCCCCTTTTTGGTCCGTCAGATGAAGGCGTCCGGCATCTCGGACTTGCGCTTGGTGACGTAGGCCTCCAGCGCCTCGCGGGTGCCGGCGTCGATGTCGGGGGCCACGTAATCCGCCAGCTGCTTCTTGACCTTCTCGTTGGCCAGCGCCTGCGTGTCGCGCGCGCCTTCCTCGGCCCAGGTCTCGAAGGGCTTGTAGTCGAAGAGGTCCGACCGCCAGAAGGCCGACTTGAAGTTCGCCTGGGTGTGGCTGCAACCCAGGTAATGGCCACCGGGGCCGACCTCGCGGATCGCGTCCATTGCCTGGCCGTTCAGGTCGACCTGGATGCCCTGGGCGAGGTGGTGGAGCGTCCCAAGCTGGTCGGCGTCCATCACGAACTTTTCATAAGAGCTTACAAGGCCCCCCTCCAGCCAGCCGCAGGCGTGGAGCATGAAGTTGACGCCAGCGAGAAGCGCCATGTTCAGGCTGTTCGCCGTCTCGTAAGCTGCTTGAGCGTCGGGCAGCTTGGACCCGCAGAACGACCCACCCGAGCGGTAAGGCAACCCCAGTCGCCGCACCAGCTGGCCTGCGCCATAGGTGATGTGTGCGGCCTCAGGCGTCCCAAAGGTCGGCGCGCCGGAGTTCATGTCGATCGAGGTCACGAAGGCCCCGGCGATGACCGGCGAGCCGGGGCGGACGAGCTGCGAATAGCTGACGCCCGCAAGGATTTCCGCCAGCACCTGGGTCAGCGTGCCCGCGACCGTCACAGGCGCCATCGCGCCGCCCACGATGAAGGGCGAGACGATGGATGCCTGGTTGTTCGCTGCATAAACCTCCAGCGCACCCATCATGATCCCGTCAAAGACCATCGGCGAGTTGATATTGATGAGCGAGGTCATCACCGTGTTCTGCTGGACAAAATCCGCGCCGAACAGGATCGAGGCCATGTCGACCGAGTCCTGCGCCCGGCTGGGTTCGGTCACCGACCCCATGAAGGGCTTGTCCGACAGGGTCATGTGCGCGAGCAACATGTCGAGGTGGCGCTTGTTCACGGGGATGTCCGTGGGTTCACAGACCGTGCCGCCGGAATGGTGCAGCCACTTCGACATGTAGCCCAGCTTCACGAAGTTCTGGAAATCCTCCAGCGTGGCATAGCGGCGACCGCCTTCCATGTCGCGAACGAAGGGCGGGCCGTAGACGGGGGCCAGAACGAGGTTGCGGCCGCCGACTTCCACGTTGCGTTCAGGGTTGCGGGCGTACTGTGTGTAGGTCTTCGGCGCGGTGGAAATCAGCTTCCGCGCGAGACCACGGGGGATATGCACGCGTTCGCCCTGCACGTCGGCCCCGGCGTCGCGCCAGCGGGCCAAGGCGGCCGGGTTTTCGACGAAGTTGACGCCGATCTCTTCCAGCACCGTTTCGGCGTTGTGCTCGATGATCTGGAGCGCTTCTTCGTTCAGGATCTCGAAGTTCGGGATATTTCGCTGGATGAAGCGCGCGGTCTCGAAGCTGACTGCGGTGCGTTCCGCCCGGCGGCTGGCGCCACCACCACTGCGCGACCTGCGCCCTGCAACTTCGTTCATGTCAGCCTCCGGGAGATGTTTGCGTCCTTATGCCGTCAAACCGTCACGGATCGGCAATCGAAACCGTCCAATCCTTTCCAAAACCGACATGGACAGCGGTCGCAAACGACATCGGTTTACGCGCGGGTATCTTGCGCTTTCACCCGTCCCGGCCTAATCGGACGCATGAGCCAGACACACGACCGCCTTCTGATCATCGACTTCGGGTCCCAGGTGACGCAGCTGATCGCGCGGCGCCTGCGCGAGTTGAACGTCTACTGCGAAATCCACCCTTACAACCGTGTGGACGAGGGCTTCCTGCAGGCCTTCGCGCCCAAGGCGGTGATCTTCTCGGGCGGCCCTGCGTCGGTCTACTGGGAGAACGCCCCGATGCCGCCGAAGGGCGTCTTCGACCTGGGCGTCCCGATCCTGGGGATCTGCTATGGCCAGCAGGTGATGATGCACTGCCTCGGCGGGCACGTCGAAGGCGGGCATGGGACGGCCGAGTTCGGCAAGGCCTATGTCACCCCGACCGACCTGACGCATCCCTTCCTGCACGGCTGGTTCCCCGCCGAAGCGGGCCCGCAGGCGCAGGAACAGGTGTGGATGTCGCACGGCGACCATGTCTCGAAGATCGCGCCGGGCTTCCAGGTCTATGGTACCTCTCCCAACGCGCCCTTTGCCATCACCGCCGATCCTGCCCGCCACTTCTATGCTGTCCAGTTCCACCCAGAGGTGCACCACACCCCCAAAGGCGCGCAGCTTTACGAGAACTTTGTCAAGCTGGCCGGGTTCAAGGGTGACTGGACGATGGGCGCCTACCGCGAGGAGGCGATCCGCAAGATCCGCGAGCAGGTGGGCGACGCCAAGGTGATCTGCGGACTGTCGGGCGGGGTGGATTCCTCGGTCGCAGCCGTGTTGATCCACGAGGCGATCGGCGACCAGCTCACTTGCGTCTTCGTCGACCACGGGCTTCTGCGGCTGGGTGAGGCCGAACAGGTCGTGACCATGTTCCGGGACCATTACAACATGCCCTTGATCCACGCGGACGAGAGCGAGTTGTTCCTCGGCGCGCTTGAGGGGGTTTCCGACCCCGAGGTCAAGCGCAAGACCATCGGCAAGCTCTTCATCGACGTCTTCCAGAAGCATGCGACCGCGGTTGGCGGGGCGAAGTTCCTGGCGCAGGGGACGCTTTACCCCGACGTGATCGAAAGCGTGTCGTTCAGCGGCGGGCCTTCCGTTACCATCAAGAGCCACCACAACGTTGGCGGCTTGCCGGAGAAGATGGGGCTGAAGCTGGTCGAACCGCTGCGCGAGCTTTTCAAGGACGAGGTCCGTGCCCTGGGGCGTGAGCTTGGCCTGCCGCAAAGCTTCATCGGCCGCCACCCCTTCCCCGGCCCCGGCCTTGCGATCCGCTGCCCGGGCGAGATCACGAAGGAAAAGCTCGACATTCTGCGCCGGGCGGATGCGGTCTACATCGACCAGATCCGCAAGCACGGCCTTTACGACGAGATTTGGCAGGCCTTCGCCGCGATCCTGCCGATGCGGACGGTGGGCGTGATGGGCGACGGGCGGACCTACGACTTTGCGCTGGCGCTGCGGGCGGTGACCTCCGTCGACGGCATGACCGCGGACTACTACCCCTTCACGCATGAATTCCTAGGCGAAACGGCGACCCGGATCATCAACGAGGTCAAGGGTGTGAACCGGGTGTTCTACGACTGCACCTCGAAGCCGCCGGGGACGATCGAGCTGGAATAGACAGGGGGGAGCCTGGCATGAAGGGTCAAAACAGGCTCAAGATCAAGGCCTTCGTCGAAACCTTGCCCTTCCTGCGCAAACGCCATCGGATCGCCCCGCCGAAGATCGTCGGCCATTCCCAATGGGCCGACTATCTTGAGCGCGAGTTCAACCGTCCGGGGATCCGCGTCCTGGAAATCGGCTCGCGCGTGGTGACAGGGGCGAACCACCGGCACCGCTTTTCGCAAGCGGACTACACCGGGTTCGACTTCTATCCCGGCGACAACGTCGACGTGGTGGGCGACGCGCATCGGCTGACCGACCACTTCCCAAAAGGTGAGCAGTTCGACCTGATCTTCGCCTCGGCCGTATTTGAGCATTTGCACATGCCTTGGGTCGTCGCCGAAGAGATCACCAAGCTTCTGAAGGTCGGCGGGCATGTCTTTGTCGAGACACATTTTTCCTACATTGCGCATGAGCGGCCGTGGAACTTCTACCAGTTCTCGGACATGGGCCTGCGGGCGCTGTTCAACGACGGTCTGGGCTATGATCTGGTTGACAGCGGCCTGAGCAACCCAATCGCCGGGTTCTTCACCGAACAGGCCGACCGATACCTGCGCTATCGCCCGATCACCGAGCTTTACTGCCACAGCGAAATCCTTGTGCGGAAGCGCGAGGAAGTCAGCGCCTTCGATTGGCGGTCGGTCGCGGTCGACAATGTGGTGGACGGTACCCGATACCCGCCTCCTGCCGCCGCAGCGGACTGAGGGCTGCACGCGGACCTTAAGTCGGAGTTGCGCCTGACCTTTAGGACACACTCGGCTCTCGACTGTGTCGCTGTGTCAAGGCAAACCGCTTTGCCCTTCGGCAGGCGGTCCATAAGGCCAAGATGAGCCTCGTGCCTAGCCGATAGCGTCACCCGAGACTTCAGAAGCGTCCGTGCCGCGCAGTCTCGGTCACCGGCTTGCGTGTGCTGGGTTTTTCCCGCGCGGCAAGATCGTCGGGCAGCGCCTCGACCGGGCCCTGTTCGCCCACGGCCACCACGCAGTGCAGCGTGTGGCCATCCGGCAGCGCAACCGCCGAAGCCAGCTTGTCCTTGTCGAACCCGCCCATCGCATGGGCATAAAGGCCCATCGTCCGCGCCTGCAGGGCCAGGCTCATCCAGACGGCACCGGTGTCGAAGGCGGCGGTGCGATTGGCGACCTCGTCCCCGTCGCGGTTCGTGACGGTGTCCTTCGAGGCCACGACGAACAGCGCACCCGCCTTTCCGGCCCAGACCGGGTTGTTGCCGGTCAGCGTGTCCCGGATTGCCGCAAAGCCATCCTCGCCGCGCCGCGCCCAAACCAGTCGCCATGGCTGATGGTTCGAGGCCGAGGGTGCCCAGCGGGCGGCCTCGAGCAGCGACATCACCTCGGCTTCCGTGACGGCCCGGTCCGTGAAGGACCGCGGCGACCAGCGCGCCGGGAATTGCGGGGCGACCGGGTGATCGGGCTGGCGACCGGCGGGCTGATCAAGGCTCATGTCATTATCCTTATGCTGGCCCTGTCAGATAGTCCGCGCCCCTGCCCGTGGCAACCGCCCTTCCCCGGCGTCTGTCCGCGCACCGAACCCCAGAGACAGCGCCCGGCCATCATGGCATGATCGGGCCGGACCAAGGGAGGATGCAGATGCGCGCAGTCCAGTTGCAGGCGGTAGGCCGGATCGAGGTCGTCGCGGTTTCCGATCCGACCCCCGGCGCGGGCGAAGTGCTGGTCCGCGTCCAGGCGGCGGGGATCTGCGGTACCGACCGGCATCTTCTGAAGGGGGAGTTTCCCTGTGCGCCGCCCGTCATCCTGGGCCACGAGTTTTCGGGCGAGGTGGTCGCGGCAGGTCCGGGCGTCACCCTGCCCCTTGGCACCCGCATCGCCTGCGATCCCAACATCGCCTGCGGGGCCTGTGACCAGTGCCTGCGCGGCCGCACCAACCTGTGCCGCAACAACGTTGCCATCGGCATCCACCGCGACGGCGGCTTTGCCGAGTTTGCGGCGATCCCGGCCCACCGTGCCGTCCCCGTGCCCGACCTTCACCCGCACCACGCAGCCTTTGCCGAACCCCTGGCCTGCACGCTGCATGGGGTCGACATTGGCGCGCCGGTGCCAGGGGAGAAGGTCCTTGTCCTGGGCGGCGGCGTGATCGGGCTTCTGGCAGTGCAATTGGCCCGCAACGCGGGGGCCGAGGTCACCCTTGTCACACGCCACCCGGCAAAACGGGACCTGGCACTGGAGATCGGCGCAACCCATACGGCTGCAACCGAGGCCGAAGCGCGGGCGTTGTTGCCGCAGGGTTCAGACCTGGTGCTGGAATGCGCCGGTGTGGCCGAAACGGTAGAGATGGCACCGCGCCTGACCCGATCAGGCGGGAGGGTGGTGATCCTGGGCGTCATGCCACAGGGCGAAACTGTCCGGATCGAGCCCTTCGACCTTCTCTTCCGCGAGATCCAGCTTCTGCACAGCTTCATCAACCCCTTTACCCAGACCCGGGCAGCCGCGATGCTGGCATCTGGCACAGTGAACGTCGCGCCGCTGATCTCGCGCGTCATCCCGTTGGCCGAGGCTGCGGCAGTTATCACTGCCCCTGCCGCACCGGGAGAGGTGAAGGTTCTGGTGGTTCCGGATTAACCTGCCATGTGCGCCCGCGACGGCCACCGCTGACAGGGCCTGGAGCAGGCGGTGCAGCCGCATGCCCCCAAGTCAAGCTCTGGACTTTCCTGCCCCGCCCGGCGAGGGTTCGGCGCATGACCCACCGACCGCTTGCCGCCGCGCTCTGGATGATCGGAGCCATCGCCGCCTTCACCGCAATGGCCATCGCCACCCGGCAGATCAACGGCGTGCACGACACGTTCGAGATTCTGGCCTACCGTTCGATGATCGGCTGGGTGCTGGTCGTCGTCCTTGCGGCCGCGTTCCGCAAACTGACGGATGTCCGAACCGACCGGCTGCCGAGCCACGTGGTGCGCAACGTCTTCCATTTCACGGGCCAGTCGCTTTGGTTCTGGGCGATCACCATGATCCCGCTTGCGCAGGTCTTCGCGCTGGAATTCACCTCGCCGATCTGGGTGATCCTGCTGTCGCCGATCTTCCTGGGCGAGCGTCTGACCCGCCCCAAGCTGGCCGCCGCGGCCCTGGGGTTCGCGGGCGTCCTGATCGTGGCCCGGCCGGACTTCGGCCACATCGAGCCGGGCGTCATTGCCGCCGCCGCAGCAGCTTTCTTCTTCGCCTCGACGAACCTCATGACCAAGGCGCTGACCCGGGGTGAGCCGATCCTGTCGATCCTGTTCTGGCTGACGCTGATGCAGGCGGTGTTCGGCACCCTGGCCATGACGGTCTTCGGCACCGTGACCCTGCCGACGCTGGCCACCCTGCCCTGGCTGGTCCTGATCGGCATCGCCGGGATCACCGCGCATTTCTCGCTGACGACCGCGCTGTCGCTGGCACCGGCCAGCACCGTCGTCCCGGTGGACTTCGCCCGCCTGCCGATCATCGCCGTCGTCGGCGCATTGTTCTATGATGAAAAGGTCCCGCCGACCCTGTTCGCGGGCGCGGCGCTGATCTTCCTTGGCATCTGGATCACGCTGAGGGGTGGCGCATCCCGGCCACAGGTGACGGACGTCACAAAACCGTGACGTGGCGTCATTGATTGACCCAAAATGTCGCAGGTCTTAGCCTGTCTCCAAGGGGGAGTTCCCGGGTCGGGAATTCAATTCAGGGATGAGGAACATGAAACAATATCTGGTGGTGACGGCCGCCGCTCTTGCCGCCGCAGGCAGTGCAGACGCCGGGGGTGTCGAACGCTCCGCGCAGTCCGTTGCGATCCTGTTTGAACAGGGGCGCTATGCCGAGTTGAGCTTTGGACGTTTTGCTCCTGACGTCAGTGGTGTCTCGCCGCTCGCGCCGGGATCAAGCTCGGGTGACATGGCGGGCGACTACAATTCTTGGAGCCTTGGCTACAAGATGGACATCGGCGACCGCGTGGACTTTGCGATGATCCTCGACGAGCCAATCGGCGCAAATGTGAACTACGCCGCGGGCACCGGGTATCCGGCCGGGGGTTCCGTTGCAGAGCTGACGTCAAGCGCGCTGACTGCGCTTCTGCGCTATCAGTTTGAGAACAACGTCTCTGTTTATGGCGGCCTGCGGTACCAGACTGTCCACGGGGACGTGGCACTGACCGGCGGCTACACGTTGCAGACCAACCACGATTCCGAAGTGGGCTACGTGGTCGGGGTCGCCTGGGAGAAGCCGGAAATTGCAGCGCGCGTGGCTCTGACCTACAATTCGGCCATCACGCACTCTCTGGAGTCGGTTGAACTTGGGACTTCGACAGCGGGCTTCGACACCGAAGTACCGCAGTCCGTCAACCTCGAGTTCCAGACCGGCATCGCAAAGGATACCCTCCTGTTCGGCTCGATCCGCTGGGTCGACTGGACATCTTTCATTATCAACCCGCCTTTGTATGATCTCGGCTCCCCGCTGCCTCTTGTGGACTACGCCAAGGACCGGACGACCTACAACCTCGGTATCGGCCGCCGCATCAACGCAAACTGGGCTGGCGCAGTGACCATTGGCTACGAAAAGGCCGATGGGGCGCCTACGGGCAACCTTGGCCCGTCGGACGGATTCAAAAGCATCGGCCTCGCCGCGACCTACACGTTGGACAACATGAAGATCACGGGCGGCGTCCGCTACGTCGACATTGGCGATGCGACGACAAACGCGCCGGTCAGTGGTGCCTTCACCGACAACTCCGGCGTCGGCGTTGGCATCAAGATCGGCTACACCTTCTGATCCTGGCTGCATGGCTCGTGAAACCCCGCCCCTCCGGGCGGGGTTTTTCGTTGTGGAACGGCTTTCGCGCGGCTAACAGGGGCGCGATGAGGTGACGCGATGATCTACCGCTCTGGTTCCGACTACCTGAAGGCCCCCCGCAAGCGCGTGATGCTGTTCGGCATGTCGGGCCTTGGCAAGACCTACCTGTCGAACCTTCTGCGCGATCACGGCGACTGGTTCCACTACTCGGTCGATTACCGGATTGGTACCCGCTACATGGGCGAGTTCATCGCCGACAACTTCAAGCGCGAAGCAATGAAGGTCCCGCTTCTGCGCGAGCTTCTGATGACCGACAGCGTCTACATCGCGTCGAACATCACCTTCGACAACCTTGCCCCCCTGTCGACCTATCTGGGCAAGCCCGGCGACCCTACCAAGGGCGGCGTGCCCTTCGCCGAATACATGAAGCGGCAGGAACAGCACCGCCAGGCCGAGATTGCCGCCACGCTCGACACCGCCCGCTTCATGGAACGCGCGGAAGAGATCTATGGCTACCCGAACTTCGTCTGCGACACCTCTGGCTCGATCTGCGAAGTGGTGGAACCCGAGGACCCGCAGGACCAGGTGATGACGCAACTCTCGGACACGCTGCTTCTTGTCTGGATCAAGGGGTCGGACGCACACACGGCCGAGCTTGTCCGCCGCTTCGACCGCGCGCCGAAACCGATGTACTACCAGCCGCACTTTCTTCACGCCGCGTGGGAAGAATACCGCGCAACCCATTCCGTGAGCGAGGAAACCTGCGATCCTGACCACTTTGTCCGCTGGACCTATGCGCGCGCCCTGGCCCACCGCCAGCCGCGCTATGCCGCGATGGCACGCTGGGGCGTGACCGTGACCGCCGAAGAGGTCGGCGAGGTCGCCAGCACCCAGGATTTCGACGCCCTCATGGCCCGCGCCATCGAGCGCGCGTAGTCTTGAAACCCTGACACGAAACCCCTAGCTCTTGGCCCTCAAGGCCTCAAGGACCCCGACCATGCCGATCACCTTGCCCGAAACCCTGCCCGCCTATGACGTGCTGCGGTCAGAGGGCGTCATGGTCATGTCGCCTGCCCGTGCCGCGCATCAGGACATCCGGCCCCTCCGGATCGGGCTCTTGAACCTGATGCCGAAGAAGATCCAGACGGAAAACCAGTTCGCCCGGCTGATCGGGGCAACACCCCTGCAGATCGACCTGCAGCTGATCCGCATGACCAGCCATGAGACGAAGAACACCGCCGCCGAACACATGGCGACCTTCTACCGTCCCTTCCAGGCGGTGAAGGGCGAGAAGTTCGACGGCCTCATCATCACCGGCGCGCCGATCGAGCATCTGCCCTTCGACGAGGTCACCTATTGGAACGAGCTTTGCGAGGTCATGGAATGGACCCAGACCCACGTGCAGTCGACCTTCGGCGTTTGCTGGGGTGGAATGGCGATGATCAACCATTTCCACGGCGTGCAGAAGCATATGCTTCCCGCCAAAGCTTTCGGGTGCTTCCGCCACAAGAACCTTTCCCCAACCTCGCCCTACCTGCGCGGGTTCTCGGATGATTTCGTGATCCCGGTCAGCCGCTGGACCGAAATGAAGCAGGCCGAGATCGATGCCGCTGCGGGTCTGAAGACCCTGCTCGGCAGTGACGAGGTCGGCCCCTGCCTGGTCGAGGATGCCGCGCACCGCGCGCTCTACATCTTCAACCACTTCGAATACGACAGCGACACGCTGAAGCAGGAGTATGACCGGGACGTGGCCAACGGCACTCCGATCAATGTGCCGCTGAACTATTACCCGGATGACAACCCCGCGATGCCGCCGCTGAACCGGTGGAGAAGCCACGCCCACCTGCTATATGGCAACTGGATCAACGAGATCTACCAGACCACGCCATATGACATCGAAGAGATTGGCCGCTAGCCTTATCATTGCCATCGCAGCGCTCGCCGGTTTCACGCACTGGCGGGCCTCTGTCCGCGAAACGGCAGCCGAGGCCGCCTACCCACCCTCCGGCCAGTTCGTCACCGTGGACGGTCGCCGCCTGCACTACGAGATGAAGGGCGAAGGTCCGGACCTGGTGCTGATCCACGGTGCATCCGGGTCGCTCCGGGACCTGACCTTCTCCTTGCGGGACCGATTGACCGACCGCTACCGCGTGATTGTCGTGGATCGCCCCGGTCTGGGCCATTCCGATCCGCTGGATGACACCAGCCTTCTGGCGCAGGCGCGCTTCATCAAGGAAGGCGTTGCACAACTGGGCGTGACTGACCCCATCGTGCTGGGCCAAAGCTACGGCGGGGCGGTCGCGCTGGCCTGGGCGCTGGACGGCGGACCGAAGGCGCTGGTCCTTGTCGCCAGCCCATCGATGCCCTGGCCCGGCAAGCTGGACATCTGGTACCGCGCCACATCGAACCCGGTGGGGCGGGCGGTCGTGGTGCCGCTCGCCTCGGCCTTCGTGCCCGACAGTTACGTCCGCAGCGCCATCGACGCCGTCTTTGCCCCGGACCCGGTTCCGCCCGGCTATGACGACTTCCTTGGAACGCCCCTTACCTTGCGGCGCGCGACGTTGGCCGCCAATGTCACCCAGGTGAACGCACTCCGCGCAGAACTGGTGACAATGGAGCCGCGCTATCCGTCGCTTACCCTGCCGGTGGAACTGGTTCACGGCAGTGCCGATACCATCGTGCCGCTGCAGATCCATTCGCAGCCGCTCTCCAACCTTCTGCCGAATGCCGTGCTTACCGTGATCCCGGGTGCCGGTCACATGCCGCACCACGCCCATGTGGACCAGGTGATCGAAGCCATCGACCGCGCCGCATTGCGCTGAACGGCCCAATCGCCATACTGGCCGCAATGTAAGGAGGAGTCAGATGCCCCTACCCTTCGACGGCGCGATCAGCCGCTATTTGCGCGAAGGCGCTCCCAAGGAGGTGCGCAAGGCCATCGAGAAGGCCGGCAAGGACGAGATCATGACCGCGTCCTATCCCTACCGGGAGGAGATGAAGGGCAAGGTCTACGACGCGCAGATGGAGGCGCTGCAGATCGAGCTTGCGAAGATGCAGGCGGGTCTAAAAGCCACAGGTCAGCGGTTGGTCGTGGTCTTCGAGGGCCGCGATGCCGCCGGCAAGGGCGGGACGATCAAGGCGGTGACCGAGAACCTGAACCCCCGGCAAGCCTATGTGGTGGCCCTGTCCAAGCCGACAGAGAGGGAAAGCCAGCAATGGTACTTCCAGCGCTACGTCGACTGGTTCCCGGCCAAGGGCGAGATCGCGCTTTATGACCGCAGCTGGTACAACCGCGCGATGATCGAGCATGTGTTCGGCTTCTGCACGCCGGAGCAGCGGGCGAAATTCTTCCGGCAGTTGCCGGAATTCGAGCAAATGATCGTCGATGAGGGGATCATCTTCCTGAAGATCTGGCTGGAGGTGGGCCGGGCCGAGCAGCTGAAGCGCTTCCTCGACCGGGAGGGGGACCTGTTGAAGCAGTGGAAGCTCTCCCAGATCGACATCGACGGCCTGGGCAAGTGGGACGACTACTGCACGGCCATCGACGAGACGATGGACAAGACCCATTTCAAATACGCACCCTGGACGGTGATCCTGTCCGACGACAAGAAGCGCGCGCGGATTGCGGCGATCCAGACGATCCTGTCGGCTGTCGATTACGCGGGGAAGGATGCGGCGGCGGTGGGCAAGGTCGACGGCAAGATCTGCGGCGGGCCGAAGCTGCGGGGATGAAGCGAGGGTATCACCACGGCAATCTGCGGCAGGCGCTGGTCGAGGCGGCGCTGGAGCTGATCGCCGAGAAGGGGCCGCAGGGCTTCACCCTGTCCGAGGCGGCGAAGGCGGCGGATGTGACGCCGGCGGCGGTATACCGGCATTTTGCGGGGCGGGATGATCTGTTGGCCGAGGTTGCGCGGCAGGGGTTCGACATCTTCGCGGCGCTGCTGGAGTACGCTTATGATGAGGGGCGGCCGTCGCCGCTGACGGCGTTCGAGGCGACGGGGCGGGCTTACTTGGCATTTGCCAGGAAGTATCCCGGCCACTACCAGGCGATGTTCGAGAGTGGGCTGCAGCCGGGGAAACATCCGGACCTCGCGCAGGTCTCGGCCAAGGCGAGGGCGACGATGGATCGGGCGGCGGAGGGGCTCGTCCGGGGTCTGCCGGAGGGGCGGCGGCCGCCCGCCTCGATGATCTCGGCCCATGTCTGGGCGGTCAGTCACGGGGTGGTGGAGCTGTTCCTGCGGGGGAACGGGGGACCGCAGCCGTGGCCGGCGGAGGACCTGCTGGAAACCGGGATCGGGATCTACCTGCGGGGGCTGGGGCTGTTGTCGCCGGACCGGTGAGCGGGGGCGCCACGCGTGGCGCGGTTTGTGACGCCAGGAAAATCAACTGGTTGGCTGTGGGCATTCAGGAAGCCTTAAGCTTTGGGCTGGTCGGTTTCTCGCTCACGCTGGAGCTTCATGCCACTGCGAGAAGGGAATTCCGGGTCAGGCTCTCCTCAGGTGACAAGGGCCGGTCCAAGGGCGAGAGTTGCGGCAATGAACTTGCCCCGAGAGGTAGTCCCATGCGCCGTCGCTTTCTTGCTGTTCCCCTTGCCCTGCTGGCAACAGCCGGGGTCGCGCTGGCCTGTGGGGGCGCACCGGTCTGCACAGTGGCCGATCCAACGGGGACGCCGCTGAACATCCGCCTGTCGCCCAACGGGCCGGTGGTCGGGGCGGCGAAGAACGGGACGGCACTGGTCTTCCTCGAGCACCGGGAGGTCGACGGCAGGCTTTGGGCGCTGGTTGAGAAGTTCGATGACGGCGAACTGGCGGCGGACTTTGACGGGGCTTGGGTCTTTGGCGCCTATCTGGACTGCGAGGGCACGACCAAGGGCCTGCCGTCGGAGCCCTACGCGACTGCGATCGATCCCATCGCCTGCAAGGTGGCGGACCCGACGGGCACGCCGCTGAACACCCGCGATGCGCCGGGGGGCGAGGTCTTTGCGACCTTGCGCAACGGGACTACGGTCAGGGCCATCGCGCAGACCCAGCATGCGGGCAAGCAGTGGGTCTATGTCGAGAAATGGACCGGAGACAATGCGGTCGGCTGGGTCTTCGACGCATACATGGCCTGCGCCGAGGAGGAGAGCCACTAGGACCGGCTCGTCGGGGACTTCGTCCCTCCTCGCGGGTTGCGTGGGGGGTGCTCGTCGGGGACTTCGTCCCTCCTCGCGGGGGGGCGTCCACGACGAGGAGACGAAGTCGAACGAGGAGTTTTGCCTAGCGGAAGAGGACGAGCGCCGATGGGCTCCACGCGACGCGGACCTTGGTGCCGACGTCGAGGACCGGGCGACCGGGGACGTTGCGCATCGAGAGGCGCACTTCCACGTCCGTCCCGCCGAGGTAGACGTCGTAATAGGTCATGTCGCCGAAATAGATCACCTCGTCGATCACGCCATCCGTCTCGCGCTCGGGCGCTTTCTGGTCGTCGTAAAGGAGCGTCAGCGTTTCGGGGCGCAGGCCGACAACGGGCGCCTCGCCGGTCTTTTCCGGCGCTTGCGCAATATCGAGCGCCACGTGGCCAAGGCCCTTGGCGTTGACTTCCACCTTGTCGCCCGCTTCGGACAGGATCTCGGCCGGGATGAAGTTCATCGTGCCGATGAAGTCCGCGACCTTGCGGGTGGCCGGGCGGCGGTAGAGGGTTTCGGGGTCGGCAAGTTGGGCAATCTCGCCCTCGAACATCACGGCGATGCGGTCGGACATGACCAGCGCCTCTTCCTGGTCGTGGGTGACGAGGATGAAGGTGATGCCGACCTGGCGCTGCAGCTTGATGAGTTCCACCTGCATGTGTTCGCGCATCTTCTTGTCGAGCGCGGAGAGCGGTTCGTCGAGGAGCAGGACCTTGGGCTTCAGGATCAGCGCGCGGGCAAGCGCCACGCGCTGGCGCTGGCCGCCGGAAAGCGCATGGGCCGCGCGCTTGCCAAAGCCCTTGAGGCCGACCATCTCAAGCGCTTCGGCCACGGCCTTGGCTTTCTCTTCCTTCGAGCGCGGGTCCTTGCGAAGGCCGAAGCCAACGTTCTCTTCCACGCTCATGTGCGGGAAGATCGCGTAACTTTGGAACACCATGTTCGTCGGGCGCACGTTGGCGGCGACCCCGGCCATGTCCTTGCCGTCGATCATGATCACGCCCGAGGAGATATCCTCGAACCCTGCGATGGTGCGCAAGAGGGTGGTCTTGCCGCAACCGGAGGGACCAAGGAGCGAGAAGAACTCACCGGCCTTGATCGTGCCGTTGATCCCGCGCAGGGCGTGGTAGTCGCCGTAGTATTTGTGGACGTCCTTGAACTCGATCATGGTCGGACGGTCATCGGAAAAGGTCACAGGAAGCCTCCGGAATCTTTGCCACCGGCCTTTGCGATGCCGCGGCGGCGCATGTACTCGGCGATGCCAAGCAGGATGATCGAGAAACAGACCAGAACGGTTCCCAAAGCCAGCATGGATGGCACTTTGGCGGGGAAGCGGAACTGGCCGAAGATGTAGACCGAGAGGATCGGCTGACCGGACCCGAGGAAGTTCGAGATGATGAATTCGTCGAACGAGATGGTGAAGCAGATCAGGAACGAGGCCATGATCCCCGGCATCACCAAGGGCAGGATGATCAGGCGGAAGGTTGACCAGGCGGTTTCGCCAAGGTCCATCGAGGCCTCTTCCAGCGACTTGTCCAGGCTTTGGAAGGCCGAGGTCAGGATGGCGACGGCAAAGGGCGTGGTGATCAGGACCTGGCCGATGATGACGGTGAAGAGGGACAGGGGCACGTTCAGCGACAGAAGCACCACGAGAAGCGCCATGGCGATGATCATCTCGGGCAGGACGAGGGGTAGCATGATGAGGCCCATCAGCGGTGCCTTGCCGGGGAAGCGGTAGCGCACGCTTGCGCGGGCGGCGAAGATGCCGAGGATGGTCGAGACCGAGGCCACCGAAAGCGCGATGATCAGGCTGTTCTTGGCGGCGATGCGCAGGTTCTGGTCCGACAGCATCTCGCGGAACCAGTCCAGCGTGAAGCCGGCCAGCGGGAAGGCGACGACCTTGCTATCGTTGAAGGCGAAGATCGGCAGCAGGATGATCGGGCTGTAGAGGAACAGGAGGTAGAAGAGCGTGTAGCTGCGCAGGAAGGGGGCCTTCTTCATTTCTGGCCCCCGATGAAGCGTTTGTTGGCCAGCACGAAGAGAACGCTGACAAAGGCGACCATCAGCATCGAGACGACGGCGAAGGCGGAGCCCTGCGGGAAGTCCTGCAGTTTCAGAAGCTGGGTCTCGATGAAGTTGGCGATGAGGGGCTGCTTGCCGTCGCCCACCAGTTTCGGCGTGACGTAGTCGCCCACGGTGGGGATGAAGACGATCAGCGCGGCGGCGATGACGCCGGGCATCGACAGGGGCAGCGTCACGCGCAGGAAGGTGACCCAGCGACTTTCGCCGAGGTCCTGTCCGGCCTCCAAGAGCGAGCGGTCGACCTTTTCGAGGCTGACGAAGATCGGCAGGACCGCGAAGGGTGCGTAGGCGTGGGCGAGGACGAAGATGATCGCCGGGATGCCGTAGGAGGAGAAGTTGAGCTGGGTGTCCATGATGCCCAGAGCCATGAGCGTTTTGTCGAGGACGCCGTCGTAGCCGAGGATCACGAACCAAAGGCTGACGCGGATGATGTAGCTGGTCCAGAACGGGATGGTGATCAGGAACAGCCACAGGCTCTTGCGCTCGGGCTTAACATGGAAGCTGACGAAATAGGCGACCGGGTAGGCCAAAAGCACGGTAATCGCGGTGACGATCAGGGCGACCATCAGCGATTTCAGGAGGAGGTAGCCGTAGACAGATTTCGAGGCGAGTTCGGTGTAGTTCTCGAACGTCAGCGGGAGCGACACATTGCCCCGCCCGCCGGTCATCACGGAATACATCAGCACTGTCGCCAAGGGAACGGCGAGCAGGAGAATCACGTAGATTGCTGTCGGAGAGATCAGCTTGAGGCCCGTCCTGGCCTCGGATCCCGGCGTTTGCGCCATCATTCCCCCTGTTCGGCCACACTTCCGGCAGCCTTGTCATTTGATCAAATTAGACCGAAGGACCCCGTCGAGGCAAGAGGCCATCAAAACGGAAGGAAATCAAGCCGCGTGGCGGGGCCGGGGCGGGGGGCGCCCCGGCCTTGGGTCAACCGGCGATGCGCTCGATGGCGATCGCCCGTTTCTTCAGCTCGTCGTAAAGTGTCGGCACGACGCGGATGGAGCTGACGGCGACGCGCAGCGCTTCGGCGATCCGGGCTTCGGACGGGTCGTCGGTGGCAACGCGCCAGATCATGCGGCGGGCGACGCCGTCGTCATAGACGATTTCGGTCGCACCCTGACGGGTCTTGCGCCAACCAAGAAAGTCCGCGCCGCCATGCGGCGCGTGGAATGCATATTGAAGTCCCATTTTTCGGGCTCTCTTTTTTAATTCTGCTCGTGTCCGGACTGTGCGGCAGCATTTGTCCTTCGGTCAACTCACGGATTGGCCATTCCGCGTGAGCGAGTCCCAAATGCAACAGGTCGGGATTTCCCTACACGGAGAGGTCCGAAGGCGGCCGCGCGAGAAGGTCGGACAGCGTCTGCACGGCGGCCTCGAAGGATGCGCGCGGAAGGTTGGCGGCAATGGCCAGGCGGACCGCGTTCGGGGCGCGACCGTGGACAAGCGCGTATTCGTCAGCGGACCGGACCAGCACGCCGCGCGCCTCGGCAGCGCGGACGAAGGCCGAGGCGCGCCAACCGATCGGCAGGCGCAGCCAGACGAACGGCACCCCGGGCTGCCACCCAAGGTCATAGGCGCCGAGCCGATTGACCAGCGCCTGCAGGCGCGCGGCGAATTCGGCCTGGACTGCCGCCTTGATGCGCTGCGCCGCGCCGGTCCGGAACAGATGCAGCATCAGGTCCGCCACGGGGCGCGACAGGGCAAAAAAGCCGTGCTGTGCCGTGAGCCGCCCCGCCTCGCCCATGCCGGCGGGGCAAATGACATAGCCAAAGCGCAGGGCCGCCGAAATTGTCTTCGACACCGATCCGACCAGCCAGACCCGCTCCGGGGCCAGCGCGCGCAGGGAGGGGATGTCGCTTTCGGCCACGGAATAGCAGTCGTCCTCCAACACCTGAAGGTCATAGCGCCGGGCGATCTCGGCAATCTCCTGGCGGCGCTTGACCGGCATCCGGCCGGTGGTGGGATTCTGCGCCTCGGTCGTCAGGCAGAGGACCTGGGCTCCGTGGCGGCGGCAGGCGGCCTCCAGCGCCTCGGGAACAATGCCATGCTCGTCGATCTCGACCGGCACGACCTCGGCCCGGGCGGCGCGGGCGGCATAGCGGAAGCCGGGATAGGCCAGTTCCTCGATCAGCACCACGGGACGTTCGCCGCGCAGGCAGCAGTCGAAGATGAGGCTGATCGCGTTCTGGCCACCGTGGGTCAGAGCCACATCCTCGGGTCCGATCGGCCCCAGGATGCGGTCGCCCATCCAGCCGACGATCTCGGCCCGCAAGGCGGCTTCGCCCATCTGGCTGGTGTAGTCGAGCCAGCCCTGCCCCGTAGCCGCCGCCATGTCCAAGAGAGCGGCGCGCAAGGCTTCGGCCTGGCCTACCTCGGGCACCTGGGGAGGGCGCAGATCAACCAGCCCCGTCGTCCCGCCCGTCACGCGTTCCGTATACAATGCCTGGGTCGGGCCAAGCCGGGGCGATTGTGCTGCTACAAATGTCCCGCGCCCCACGGTGGCGGCAAGCAGACCTTCCTGGGTCGCAAGTTGGTAGGCGCGCGCTACCGTTCCCGGCGTCAACTGCAGGCGCCAGGCCAAGTCACGCACCGTAGGCAATTGAGAATTCGGGGGTAAATGCCCTGCCCGGATCGCGTCTCGCAGGGCGCGCGACAGGGCCAGGTACTTTGGACCAGGGAATTGAGTCAGATCGGGCGCCCAAGTTGTATCAGTCACAATAATCCTCTGGCGACTCATTGTGGGACAGAATTAGGTTGTTCATACCGGAACAGGCTTATTGTATCAATACAAATCGAAGAAGGCTCAAGTGCCCCAAACACATATCTTCACCCTGCCCTTGCGCACCCGGTCCGGAATCCTTTCGCGCCTTCGGACCGCAGTCCTTGCCGCGCTGACCCGCCACCGCGAGCGTCAGCGTCTTGCCACTCTGGACGCGCATCTCCTGCGCGACATCGGCCTTGACCCGCTTGAGGTGCGCCGGGAGTGCACCAAGCCCTTCTGGCAACCCTGACGCCAGAATCCCCGAGCGACGTTCGCTCTTACCCCTGACTGGGCCGGGTTTTTCCCGGCCCTTTTTTTCAAGCGGGCTGGAAGAGTTCGACGAGGTTGCCCGAGGGATCCTCGACCAGGCATTGCCGACCGCCCCGGCCCTCGACGATATCGCCCCGGAACGTCACACCCCTGCCACGCAGAGTAGCGGCCAGAAGGTCAAGGTCGTCCGTCGCGATCTGGAAGCGGTTCCAGCCGCCGGGTTGCGGTGTGCCCCCGGCTACACCTGCACCGCCCTGCCCCGGAGCATTCAGGAGAAGCCGCAGGTCCCTATGCGTGAGCGAGGCGAAACCGGGACCCGGATGCATCTCGACTTTGAAGCCAAGGATGTCGCGGTAAAAGCCTACGCAAGCCGCGACGTCGTTCACGATGTACCGAACCGAGATCATGTGGACCTCCATCGTTGCAAGGCGGGAAGTCTAGCGCGGATCGGACCGGCGAGCGTCATCCGCCTGGCGCAGGCGGCAGCAATTGGCCCAACGCAAAAGGCCCGCCACCAGGGCGGGCCTTTCAGAAGGTGCGCTGTAGCACACCCTACGAAAACAATTAGCGCTTGGAGAACTGGAACGAGCGGCGGGCCTTCGGCTTGCCGTACTTTTTCCGTTCGACGACGCGGCTGTCGCGGGTCAGGAAGCCTGCTGCTTTCAGCGCACCGCGCAGGGCGGGCTCATAAAGCTGCAGTGCCTTCGAGATGCCGTGCTTCACGGCACCGGCCTGGCCCGAGAGGCCGCCACCGGCGACGGTCGCGTAGACGTCGAACTGGCCTTCCACGTTGGCGACGGTGAAGGGCTGCTTCAGGATCATCTGCAGCACGGGACGGGCGAAGTAGACCGCCATTTCCTTGCCGTTGACCACGACCTTGCCGGAACCCGGCTTGACCCAGACGCGGGCGACCGCGTCCTTGCGCTTGCCGGTCGCGTAGGAACGGCCGAGCTTGTCGCGGACCGGAACGCGGGGGGCAGCTTCCACGGCGGTGGGGGCAGAACCGACAGCCGACTTCAGGTCATCGAGGGATTTGATATCGGCCATGATCACGCGCTCCGGGTGTTCTTCGGGTTCAGGACCTTGACGTCCAGAACGGTGGGCTGCTGTGCTTCATGCGGATGGGCGGCCCCGGCGTAGACGCGCAGGTTCGTCATCTGCTGACGGCCCAGGCGGTTGCGGGTGATCATGCGCTCGACGGCCTTTTCCACCACACGCTCGGGGTGGTTGCCTTCCAGCACCTGCCGCGCGGTGCGCTGCTTGATGCCGCCCGGGTGGCCGGTGTGCCAGTAGTAGACCTTGTCGTCGCGCTTCTTGCCGGTCATCTGCACCTTGTCGGCGTTGATGACGATGACATTGTCACCCATGTCCATGTGGGGGGTGAAGGTCGGCTTGTTCTTGCCGCGCAGGATGTTGGCGACGATCGTGGCGAG
>JAIXSA010000012.1 GCA_027484915.1 Paracoccaceae bacterium | reverse complement strand
TGCCCATCATTCTCGGCATTCGGTAGTGACTATCTTTCAGGGTCCTCACCTTGAAAACGACCCGGCGGGGTGCCTCCCCCGCCGGGTCTCCTTCATTTCAGGGTCAGGCCCCGATCAGAAGGCGGATGATGGCGACCAAGAGCGTTGCCGCTGCAATCCACACCATCCACTTTCGGTAGTGCTTTTCCTCCAGTTTCCTCACCTCCGTTCACCGCAAGGGTTTGCGGCGGGATCAGGGGTAAAGCTGGACGGTTAACCAACCCATACCGTGTCCGGCGCTTATGCGACCAGCGCCTCGGCCTTCTTGAGGTCGACGCTGACCAGCTGGCTGACCCCCTGTTCCTGCATCGTCACGCCGAACAGGCGGTCCATCCGGGCCATCGTCACGGCGTGGTGGGTGATGATCAGGAAGCGGGTGTCGGTGCGGCGGGTCATCTCGTCCAGGAGATCGCAGAAGCGGGTGACGTTGGCGTCGTCGAGGGGCGCGTCGACCTCGTCAAGGACGCAGATCGGGGCCGGGTTCGCCAGGAAGACGCCGAAGATCAGGGCCAGCGCCGTCAGGGTCTGCTCGCCCCCCGAAAGAAGGCTGAGCGTCGCCAGCTTCTTGCCCGGCGGTTGGCAGAGGATCTCCAGCCCCGCCTCCAGCGGATCGTCGGATTCAACCAGCACCAGCCGCGCCTCGCCCCCGCCGAAGAGGTGGGTGAAGAGGGTCGAGAAGTTCGCATTGACCTGCTCGAAGGCGGTCAGCAGACGCTCCCGGCCTTCCTTGTTCAGGCCCGCGATCCCGGCGCGGAGCTTCTTGATCGCTTCTTCCAGGTCCGCCTTTTCGCCAGCCAGCGCGTCATATTCGGCCTCGACCGTCTTCGCGTCCTCTTCGGCCCGCAGGTTCACGGCGCCCAAAGCCTCACGCTGGCGTTTCAGGCGGCTGACATCCTGGTCCAGCGTCTCGGCGTCCGGCATCTTGTCAGGGTCGGTGCGCAGGGACGTCAGAAGCTCGTCGGGGGTCCGATCGTCCTCCTCGGCGATCCGCTCCGCCGCCAGGGCAACGCCCTCGCGCGCGGCATCCAGACGGGCTTCGGCCCGGGCGCGGGTTTCGCGGGCCTCACCGGCCAGGCGTTCGGCCTCGCGTTCGGCCATCGACGCCTCCCGCAGGGCGCCCTCGGCCTCTGCCAGCGCGTCGGCGGCCTTGCGGCGGCGCTCCTCGGCCTCGGCGATGGCATCGACAAGCTCATCCCGCTTGGCGGCGATCTCTTCGGGGGCCAGCATCGCCTCGGCGAGTTCTTCCTCGGTCTCGGTGCGCCGTTCGGTCAGTTCCTCGGTGCGGCGCGATGCGGTTTCCAACCGGTGCTTCCAGCCCGACAGCTCCTTCACCGCCTCCTGCCGCCGCCGGACGCGGGCCTCTCCCTCGCGGCGCACTTCGTCCTGAGCCGAGCGGCGGGTCATCATGGTGATGCGCGCGGCCTCCACCGTGATCTTCGCGGCCTCCACGGCACCCCGCGCGGCGTCGAGATCCCCCAGATCCGCCACCGCCGCCTCGGCCTCTTTCAGGCGGGCGCGGGCGGCCATCGCCTCGTCCTCGAACCGGCTGACGGCCAGCCTTGCCGCCTCAAGCTTGCCACCTGCGATGGACCGATCCGCCTCGGCCCGCGCCAGGGCCCGGTTCGCCTCGGCCAGCCGCGCGTCCGCAGCCCGCCGCGCGTCCCGCGCCCGCTGGTCTGCCGTCGCCAGTGCCGCCAGCCGCGCCTGCAACGCCTCATGCGCCTGCCGCGCGCCTTCGGCCCGGGCCGCGACATCCTCAAGATCGCGCTTCAGCTGCACCAGGCGGTTCAGCTGCTGCAGTCGCAACGCCGCCGCCGAGGGCGCATCCTCTGCCCCAGCGCGGAACCCGTCCCAGCGCCAGAGGTCACCCTCGATGCTGACCAGCCGCTGGCCGGGTCGCAGCCCCGACTGAAAGGCAAACCCCTGAGCGCGGGTGACGAAGCCGATCTGCGACAGCCGCCGCGCGAGGACCGGCGGAGCCTTCACATGCGCCGACAGCGGCCTGGCCCCCGCGGGCAGGGGTTGCGCGTCGGCATAGGGCGGCAGCACGGCCCAGCCAGACCGCCCCTCACCCTCGACCTCGGGCGACCGCAGATCATCGGCGAGCGCCGCGCCCAAGGCCTTTTCGTAGCCCGGTTCGACCTCAAGCCGGTCCAGAAGCTGATGCCCGGCCTGCGACTCCCGTTCGACCAGACGCGCCAGGGCAGCGACTTCGGCCCGCAGCGCGTTGGCCTCACCTTCGGCCGAGGACCGGGCCGCGCGTGCTTCGGCTTCACGCCCCTGCGTCTCGCCCCGTGCCAGCTCGGCCGCTTCCAGCGCCGCCTCGGTCGCCTCACCTTCGGCGAGGGCGGCTTCCTGCGCCTCTTCGGCCGCCTCGAACGCCTCGCCCGCAGCCTCCAGCGCGCCAGCCGCCGAGGCCACGGCCTCGCGGGCGCCCGACGCCTGATCCTCTGCCCGCTCCAGCACCGACCGGGAATCCGCCAGCATCCGCTGCGTCGACTGGTGGCGCGCCGCCAGCCGCGCCGCGTCTTCGGTCAGTTCGGACAGCGACGCCTCGCGCTCTGCCAGCACCGCCCCGGCCTCGCGCGCGGCCTCCACTGCCTCGGCCAGCTTTTCCTCATGCCCGTCATGGGCGCGGGCGAGCTGCTCGATCTCCCATTCAAGCCGCTCAATCACCTCGCCCGCGTCGCGGTTCAGGCCTGCCTCGCGCTCCATGTCGCGCGTCAGCTGATCGATCCGGCCCTTCAGCGCGTCGATCTGGGCCAAGGCCCGCGCCTCCTGGTCGCCCAGCGCGTCGCGCTGCAGGACCAGCCGCTGCAGGATGGCGCTGGCAATCGCCTCTTCCTCGCGCTTCGGCGGCAGCGCATCTTCCGCCGCTTCCCGCGCCTTGCCCGCACCCCGCGACGCCGCTTCGGCCTGCGACTGCGCGATCAGCCTCTCGCGCAGCGCCGCTTCCGCCTGCGACCGCGCCTCGTCCGCCTCGCGCCAACGGCGCCACAGAAGCATCCCTTCCGACTTCCGCAACTCCTCGGAAATCTCGCGATACCGGGCCGCCTGCTTGGCCTGCCGGGTCA
>JAIXSA010000095.1 GCA_027484915.1 Paracoccaceae bacterium | reverse complement strand
TTGAACCGCGCCCCAGGCGGTTTTCGCCGCCGGAGTTCCCGCCGCGGCGGCCTGCCTTGTTCGCGAGGATGCCTCCGATCGTCTTTCCGTCGATCCTGGGGCTGCTTGGGTTGGCGTCGGCCCTGAGGCTGGCGCTGGGGCGACTGGGCTGGGACCAGGGGCTTGCGGACCTGATGGCGGGACTGGTGGTCGCGCTGTGGGCCTTTGCGGCGGTAGCCTATGCGGTGAAGCTTGCGCGGCGGCCCGGCGTGGTGCTGGAGGACCTGCGGGTCTTGCCGGGGCGGTCGGGGGTGGCGGCCTGGACAATGGGCGGGATGGCGGCGGCAGGCTTGGTCAATGTCTACAGCGCCCCGCTTGGAGCAGTGCTGCTGGTCGCGGCGCTGGTGGGGCATCTGGTGCTGGCACTGCTTTTGATCCGGCTTCTTGCGGGTCTGCCGCCCGAGGCGCGGGCGGTGAACCCAACGCTGCACCTGAGTCTTGTAGGCGTCATCGTCGCGGCAGGCCCGGCGCTGGCGCTGGGATGGACGGTCGTGGCCGAGGCGCTGTTCTGGGCGGTGGTCCCGGTGGCCGTGGCGATCTGGGGCTTGAGCCTGAGGCAGTTTGCCGCCTTGGTGCCGCCCGCGCCCTTGCGGCCCTTGCTGGCGATCCATCTGGCCCCGGCGGCGCTGCTGGCAGTGGTTGCGGAGCTTCTTGGCAAACCGGTTATGGCCGCGCTTTTCCTGGGGCTGGGGACAGTCTACGCGATCCTGCTGCTGACAGCGTGGCGCTGGCTGACGGAATCAGGGCCGTCGGCCATGTGGGGGTCCTTCACCTTTCCGCTGGCCGCGATGGCGAGCGCGATGCTGGTGGCGGGCGCGGCCTGGCTTTGGCCGGGACTGGCGCTGGTCGCGGTGGGGCTGGGCGTGATCCCGGCGATTTCCTGGTGGGTGCTGAAACGCTGGCCGGGGGGCAAGCTGGCGGCGGTGACGAACGCGGCCGAGGCCTGAGGGTCAAGGGCGGTTTTCAGATTGAGCGCTGACGCGCAAGTCTTTTGTCTCGTCGTCGCGCTTCGCCTCCTCCTCGGATGATGGGGGCGCTGCCCCCAAACCCCCGGGATATTTGGGCAAAGACGAAAGAGACTTGTGTCAGATCAGGCTGACCCAGGCACGGGCGAGGGTCAGGCCGTGGGCGTCGGCCTCTTGCCCCCGTGTCCGGGCAAGCTCGGCGTGGGTCCGGGACCAGCCGGGGGACATGCGCTCGGTCGCCTCGGGGAAGGTCTGCGACCAGTCGCGGACGACGGAACGGCTCGCCTCGAAATGGAATTGCGTGCCATAGGTCGCGCGGCCGATGCGGAAGGCCTGGTGCCGGGCGGTCGCGCTGTGGGCGAGGTGGGTGGCGCCGTCGGGCAGAGTGAAGGTGTCGGAGTGCCACTGGAAGATGGGGAAGGTTTCCGGGACCCGTGACAGGACGGGGTCCGCGCGGCCTGCGTCGGTCAGGGTGACATCGACCCAGCCGAATTCGGGCGCGGTGCCGAGGTGGTTTTCCGCCCCGAAGGCGCGGGCGAGGAGCTGGGAGCCGAGGCAGATGCCAAGGACGGGTTTCTGGGCCGCGGTGTAGGCGGCCATGAGGTCGGCCAGCGCAGGCAGGTAAGGGTGGGTGTGGTCGTCGCGGGCGGACTGTTCGCCGCCGAAGACCACAAGCGCATCGGCCGCGTCGGTCGTGGGCAGCCGGTTGTCGGCCCAGGGCTTCCAAAGGTCGATGAGCGCGGCCTGTTCGTGCAGGGCGACTCCGACCTGGCCGTGGTGGGTGATCCGGGTGTTCTCGACGATGGCGACGCGCATGGGGTGTCCTTTGGTGTCCCGGCTAATCTGCATGTGGCGCGGGCCGCGGCAAGGGGCGGATTTGGCCTTGCAAAGTGGGCGGCCCCGTGAAAAGGGGAACCGCCAAACGACGCTTGCTCCCGGAGGGAATACCCATGGAGATTCGTGAGGCTCTCACCTTTGACGACGTGCTTCTGGTGCCTGCGGCATCGAGCGTCCTGCCGTCGGATGCGGATACCGCGACCTTCGTGACGAAGGCGATCCGGATGAACATCCCGCTGCTTTCCAGCGCGATGGACACGGTGACCGAGGGCCGGATGGCGATTGCGATGGCGCAAGCGGGCGGGATCGGGGTGATCCACCGCAATCTCGACCCCGAGGCGCAGGCGCGCGAAGTGCGACGGGTGAAGCGCTTTGAGAGCGGCGTCGTCTACCAGCCGATCACGCTGACGCCGGATCAAACGCTGGCAGATGCGAAAGTGCTGATGGAGCGCTATTCGATCACCGGCTTCCCTGTGGTGGACGACAAGGGCCGCGTGCTGGGGATCGTGACCAACCGCGACATGCGCTTTGCCAGCGACGACAGGACGCCGGTCAAGGTGATGATGACATCGGAGAACCTTGCAGTGCTGCGCGAGCCGGTGGACCGGGCCGAGGCGATCAGCCTCATGAAGGCGCGGCGGATCGAGAAGCTTCTGGTGACGGATGGCGCGGGAAAGCTGACGGGCCTGCTGACGTTGAAGGACACCGAGAAGTCCGTCTTGAACCCGCAGGCCTGCAAGGATGAGTTGGGGCGGCTGCGGGTCGCTGCGGCCTCTACAGTAGGGGATGCGGGGTTTGACCGGTCGCAGGCGCTGATCGATGCAGGCGTCGATCTGGTCGTGATCGACACGGCGCACGGGCATTCGGAAGGCGTGGCCCGAGCGGTGGAGCGGATCAAGCGGCTGTCCAATACGGTGCAGGTGGTGGCGGGGAACGTGGCCACCGGCGAGGCGACGCGGGCGCTGATCGGCGCGGGTGCGGATGCGGTGAAGGTGGGCATCGGGCCGGGGTCGATCTGCACGACGCGGATCGTGGCGGGCGTGGGTGTTCCCCAACTGACGGCGATCATGGATTCGGCGCGGGCGGCGGGGGATGTTCCGGTGATCGCGGACGGCGGGATCAAGTATTCCGGCGACTTCGCCAAGGCGATCGCGGCGGGGGCGTCCTGCGCGATGGTTGGATCCGCGATTGCGGGGACGGACGAGTCCCCCGGCGAAGTGATCCTGTGGAACGGGCGGTCGTTCAAGGCCTATCGCGGGATGGGGTCCCTGGGCGCGATGGCGCGGGGGTCGGCGGACCGGTATTTCCAGAAGGATGCGGCGTCGGACAAGCTGGTGCCCGAGGGGATCGAGGGGCAGGTGCCCTACAAGGGCTCGGCCGCGGCGGTCATTCACCAGATGGTCGGGGGCTTGCGCGCGGCGATGGGGTACACGGGTTGTGCGACCGTGGCCGAGATGCGGACCAAGTGCCAGTTCGTGCGGATCACCGGGGCGGGGCTGAAGGAAAGCCATGTCCATGACGTGCAGATCACGCGGGAAAGCCCGAACTACCGGGTCGGCTGACCAGCAAGCTGGCCGACAAGCTGAAGGAGGCGCTGGCTGCGTTCTGCCAGCGCTGGCTGCGCCTTGATCTCGGGACCGGCGAGGACAGCGGAGAGATCGTCTGTCAGGCGGGCCATCCAGGCACGGGCGGCGGCGGGGTCCGGGTTGGGCGCGTTCAGGTCGAAGCGGGTTCCGGGGTCGGTGAGGACGGCCCTAAGATGGGCGTCAAAGGCGGCGATGTCCTGGGCGGGCCAGGCCTCGTGATCGGCGGCGACGACAAATGGTCGAAGTGACTGCCAGTCGGTGGAAAGGGCGGCAAGGTCGGCCTCTGTGCGCGGGCGCGCGCGTTCGACCATCAGTGATTCGAAGGCGAAGGGCGTCCCGGTCCAGGTCCGGCGGTCGGGAGGGCCAGTGACCGCGTTCTCAAAGCAGGTCTCGGCTGCGCGGTCGATGATGCTGATCCGGTCGAAGGTCAGGTTTCGTTCCAGACGGTCAAGGAGGGCGGGCCAGCGAAGCGCGGTTTCGGCGAGGAGTGGCCAGCCGATGCGCATCACATTTGGTCCCCCGGTCGGGTTCGTCAGGCTGCGGCGCAGTGTGCCGAGCCAGCTTTCCTCGACCGGGGTGGCGAGGACAAGGCATTCCACCCGATAGCCGAGTTGCCGCAGGGCAAGGGCGATGCGCTCGATGTTGCCGGGGATCGCGCGCTCCCACAGGATATGCGCCCGCCGCGCGACGGCGTGGTCGGCGAGGTACTGGCAGTGGATTGCGGTATGGGTCTGTCGATAGGCTTCGCGGAGCGTCCGCGCCTGGGGCGTGGGAGCATGCAGCCAGTCCAAGCTGGCGAACAACTCGTCGGGCACAATCCGCTGGGTGCGCTCGGGGCCAAGTTCGGCCAAGAGGCGGTTGAGTGTGGTGGTCTTGCCGCAGCCCTGGTGGCCCACGACGAAGATGCAGCGCGGAGCAGGATGTCCTCCGCCGGGGACGGCGAAAGCGGGGTAGATGCGGTCATGGTACGCAGCCTCCCAATCCGTGTCTTCGGAGGACGTTGGACCTGGGGTCACGAAGAGAGGTCCGCGCTTTCGATGTCCGGTCGGATCGAGATCGCGGTCAGCAGCTCACGCAGGTCGGAGCCGGGTCGTCGTCCGAAGCAATCAGAAGGCCGATGGCGACGACGGCGATGAGCGGCAGGATGATGTTCGAGGCCGGGCGCTCGGCCGCGACTTCCGTATCTTCCAACAACACCGGTCCACCTGCCATTGCAGGAGCAGCAAGCGCAGCCATCAGCGTGGCTGTCAGAGTCTTTTTCATTCAATCCTCCAAATACATAATACCATTCGTGAATACTGGTGCATCGCGGACCAGTGCGTCAAGCTTGGGACCTGATTTCGTCGGACCTGTGGCAGATCGGTCGCCACTCGGCGCATTCCGGCTTGTCGCGCCTGGGAAAACCGGGGATCAGGCATCGGACCCCGCGAAGAGGGAATCGCATGACACCTTCGGCACGACTTTCAGCGGCGATCGGCGTCCTGGACCTGGTCCTGGCGGCGGGCGAGCCTGCCGAAAAGGCGCTGACCAACTGGGGCCGCGCCAGCCGGTTTGCCGGGTCCGGCGACCGGGCTGCGGTGCGCGATCTGGTCTACGACGCCTTGCGGCGGCGGGCCTCGGCTGCCGCGCGGGGCGGTGGGCTGACGGGGCGCGGACTGGTCCTTGGCCTGATGCGCGAGGCGGGGCAAGAGGTGCTGTTTTCGGGCGAGGGGCACGCTCCGGCCGTTCCGGACGCGGCGGACGCCGGGCGCGAACCAGACGCGACAGAACTGCTGGACCTGCCCGAGTGGCTGGTCCCGGAGTTGCGCGCAGGGTTGGGGGCGGATTTCACGGCGGTGGCAGAGGCGCTGCGTTCCCGCGCTCCGGTTTTCCTGCGGGCGAACCGGGTGAAGACCGACGTGCCGGGGGCCGTGGCGGCGCTTGCGGAGGACGGGATCGGGGCGCGGCCACATCCGAATGCGAAAGACTCTCTGGAAGTCACGGAGAACGCGCGGAAAATCCAGAACGCTCGGGCATACCGCGATGGGTGGGTGGAGTTGCAGGATGTCTCGTCGCAGGCGGTGGTCGAGGCGCTGCCGCTGACGGACGGGATGAAGGTCCTGGATCATTGCGCGGGCGGGGGCGGCAAGACGATCGCGATGGCGGCGCGGGCGCGGCTGAAGCTGTTGGCGCATGACGCCAACCCGCGGCGGATGGCCGATCTGCCAGAGCGGGCGAAGCGGGCCGGGGTGTCGGTCACGTTGAGCGAACGGCCCGAGGCGGGCGCACCCTACGATCTGGTGCTGGTCGATGCACCCTGTTCCGGCTCGGGCAGCTGGCGGCGCGACCCTGAAGGCAAATGGCGGCTGACACCTGCGGCGTTGGACCAGATCCTGGTCACCCAGGCCGCGATACTGGACCGGGTGGCACCGATGGTCGCGGACGGCGGCTGGCTGGCCTATGCCACCTGCTCGATGCTGCCGAGCGAGAATCGCGGGCAGGTCGAGGCCTTTCTGGCCCGGCACCCCGGCTGGAGATTGCAGCGCGACCACGCCTTCACCCCCTTGCAGGGCGGCGACGGCTTCTTTCTTGCACTTCTGCAGAGAAGCTGACAATTCCGATGCAACCTGGACGTGCTTCCAGGCAGCATTAACTGTCAATTAACCTTGTGCGGCGATGGTCCGAACCTGTCCAGCACGGGAAAGTGCATGGTGGAGGGCCGTTATTGACAGGTCGGGAGCGGGTTGAGCGCGTCGGACTGGGTGTGCTTCTGACCCTGGGGGTCCTAGGTGTTGGCCTGGTGCTGGCCTGGGCGCTGAGCGGTGGGACGGACAGTTTGTCGCGGCTGATGGCCGGTCTGGTCCTGATTGCGGTCGGTCTTGGAATCGCGGTCTGGCTGTTGCTGTCCCGACAGCCCGACGCGGAAGCGCAGCTTGCCCTTTTCGCGATGATGGCCGGGGATCCGGCCCCCTGTTTCCTGACCGATCCTGTCGGCCGTGTTGTCCTGCGCAACGAGGCGGCGGAGGCGCGGTTCGGGGCCGATGTGCGTGCGCTGCACCAGGCGCTGGAGCGGCATGCGCTGAACCCGGGAGAATTGCTGCTGCGGTTGCAGAAGGCAGCAGAGGCAGACGGCGCGGCGCGCGAGGACCTGCCCGGTCCCGGCCATGTCCTTCGTCTGACCGTGCATCGGGCGACACAGGACCGCTTCTTCTGGCGCACCGACGAGGTGGAGCTGCCGCGTGATGGCCAGTTGGCCGAGCGGCCCGACCGCCCGCCGGCGGTTGCAGTGGGCGGCGACCTTGAGGAGGTGCCGGTCGCGATCATGACCTTCGGTCCAGACGGGGTGATGCGGAACGCGAACTTCGCCGCGCGCGAGCTGATGTGGACGGGCGAGATCCGGGCGGCGATGTTCCACGACCTGTTCGAGGGTCTGGGGCGGCCGGTGTCGGAATGGCTGGCGGATGTGGTCGCGGGGCGGCATCCCGGCGGCTCGGAGGTGCTGCGCGTTCGCGGGGATGAGGCGCGGTTCCTGCAGATCACGCTGCGCCGGTATGTCGACGGCGGGAGGCCGGGGGGGCTGGCGATCTTGAACGACGCCACGCGGCTGAAGACGATGGAGGCACAGTTCGCGCAAAGCCAGAAGATGCAGGCCATCGGGCAGCTGGCGGGAGGAATCGCGCATGATTTCAACAACCTGTTGACAGCAATCTCGGGCCATTGCGACCTTCTGCTCTTGCGCCACGGCCGCGAGGACAGCGATTTCGCGGACCTTGAGCAGATCCGCCAGAATGCGAACCGGGCGGCCTCGCTGGTGGGGCAACTTCTGGCCTTTTCGCGCAAGCAGACGTTGAACCCCGAAGTGATCGACCTTGAGGATGTGCTGGCGGACCTGACGCATCTTCTGAACCGGCTGATGGTCGACAAGGTCGGGCTGTCGCTGGGGCACCTGGGGCGGGATGTGGGCAAGGTGCTGGGCAAGATCCGGGCCGACAAGCGACAGATCGAGCAGGTGCTGATCAACCTGGTAGTGAACGCGCGCGACGCGATGCCGAACGGGGGCCGGATCCGGATCGAGACCGAGCCCGTTACGCTGGCCGAGGACATGAAGCGCGACCGGGCCACGGTGCCGGCAGGCGACTACACGGTGATCCGGGTCGAGGATCACGGCATCGGCATCCCCGAGCATCAGTTGCGGCAGATCTTCGAGCCCTTCTTCACGACAAAGCGTGTGGGCGAGGGCACGGGGCTGGGGCTTTCGATGGCCTACGGGATCGTCAAGCAATCGGGCGGATATATCTTTGTCGATTCGGTCGTGGGGCAGGGCACGACCTTTTCGCTCTGGTTCCCGGTCTATGAGGGTGAGGAGCAGTCTCGTGCGGCCGAAGTGCGCCGCATCGCGATGAAGCAGGGCGAGGGGGTGATCCTTCTGGTCGAGGATGAGGCCTCGGTCCGTGCCTTCGCCAGCCGGGCGCTGTCGTTGCGCGGCTACACGGTGCTGGAGGCGGCGAACGCAGAGGAGGCGCTGGCAAAGCTGGCGGACAAGACGCTGCACGTGGATCTGTTCGTCACCGATGTGGTGATGCCGGGGATGGACGGTCCGGCCTGGGTCCGTCGCGCGCATCTGGATCGGCCGGGCGTCAAGGTGGTGTTCATATCGGGATATACCGAGGACGGCCTGGCCGAGGACCAGGCGCGGGTCCCGAACTCGGTCTTCCTGCCGAAGCCGTTCTCGCTGAACGACCTGACGAACACGGTGCAGGGGTTGCTGAGCTGACTGTATCGGTCCGGCCAGGGGCAAATCTCTGGCGAAAGGAATTTCGGGCCGGAGGGAGACAGCCTGCCTCAGCCCCGCAGCAGCTTCGCCACAGCTGGCGCGAAATAGGTCAGGATCCCGTCGCAACCGGCGCGCTTGAAGGCCATCAGGCTTTCGACCATCGCCTTCTCGCCATCGATCCAGCCGTTCTGCGCCGCAGCCTGGATCATCGCGTATTCGCCGGAGACCTGGTAGGCGAAGGTCGGCGCGCCGAAGGCCTCTTTCACGCGGTGGCAGATGTCGAGATAGGGCATGCCGGGCTTGAGCATCACCATGTCCGCGCCCTCGGCAAGGTCGCGGGCGACCAGACGGATCGCCTCGTCACTGTTGGCGGGGTTCATCTGGTAGGTCTTCTTGTCGCCCTTGAGCGCGCCCGAAGCCCCCACGGCATCGCGGAACGGGCCGTAGAAGGCGCTGGCATATTTCGCGGCGTAGCTGAGAATCGACACGTCCTTGTGGCCGGCGGCTTCCAGGGCCGCGCGCATCGCACCGATGCGGCCGTCCATCATGTCCGACGGCCCAAGTATGTCGGCCCCCGCCTCGGCCTGGGCCAGCGCCATCTTCACCAGGGCTTCGACCGTCTCGTCGTTCAGGATGATGCCGTCGACGACAAGCCCGTCATGGCCGAAGGCGTTGTAGGGGTCGAGCGCGACGTCGGTCATCACCGCGATGTCCGGCACCTGCGACTTGATCGCGCGGATCGCCCGGTTTGTCAGGTTCTCGGGGTTCCAGGCCTCTTCGCAGGCTGCGGTCTTCAGCGCGGGATCGGTGTAGGGAAAGAGGCAGATCGCAGGTATTCCAAGCGCCGCCGCCTCGGCCGCCGCCTCGACCACCAGGTCGAGCGAGCGGCGTTCCACCCCAGGCATCGAGGCCACCGGCTGGCGCTGGTTCACCCCGTCGCACAGGAACACCGGCCAGATCAGGTCGCCCGTCGTCAGCGTGTTCTCTTGCACCAGGCTGCGCAGGGCGGCGGTGCGGCGCAAGCGGCGGAAGCGGGTCATCGGGTGGGCGGCTTGCGTCGGCTGCATCGGCTGGCTCCAGAGTCGGCGTTCAAGGGACTTGCGGCTTTTGCTTCTGCCTGACATGGAAAGAGAGCCGCCTCAAGATATCTATGCAGGGCACGGCGATACACGAAGGAGACCGGACAGTTGGATGTCCTGGATACGGCGCTTGAAGTCATCGACCTGAGGTCGTTCTCCAATCTGTGGTACTGGATCGCCCTGGCGGCGCTGTGGTCCTCGGTCAGTCACTGGGTGCTGGGCGTGCCGCATGACATGATCCAGCGCGCCCGGCGCGAGGGTGGGCAGGCCCAGGCGGATGTCGAGGACCTGGTCCGGATCAACATCAACCGGCTTCTGCACGTCGTCGACAGCGGCGCACTTCTCATGGTGGCGCTGGCGGCGTTCTGGCTGACAGCCCTTCTGGTCCTGGGCTTCTGGTATGACGTCGAGTTTGCCCAGGCCGTAGTTCTGCTGTTTGCGCCGATCCTGCTGGTGGTCTGGACCTCGGTCCGCGCCAGCCGGCGGATCGTCGCCGAGGCCGCCACCGGCGAGGCACTTTTCCGCAGGCTGACCATTCACCGTCGGGTGGTGCAGGTGATCGGCATGCTGTCCATCACTGTGACCGCCTTCTACGGCACCTGGCAAAACATCAGCGTGTCCATCCTCAACTGACCGGGTCTGACCGGGGTCCTTGGGAACCATGACAGCCGAACGCATCTTGATGGGCGGTGCGCCCGAGGGCTTCGACGCCCGGATCCTGGTCCGCGAACTGTCGCGCGGCCAGCCGGTCGTCCACGTGGCGCGCGACGACAAACGGGCCGAGGCGATGCGGGCGGCCCTGGCCGTGATGGCACCCGAGGTGGCGGTGCTGGACTTCCCGGCCTGGGACTGCCTGCCCTTCGACCGGGTCAGCCCGAACCCGGAGATATCGGCGCGGCGGATGGCCACGCTGGCGGTGCTGGCCGACGGCTTGCCGGGGCCCTTCGTGCTGCTGACGACGCTGAACGCCGCAACGCAGAAGGTGCCGACGCGGGAAGTGGTGCGGGCCGCATCCTTCCGGGCCGACGTCGGCACACGCGTCGACGAGCAGCGGCTGAAGGGGTTCCTTGCCCGGATGGGGTTCACGCCCGTCTCTACCGTGGCCGAACCCGGGGACTATGCTTTGCGCGGCGGAATCGTGGACATCTTCCCGCCGGGGCGCGGGGGGCCGATCCGGCTGGACTTCTTTGGCGATGTGCTGGACGGCGCGCGGCGGTTCGATCCCGAAACGCAGCGGACGACGGAAAAGCTGAAAAGGGTCGAATGTTCCGCCGTTTCCGAGGTGATCCTGGATGACGCGGCAATTGCGCGGTTCCGGCAGAACTATCGGATCTCCTTTGGCGCGGCGGGGACGGACGACCCGTTGTACGAGGCGGTCAGCGCCGGCCGGAAGCACCAGGGGATGGAGCATTGGCTTCCGTTCTTCCATGAGCGGCTGGAGGCGATCTTTGATTACCTGCCCGGTGCGTCGGTGCTGCTGGACGACCAGGTGACGGCAGCGCGGCTCGCGCGGTGGGAGGGGATCGAGGACAGCTACGACTCCCGCCACGAGGCGATGGGGGCCAAGGGGCGGATCGACACGGTCTACAAGCCGGTGCCCGCCGGGGAACTGTATCTGGACGATGCGGCGTGGGAAGCGGCCTTGGCGGCTTCGCGCGTGGTGCAGCTGTCGCCTTTGCCCCAGTCACCGGGACCGGGCGTGCTGGACGCGGGCGCGCGGGTCGGGCGGAATTTCGCTCCAGAGCGTCAGCAGGAGAAGATCAATCTTTTCGGTGCCTTGGCGGATCATATTCAAGCTCTCGGGAAGACGGGGCAAGTCGTCGTCGCGTCCTGGTCGGACGGCGCACGGGAACGGTTGAAGGGGCTTCTGGTCGACAACGGGGTCACCGGCGCGAAGGAGATTGCCGATTTCCGCGAGGTGCCGGAGGGGAAGGGTGGCCTTTTCCTGGTGGTCTGGCCGCTGGAGGCGGGATTCGTCGCGTCGGGGTTGGCGGTGATCAGCGAGCAGGACGTGCTGGGCGAGCGGTTGGTCGGCAAACCCCGCCGGAAGCGCAAGGCCGACAACTTCCTGCGCGAGGTCGATACGCTTAGCCCCGGAGATCTGGTGGTCCATGTCGAGCATGGGGTCGGGCGCTATCTTGGGATCGAGACGATCACGGCGCTGGGTGCCCCCCACGCCTGCGTGATGCTGGAATATGCAGACAACGCAAAGCTTTACCTGCCGGTCGAGAATATCGAGCTTTTGTCGAGATATGGGCATGAGGAGGGCCTGCTTGATCGGTTGGGTGGCGGAGCCTGGCAGGCGAAGAAGGCCAAGCTCAAGGAGCGGATCAAGGAGATCGCGGACCGGCTGATGCGGGTCGCGGCGGAACGGGCGCTGCGCCACGCGCCGATCCTTGAGGCGCCACATTCGATCTGGGAGGCCTTCGCGGCGCGGTTCCCCTATCAGGAGACGGACGATCAGCTTTCGGCGATAGCTGATGTGGTGGCGGACCTGGAGAAGGGTTCGCCGATGGACCGGCTGATCGTGGGCGACGTGGGCTTTGGCAAGACCGAAGTGGCGATGCGCGCGGCCTTCGTGGCGGCCTTGTCAGGGATGCAGGTGGCGGTGATCTGCCCGACGACGCTGCTGGCGAGGCAACATTACCGCAGCTTTGCCGAGCGGTTCCGGGGATTTCCAATTTCTGTCAAACCCTTGTCGCGATTTGTTCCAGCGAAGGAAGCCAATGCCACAAGGGCGGCAATGGCGGACGGGACGGTGGACATCGTCGTCGGAACGCACGCTCTGCTTGCCAAGGGGATCACCTTCAAGAAGCTCGGTCTACTGGTGATCGACGAAGAGCAGCACTTCGGCGTCACGCACAAGGAACGGCTGAAGGAGATGCGGTCCGAGGTCCACGTCCTGACCCTGACCGCGACACCGATCCCGCGCACCTTGCAGCTGTCGCTCGCCGGGGTGCGCGACCTGTCGATCATCGCGACGCCGCCGGTGGACCGCTTGGCGATCCGGACCTATGTTTCCGAATTCGACACAATCACGATCCGGGAAGCGATCCTGCGCGAACGGTTCCGGGGCGGGCAGACCTTCTATGTCGTGCCACGGATCGCCGACCTGCCAGAGATCGAGGACTTCCTGAAGACCCATGTGCCTGAGGCGTCTTACGTCATCGCGCACGGCCAGTTGGCGGCGGGCGATCTGGATGACCGGATGAACCAGTTCTACGATGGCAAGTATGACGTGCTGCTGGCGACGTCGATTGTTGAAAGTGGTCTGGATATTCCCACTGCCAACACGATGATTGTTCACCGGGCGGATATGTTCGGCCTCAGCCAACTATACCAGATCCGGGGCAGGGTGGGCCGGTCGAAGACGCGGGCCTATTGCTACCTGACGACAAAGCCCCGCGCGCCGTTGACGCCGCAGGCGACGAAGCGGTTGCGGCTGTTGGGGAGTCTTGATTCCCTAGGGGCGGGGTTCAACCTTGCGAGCCACGACCTCGACCTCCGCGGGGCGGGGAACTTGCTGGGCGAGGAACAGTCGGGGCACATCCGCGAGGTCGGCTATGAGCTTTACCAGCACATGCTTGAGGAAACGATCGCCAAGATCAAATCGGGTGAGCTGCAGGGGCTGGCGAACATCGACGACGACTGGTCGCCGCAGCTGAACTTGGGCGTGCCGGTGATGATCCCCGAAACGTATATACCCGACCTCGACATCCGTCTGGGGCTGTATAGACGCCTGTCCTCACTGACCACGAAGGTGGAGCTGGAGGGGTTTGCGGCCGAGCTGATCGACCGCTTCGGGCCGCTGCCCAAGGACGTGAACACCCTGATGCTGATCGTCCGCATCAAGGCGATGTGCAAGCGGGCGGGGATTTCCAAGCTGGACGCGGGGCCGAAGGGGGCGACGATCCAGTTCCACAACGACAAGTTTGCGAACCCTGCCGGGCTGGTGGATTTCCTTAAGGCCCAAGGGCCCGCCGCGCGGGTCAATGGCAACAAGATCGTGCTGACCGGCGAGATGAAGACCGAAGGCGACCGCATAAAGGGTGCCTTCAACATCGCGCGGGACTTGGCCGAGGTGGTTAAGGCCGGAAAGAAGGGCTAACGGCGCGGCTCGCCCAGGGTTTTCAACGCCAGGATCAGGTTGAGGGCGGTCAGGACCGTGACGCCGATCAGCAGGGGCGTCGAGGTGCCGTTGAAGGCAAGACCGATGGGGATTGCGAGCAGCACCGAGCCGACGGTCGCCAGCGCCGAGATCACGCTGGCGGCAAGGCCGGCGATATGGCCCACAGGCTCCATCCCCAGGGCGTTGAGGTTGCCCATCGTCAGGCCCATCATCGAGAAAAGGCCAATGCACCAAAGCATTTGCATGGCGAAGCTGAGGTTTCCGTGCAGTATCCCGGTGCCGAGGGTGGCGAGCGTCAGGATCGACAGCACCAGAACCGCCGCGTAGGTGCGCTGAACGACGCGGCGCATGCCGAGGCTCATCACGATGCGGGAGTTGAGGAGACTACCGCCCATCGAGGCGATGGCGATGACGCCGAACCAGAGGGGGAAAGTCTCGGCCCGGTCGAACTGGCGCTCGAAGATGCCTTGCAGGCTGGAGAGCGTGGCGAAGAGGCAGGCAAGGGTCAGGGTCTGGAGGAGCGTGGAAACCACGACGATGCGGAACGTGAACAGTTGCTTGGTGCCGGACCAGAGAGTGCGCAGGTGCAGCGGGCGGCGGTTTTCGACCGGGAGGGTCTCGGGCTGGCGGAGGCCGAGCCAGAGCATCGAGAGACCGGCGAAGAGGATGTAGGCGAGGAAGATCGCGTGCCAGCCGCCCAAGGCGATGATGCCCTGGCCCATCAGGGGGGCAAGGGCGGGGACGATGGTGAAGATCATCATCACGAAGGACATGATCTTGGCCATCTCGCGGCCCGAGAAGAGGTCGCGGACCATCGCGATTGCCACAGTGCGGGGGGCGGCGGCGGCGAGGCCCTGAAGAAGGCGGGCGGCAAGGAGGACTTCGAGCGAGGGTGCGAAGTAGCAGGCCAGCGCGGCAAGGGCGTAGAGGCCGGAGCCGACTAGGATCGCGCGCTTGCGGCCGAAGGCGTCGGAAAGGGGGCCGGTGAAGAGGGTGCCGATGCCCATCCCGAGGACGAAGCTGGTGACGACAAGTTGCGCGGCGTTGGGGGCATCTTGCGAGAGCGTCGCGGCGATTTCCGGCAGGGCGGGCAGCATCGCGTCGATCGAGATTGCGATGGTGGCAAACAGCATGGCGACAAGCGCCACGAATTCGGTCTGGCTGACGCGGGACTGGGTCACTCGGCGCGACCCATCAGTTCTTCGATCACCTTGCCCCAAGTCTCGGGCGGTTGGGCGCCGGAGACGACATATTGCTGGGCGATGAGGAAGGTCGGCACGGCGTTGACGCCCTTTTGGCGGGCGTCCTGGTCACGCGCGGCGATGTCGTCGGCATCGGCGTCGGACTGGAGGAGGCGCAGGGTGGCCTCGCGGTCCATGCCGTTTTCCCCGGCGATGTCGGCAAGGGTGGGCAGATCGCCGATGTCGCGGCCTTCGGTCCAGTAGGCACGCATCAGGGCATTCACCACGGCTTGCTGCACGCCCTCGATCCCGGCCCAGTGGATCAGGCGGTGGGCGTTCAGCGTGTTGGGAATCCGTTCCGGCTTGTCAGGGTTCATGTCGACCCCGGCATTGCGAGCCACTTCACGGAGGCGTTCGTGGATCGCGTCGACGCGGTCCTTGCCGCCGAACTTCTGCTCCAGATAGGCGCGTTTGCTGACGCCCTCGGCGGGCATGTCGGGGTTCAGCTGGGAGGGGTGCCACTGGATCGAGAAAGGGTGGTCGGGGTTGGCGGCCAGCGCGCGGTCGAGGTTGGCTTTGCCGACATAGCACCAGGGGCAGACCGGGTCGGAGAAGATGTCCAGGCGGATCGGTGCGGTGGTCATTCGGGTCTCCTGTACTGGGCAGCCAGTGCCTTGCGGATCAGCTTGCCGGTGCCGGTGCGGGGCAGGGCGTCAAGGCGCTGGTAGTGCCTTGGCTGCTTCCAGCGGGCAAGGGTCTTTTCGGCGCATTCCCGCAGGGTCGGGACTTCGATTTCGCAGGGGGACTCAAAGAAGAGCGCGATGATCGTGGTGCCGGGGGTCGGTTCCAGTTGCGTGGCGCCGCAGGCGGTAAGGCCGGGGAGGTCGTGAAAGGCCGCTTCGACCTCGGCGGGCGAGACGCGGAAGCCCCCGGCGTTCAGAAGGTCATCCTTGCGACCGAGGTGGGTGATCGCTCCATCGGAGGCCATGGTGGCGGCGTCGCCAGTGCGGAACCACGGGCCTTTTGGCGGGGGGTGGCCGAGATAGTGGCGCATGAGGCCGGGGTCGTCGGTGGAGACGGCGAGTTCTCCCGGCGTCCCGCGTGGGGTGGGGAGGCCGTGGTCGTCGAGGATGGCGCTGTGGCGGCCGGGCTGGGCGTA
>JAIXSA010000017.1 GCA_027484915.1 Paracoccaceae bacterium | reverse complement strand
TACGTGGTCGATTTCCTGCCCAAGGTCAAAATCGAGGTCGTGCTGTCCGACGACATGGTCGATGCCGCCATCGAGGCCATCGTCGCCGCCGCCCGCACCGACAAGATCGGCGATGGCAAGATCTTCGTCTCGACCGTCGAACAGGCCATCCGCATCCGCACCGGCGAAACCGGCGACGACGCGGTCTGAAACACCGGGCACCCTGCCCAAACTGCAACCCTAACAAAAAGGCATCATGATGAGCGCAGTCAGCAATGCTCTGAAACTGATGAAGGACGAGGAGGTCGAATATGTCGACATCCGCTTCACCGACCCGAAGGGCAAGCTCCAGCACGTGACGCTGGTCGCCGACCTGGTGGACGAGGATTTCTTCGAGGAAGGCTTCATGTTCGACGGCTCGTCGATCGCGGGCTGGAAGTCGCTCGACCAGTCCGACATGAAGCTGATCCCGGATGCGGGCTCGGTCTACATCGACCCGTTCTACGCCGAAAAGACCATGTGCGTGCATTGCGACGTGGTCGAGCCCGACACGAACGAGGCCTATGCCCGCTGCCCGCGTCAGATCGCCAAGAAGGCCGAGGCATACCTCAAATCCTCCGGCGTCGGTGACGCGGCCTACTTCGGGCCCGAGGCCGAATTCTTCATCTTCGACGACGTCCGCTATTCCGTGACCCCCCGCAAGGTGTCCTACGAGATCGACGCCGAGGCTGCCGCCTGGAACACCGACACCGTGACCGAAGGCGGCAACTACGGCCACCGCGCGGGCCACAAGGGTGGCTACTTCCCGGTGAACCCGATCGACGAAGCCCAGGACATCCGGGGCGAGATGCTGTCCACGATGAAGCGGATGGGCATCCGGGTCGACAAGCACCACCACGAAGTGGCGACCTGCCAGCATGAACTTGGGATGATCTTCGGCGGGCTCGTGGAGCAGGCCGACAACATCCAGAAGTACAAATACGTGATCCACAACGTGGCGCACGCCTACGGCAAGACCGTGACATTCATGCCGAAGCCGATGAAGGGTGACAACGGCTCGGGGATGCACGTCAACATGTCGATCTGGAAGGGCGGCAAGCCGCTGTTCGCGGGCGACAAGTATGCCGATCTCAGCCAGGAAGCCCTGTGGTTCATCGGCGGCATCCTGAAGCATGCCAAGGCCCTGAACGCGCTGACCAACCCCGGCACCAACAGCTACAAGCGCCTGATCCCGGGCTTTGAAGCCCCGGTTCTGCGCGCCTATTCGGCCCGCAACCGGTCGGGCTGCGTTCGTATTCCGTGGACCGAGTCGCCGAAAGCCAAGCGCGTCGAGGCCCGTTTCCCCGATCCGTCGGCGAACCCCTACCTCGCCTTCGCAGCTCTGTTGATGGCTGGCCTTGACGGCATCAAGAACAAGATCGACCCGGGCCCGGCTTCGGACAAGGACCTGTACGATCTGCCGCCGGAAGAACTGGCCGAAATCCCGACCGTCTGCGGCTCGCTGCGGGAGGCTCTGGAAGAGCTGGAGAAGGACATGGACTTCCTCCTGGCCGGCGACGTGTTCGACCGCGACCAGCTGGAGGCTTACATGGCCCTCAAGTGGGAAGAAGTGTACGCCTACGAGCACACCCCCCACCCGGTCGAGTACCAGATGTACTACTCCTGCTGATCCATCGGGACAGTGGATCGGAAGGGCGCCTTCGGGCGCCCTTCTTCTTTGGTGAACACGCTGGACAGGTGGCCAAAGCGCGAGAATGTGCTGGATCAGCAGTGCAGTCATAAACGTCTTGGAAAGCCCGCGACGCGCCGCTAACCTGCGGTTGAAATCAGCGGCGGACGCGTATGGCCAAGGACCCCTTGCGGAAGAAGCCGGATTCTGCCCGACCAGAGATCTGGGCCTCGGGCGGGCAGCGGCCAGCCTTCCATCTGCGCGCGCTGGGGCGGGCCAGCCTGCATCTGTCGCGCGAGGGTGTGGCGCCGATCCATGCCTGGGCGGCGCGGGGGCTGCGGCAGGCGGCGGTCAACGTGAAGGACGGCAGGGGCCGGATCCCGGCCGACAAGCTGGGGCGCGCCGCGAGCCTCGTGCCATCGCATCTGCGGGTGGCGGGCTGGATCAAGACCCTGGCGGCGACCCTGTCCCATGCCAGCGCCACCGCCGACCAGGATGTGAAGCGCGGCAATGCGCTGGTGGCAGAGATCCAGCCGCATCTTTGGGCTCCGGCCAGCCCCTCAGCCCCGGTGTCACCGCCACCTGAACCCGTGCCTGCGCCAGGCGATGCCGCCCCCGTTTTGCTGGCCGAGCCGCAGGTCCTGCAGCCGGGGGACGACCCCTTGGCCTCGATCCGCGCCGAGATCGCGGCGGGACCGAGACCGCAGAACCTGCCGGCACCAGACCAGCCCCCCGCCCCGCCCGGCCCGGTGGCCGAGGGTGCGATCCAGGTTTCGGGCTACCTGATCGGCTGGGGCACCATCATCCTGGCCCTGCCCTACGGCGTGAGCCGGGCGCTGTGGCTTTGGGCGGCGGGTCGGGACCTGCGGCAGATCGGGACGGACGACTGACACCTTCCCCGGTGCGGGTCGGGTTTTGCAAGAAGCGCGTTCCGCGCAAGCCTTTTGTCTCGCGGCTTTGCAGGAAGGACGCAAAGCCGCTCGCGCATGCTCCGCAGGGGACATTTGGGGCCAGGTGAAAGGGCTTATGTCAGCGCAGGCGTCAGCCAAGCGTCTTCTTCAGGAAGTCCAGAACTTCGGCCTTGACGGGGTCGGTCTCGAAAGCCTCGCCGCCGTGGCCCGCGCCGGGGACAAGTTTGTAGTCCACCTCGGCCGTCGGATCGGCAGCCACCCAAGCCTCGCGCAGGCGCTTGGCCTGCAGATCGGCGATCAGCGGGTCCGCGTCGCCGTGGCGGATCAGGATCGGCGGCAGCGGCTCCTGCAACCGGGAGAGCCGCCCGACCGGCCCCATCGCCCGGGCCGCCTCGCGGTTCTCGCCCACGGCATAGCCCAGAAGCTCGCTTTCCGCACTGTCCGCCGGATCGGTCCAGCCCATCTGCGGCGTGCGGCCCAGGGTCTTCATGTCCTGGTCCATCGTCGAGAAATCCATCGGCCCGAAGAGACTGACCACCCCGCGTGGCCGCAGGCCAACCTCCACCAGGCTTAACGCCGTCGAAACCGCGAGGAACGCCCCCGCCGACTGGCCCAGAAGCACGATCCGCGCAGGGTCAAGGCCCAGCGCCGCCCCTTCACGCTGCAGATGGACGATGGCCGAAAGGCAATCCTCGCCTTGGGCGGGCCACTTCGCCGCATCGGACAGCCGGTAGTTCACCCGCACCACGGCAATACCGGCCTCAAGCACCTCGGGCCAGATCGCCAGCTCCGACTTGTCACCCACCTTGAACGCACCGCCGTGGATCATCACCAGGATCGGCGCCGGTCCGGTGCCGCGCGGATAGGTCACGTCCAGAACTTGCCGGGTGTCGCTGCCATAGGCGATGTCATTCGCCCCCGGTGTCCGCCAACGCCAGAGCGCAAGGCCCCCGGCAGCTGCGGCGGCACCGCCAATCAGAAGGGTGCGGCGGATCAGTCCGGGCATCTAGAGTCTCCGTTCAAAGCGGGTGAGGTCTGCCCTCAGGCGGGCTTCAAGTGCGGAAAGACGCAGGTCCGACACCTGTTCTGCGCTGTGAAGCACCCGCCAGGTCAGCCGGGCCTTCGGCGCACAGGGCTTCAGGATCGCCAGCCGCAGGATTCGCTTCACCGGCTGGCGCAGGACCAGCCAGTCGATCCAGGCCGGTGCGCCCATCGTGGTGACGGCCAGCACCTCGCGCAGCTTGTCGAGGCGCGGCAGCATCGGGCCGAAACCCGGCGCATGGTCGAAGGCCACTCCCGGCGTCCAGACCCGGTCAAACCAGCCCTTCAGGACCGCCGGGAAGCCGAACCACCAGGTCGGGAAGACCAGGATCAACACCTGCGCCTCAGCCAGGTCCCGCTTTTCCGCAGCCAGGGTGGCAGGCATGTCGCCGTAGTAACCCGTGCGCTCCTCGGCCGTGAGGCGGGGGTCGAAGCCCTCGGCATGAAGGTCGCAGCGCGTCACCTCCCAGCCCTTGCTCCGGGCCTCGGCCTCGACCGTCGCGGCGAGCCGCGCGTTCAGGCTGTCCTGCAGCGGATGGGCAAGGACCAGAAGCAGCTTCGTCAATGCATCGCCTCGCGCAGCGCGGCGTAATCCGCCTCGGTCAGCTGGGCCGCATCCACGACGATGGTGTGGATGGCGAAAAGGACGGCCTTCGTCTCGGGCAACCGCACCAGGGTCTGGCGCTCGCAGCGGACATAGGACCGGCCGGTCGGCTGTCTCCGCCAGTCGCCCTCGACCCGGGGGTGGTGCAGGTAGAAGCTGTCGTAGGTGAAGAAGTTCATCCGCCACAAGGGCTGCTCGGGCCGGATCGCCGAAAGGAGCCGATGGACCCGCGCCGCCAGCGTCGCGTCGTAGATAGCCACCGGCTGGTGGATGCCCGTCATCGGGCGGCCCAGCTTCTGCGCCAGGGTCCATGAGGCCGGAAAGCACAGCACCGCGCCGGTCAGGTCGTATTCCGTGCCGTTCTCCTCCATCAGGCAGAGGTCCTGCTGCACCAGCCGCCCCAGGGTGAGCAGAGGTTGCGCGGGGTCCAAGGCAACGGTCACGCCGTCGGGACGCGTGACTTCGCCCGCGCCGACAGTGAAGCTTGGCTCCTCGGACAGCCAGTCCATCACCTTGCGGAACAGCTCCTCGGCGGCCGGCCGCGCGGCGGGCAGGCAGGCATGCACGACCTCGGGCTGGCCCGTGATCAGCCGGTCGCGGAGCGCCATCTGGCCGGCATAGGCCTCGTCCACCCGCAGCCAGTCACGCCCCTCGACCGGTTGCATGCCGGGAAGCCGGCGGGTGGCCGGTTGCTCCCAGGGATTGAGTGGAATCCGGTCCTGCAGGATCGGCGCATCTTGCATCGGGTTCGCCATGTCGGTCTTTGACCACGGAGCCACTGCGGCTGCAACCTACACGTTTGCGACCAAGGACGTCGCGGCTGGCTTAGGCGGGCCCTTGCCGCCGAGGCAAGCTCCGGCAAAACGGGAGGGGCCAATGACCTATCAGCGCGACCGACGGAAGATCGACCCCACGCGTGGGTCGTCGCTGGGCGACGGGACGGCGAACGACAATGACCGGGTCGAGATCGGGCCGACGCAATTGGCATTCGCGGAATGGGCGGCGGCGGGGCTGACATTGCCGAACCTGGCCCGGATGCGCGAGGATCGGTGGAAGAAGCTGACCGCCGGACTGGTCGCGCGGGACTATGGCGGCCTTCTGATGTTCGACCCCCTGAACATCCGCTATGCGACCGACACCACGAATATGCAGCTGTGGAACACGCACAACCCGTTTCGCGCCTGCCTTTTGTGCGCCGACGGGCACATGGTGATGTGGGAATACAAGAACTCCCCCTTCCTCGTGACCTTCAACCCGCTGGTCAAGGAACTGCGGTCGGGGGCGACCTTCTTCTACAACTCGACCGGCGACGCGGGGAAACAGGCGGCTGAGGGGTTTGCGCGGCAGGTCGATGAGGTGATGCGCGAACACGCCGGAACGAACCGGCGGCTGGCGGTGGACAAGATCATGGTCCACGGCCTCCGCGCGCTGGAGGCGATCGGGTTCACCGTTGAGGAAGGCGAGGAAGTCACCGAACGTGTCCGCGCGGTGAAGACCCCCGACGAAATCCTGGCAATGCGCTGCGCCCACCATGCCTGCGAGGCAGGAATTGCCGAGATGGAGGCGTTTACCCGCGCCAACGTGCCCTCTGGCACGGTGTCCGAGGATGCGATCTGGGCCGAGCTTCACGCCGCCAACATCCGGCGCGGGGGCGAATGGATCGAGACCCGGCTTCTCGCCTCCGGCCCCCGGACGAACCCCTGGTTTCAGGAATGCGGGCCGCGGCTGGTGCAACCGAACGAGATCGTCGCCTTCGACACCGACCTTATCGGGGCCTACGGCTTCTGCATCGACATCAGCCGCACCTGGTGGGTGGGGGATGCCCGTCCCACGAACGCGATGGTCAGTGCCTTTCACCACGCGCTTGACCACATCGCCGACCACAAGGCCCGCCTGCGCCCCGGTGTCACCATCGAGGAACTGGTGATGCAGGGCCACCAGCTTGCCCCGGAATACTGGGCGCAGAAGTATTCCTGCAAGATGCACGGCGTCGGGCTTTGCGACGAATGGCCCTATGTCCACTATCCCGACGGCTGGATGCCCGGCGCCTTTGATGCCGCGCTGGAGCCGGGGATGGTCCTCTGCGTGGAGGCCTTGGTCAGCCCCGAAGGCGGGAATTTCTCGATCAAGCTCGAGGATCAGGTGCTGATCACCGACACCGGCTGCGAGACGCTGACGCGCTATCCGTTCGATGAGCGGTTGATGGGGTGACCAAACCTTCTTTGTGCGCCTTCAGTGGTGGTGCGGCCAGCGAGGAGTGACGAAGTCTTCGACCAGCGGTTTCGCAGCGCCGGCACATAGCCCGACCAGCAGCAGTCACCGCCCCCTCAGATCTCGACCGCAGCCAGGATACCCAGGTGATCCGACCCCAGCGCCGGGCGCGACGCCGTCTTGCCGCCCTGGGTCGCGAAGACATGGTCGATGGGCAGCGGGAACAGGGGCGTCAGCCCGATGAACGTGCCAAAGGTCGGCCCGGCTGGACGGGTCCCGACGATCTCGGCCAGCCGCGTCACCGAGGTCGCCCACCGCACCATGTTGAAATCGCCCCCCATCACCACTGGCCCCTCCAGCTTGTCGAGGATCGGCAGCAGTAGCTCGACATGGTCCGCCTGTTGGTAGGGCCAGGGCCAGTGCAGGTGGACCGAGACCAGCCAGAACCGCTCCTCCCCCGAAACGACCTGCAGCGCGGCCAAGTTCGGCCCGCAGAAGGCAGTGCCCGGCACGGGGTCAAGCCGCGTCAGCACCGCCGGTCCCCCCACCCTGCCCCCCGGACAGATATGCTGCGTGGGATACAGGTCCGCCAGCTGCGCCAGCATCGCGGCGTTGGGTTCCGTAACTTCCTGCAAAGTCACGATCTGCGCGTCGGCCGCACGGATGTCGGCTTCAAGCGCGGGCAGCTCGGCGTTCCGGTACAGCATGTTCTTCTGGTAGACCGTGTAGCGCCCCGGCACGCCCGGCCAGCTGTAGGCCAAAAGCACCTGTGCCCCGGTCAGAAGCGCCAGCAGCATCGAAACGAAAGCCGCCATCCGCAGGCCCGCAAAGCTGGCGAAGACCGCAAGGATCAGCACCGCCGCCGCCGCGATCCCACGCCCGACAGACAGCGAATCGCCCATAGGATGCAGGAACCCAAGGTAACCCGCGACCAGCGCCAGAACCGCCAGCCCCAGCGCGATGCCGATAACCTGCTGCCAGATCCTGCTGTCGTCTTCCATCACCCGCCCGCTCGTCCCGTCACTCGACCAACCGTGCCACCAGGCTGCGCAAGGGTGGCCCCATCTCGGCCCCGGTGGTCAATCTCAACTGTTCTAACCCGATCACTGCGGCATAAATGAGTTGCGCCTTTGGCAACAGTTCGCCCTCCGCGACGCCCGCCGCACCCAGGAACCCGGCAAGATCCTCCAGTCGCTGGCGATCCACCCGCTCCAGCACAGCGCGGGCGCGGGGGTCATTGCGGCCCCAGTCGCGCAACGCCGGCTCGATCTCGACCCCGCCCAGCGCTTCGCCCGGCCGGACCGAGACCATGTCGGCCAGCAGCATCAGCTGACCCCGCGGATCCAGCCCAGATGCCCGCACCGCTGCCGTGATCCGGCGGGTGGCGATGTCCTCCCACAGCTCAAGCATCACCTGATGAAGTTCGCCAAGATCCTTGAAATGCCAGTAGAAAGATCCCTTTGTCGCCCCGATCTCGCGCGCCAGCGCCTCGACCTTCACAGCCGCAATTCCCCCGCGCACCAGCGCACGTAGGGCCGCCAGAACCCAGTCGGTCCGGCCAAGTTTCGCCTTGGGCTTGGCATCGGTCATGAGGCAAACATACGCAGCCGTATGGACAAGGTCCAGCCCACCCGCTAGTCCATACGTAACCGTATGGAGATTGTTATGAACCCTTGGCTTCTGACGGCGGGCGTGGCCGCATTTGCGCTTGATCTTGTCCATATCTTTCCCGGCGGGCGTCAGATCCATCGCCCGATGGTCACCTCGCACTGGCCGGAACCGGCCAAGGCGGTCTGGTCGGTTGTCTGGCATGCGGCGACAGCCATCATGGCGCTGGGGGGCTGCGCGCTGATTGCGGCAGCACTCATCCCGAAACATGCGCTTGCGCTGGCTGCCCTGCCGGTGGCCCTTTTCCTCAGCGCGGCGATCCTGTTCCTCGCCTATGGGCAGAAGCGGCTAGGCACCGTCTGGGTCCTGCCGCAATGGGTCGGGTTCCTCGGCATCTCGGCGCTGGCGGTGGCAGGGCTGGCATGAGGCGCGCGCATCGGGCGCTCGCGGTCCTGCTGGCCCTGTTCCTCGCGCTGCATCTGGGCAACCACCTGGCCGGACTGGGCGGACAGGCGGTCCACGGCGCGGTGCAGGCGTCACTGCGGACGATTTACCGGCATTCACTGGTCGAACCCCTGCTTCTGGCCGCCGTCGGGGCACAGCTTGCGCTGGGGATCGGGCTGGTCCTGCGGCGCATGCGGTGGACCTTGCAGACCATCTCGGGTGGCTATCTGGCCCTGTTCCTGTTGATCCACCTTGCCGCGATCCTTGGTGCACGCTGGCAAGGCACCGAGACCGACCTTGCCTTTGCCGCCGCCGGACTGCATGCCCCGGCCCCCTGGCCTGCCGTCTTTGCCGCCTACTACGGGTTTGCCGTGCTGGCAGTCTTCGCCCACCTCTCCATCCCCCTCTCGCGCGTTTCGGTCGGCCTTGGCCGCGCCACGCTGGCCGTGGGCGCCACCCTTTCCGCAACGCTCGTCGCACTCCTTGCCGGTCTCGTGACCCCGCTTGTCATCCCGCCTGCCCTGATGGCCGCCTTCCCCTGACGCTTGCACCCCGACGGGCCGCGGATTAAGGGGGCGCAACACTTTCAGTCCCGGAGTCCCCGATGATCCCGCGCTATTCCCGCCCCGAGATGGTGGCGATCTGGTCCCCGGAAACCCGCTTCAATATCTGGTTCGAGATCGAGGCCCATGCCTGCGACGCCCAGGCCGCGCTGGGGGTGATCCCCAAAGCCAATGCCGAGGCCGTCTGGCGCGCCAAGGACGTCCCCTTCGACGTGGCCCGCATCGACGAGATCGAGGCGGTCACGAAGCACGACGTGATCGCCTTCCTCACCCACCTGGCCGAGATCATCGGCAATGACGAGGCGCGCTTCGTCCACCAGGGGATGACCTCATCGGACGTGCTGGACACCACGCTGAACATCCAGCTCGTCCGGGCCTCGGACCTGCTGCTCAAGGCGCTTGAGCGTGTTCTGGCTGCCCTGAAGACCCGTGCCTACGAGCACAAGGACACCGTCCGCATCGGCCGTAGCCACGGCATCCACGCCGAGCCCACGACAATGGGCCTGACCTTCGCCCGCTTTTACGCCGAGATGAAGCGCAACCGTGAACGGCTTGAAAACGCCCGCAAAGAGGTGGCGACGGGCGCGATCTCCGGAGCCGTGGGGACCTTCGCCAACATCGACCCGCGCGTCGAGGAACATGTTTGCAAGATGCTGGGCCTGACGCCCGAGCCGATCAGCACCCAAGTCATCCCCCGCGACCGCCATGCGATGTTCTTCGCCACCCTTGGCGTTATCGCCTCCAGCATCGAGAACGTCGCCATCGAGATCCGCCACATGCAGCGGACCGAGGTGCTTGAGGCCGAAGAGTTCTTCTCGCCAGGCCAGAAGGGCTCGTCTGCCATGCCCCACAAGCGCAACCCGGTGCTGACCGAGAATCTGACAGGGCTGGCCCGACTTGTCCGCATGGCCGTCGTCCCGGCGCTGGAGAACGTGGCCCTGTGGCACGAGCGCGACATCAGCCATTCCTCCGTCGAACGCGCCATCGGCCCTGATGCGACGGTGACGCTGGACTTTGCGCTGCATCGGCTGGCGGGTGTCGTGGAAAAGCTGGTGGTCTACCCCGAGAACATGTTGAAGAACATGAACAAGTTCAAGGGCCTGGTCATGTCGCAGCGCGTCCTTCTTGCGACGACCCAAGCGGGCGTCAGCCGCGAGGACAGCTACCGCCTCGTCCAGCGCAACGCGATGAAGGTCTGGGAGAAGGGCGCGGACTTCAAGACCGAACTCTTGGCCGACCCCGAGGTGACGGCAGCCCTTTCACCCGCGGAGATCGAGGAAAAGTTCGACCTTGCCTACCACACCAAGCATGTCGACACGATCTTTGCCCGGGTTTTCGGCACCTGACGCAAGCGTGAACGTCTGACGCTGGCCAAGCGGCAGTTTCCGTTCTTGCCTTGGCGACAATCATGCTACCTTTTCGGAAATTGCCGAAAGGGCATCCCATGCGCATGATCCTTGCCGCGACGCTATCCATCGCCGCCTTCATGCTGTCCCCGCCCCTGACGCGGGCAGCCGGGACCGATGACAGCGAACCGCCGACGCCCACCGAGACGACGACAGAGTGCGAAAAGGGCGAAGTCTGGGACGAAAAGACCGAGGCCTGCATCAAGGCCGAGGACACCAGCCTCAACGACGACCAGCGCTTCGGCGCCGTGCGCGAACTCGCCTATGCCGGGCGGCCCGAAGAGGCTCTGGCGGTCCTCGCCACGATGACCGAGGGCGAAACCTCGCGCGTCATGACCTATCAGGGCTTTCTCCTCCGCCAGACCGGCCGGATCGAGGACGGCATCGCCGCCTATGAACGCGCCATCGCACTGAACCCGCAGAACATCCTGGCCCGCAGCTACTACGGCCAGCTTCTCGTCCAGATGGACGAGATCCAGCTTGCCCAGGCCCAGCTTGATGCCATCCGCACGGCGGGTGGCAAAGGCACCTGGGCAGAAACCGCGCTTGCCAGCGCGATCACGACCGGAGTGACCTACACCTACTGACCCCAAAGGAGGACGACCATGAAGACGACGACGACCCTCGCCGCCCTGGCGATTGCCCTTCTCCCCGGCTTTGCCTTCGCCCAGTGCGCCGGCAAACACACCGAACAGACTGCTGCAAGCTGCATGCCCGGCACGACCTGGGATGCCGCGAAAGGCACCTGTGTCGAGACCCCGTCCAGCTGATCGGCTTAAACCCCGGTTAACCCGGGGCACCTAGTCTGACCTCGTCGAATCGATGAGGACCCGATGCCGCAAGACATGGTGCCCCTGGCGCGGATCATCCCGGAACGGCGGGTTGCCACGTTACCGGCGCTGCCAAAGCGCGCCCTGAACGCGCGGCAGAAGGCGGCCGTGATCGTGCGCTACCTCATGGCCGAAGGCACCTCGCTGCCCCTTTCCTCGCTTCCCGAACACATGCAGGCCGCCCTGGCCGAGCAGATGGGTCAGATGCGCCTTGTCGACCGCGCCACGCTGGATGCGGT
>JAIXSA010000132.1 GCA_027484915.1 Paracoccaceae bacterium | reverse complement strand
GGGGCTTGGCCACGCCGATGGCGTAGGACACCTGCAGCGTGCAGCGTTCAGCCAGACCCGCCGCGACCACATTCTTCGCCAGATAGCGTGCGGCATAGGCCGCCGAGCGGTCAACCTTGGTCGGGTCCTTGCCCGAGAACGCGCCACCGCCGTGGGGGGCAGCCCCACCGTAGGTACCGACGATGATCTTGCGCCCGGTGAGGCCAGCGTCGCCATCGGGGCCGCCGATCACGAAGGTCCCGGTCGGGTTCACATGCCATTCAGTCTTCCGGGTGATCCAGCCGTCGGGCAGGACCTCGCGGATATAGGGCTCGACGATCTTGCGGATGACCTTCGAGGTCTGGCGCTTCGAGGTGTGCTGGGTGGACAGGACGATCGAGGTCACCTCGACCGGCTTGCCGTCCGCATAGCGCAGCGTCAGCTGGCTTTTCGCGTCTGGACCCAGCGTTGGCTCGGCGCCCGATTTCCGCGCCTCGGCCAGACGGCGCAGGATCGCGTGGGCGTACTGGATCGGCGCCGGCATGTATTCCGGCGTCTCCAGCGTCGCATAGCCGAACATGATGCCCTGGTCGCCCGCGCCATCCTTGTCGACACCCTGCGCGATGTGGGCGGACTGTTCGTGGATGTAGTTGTGGACCTTGATCTTGTCCCAGTGGAACTTCTTCTGCTCATAACCGATGTCGCGGACGCAGTCGCGGACGATACCGTCGATGCGCTTCATCATCGCCGCCGTCGCCTCTTTGGACGACAGGCCGACCTCGCCCCCGACCACGACACGGTTGGTGGTGGCGAAGGTTTCGCAGGCGACGCGGGCGTTCGGTTCTTCCTTCAGGAAGGCATCCAGGACGGCATCCGAGATGCGGTCGCAGACCTTGTCGGGGTGGCCCTCCGAGACGGACTCGGAAGTGAAGACGTAATCTTTGCGGCTCATGAGGAAGTGCTCCGTTGGATGATCCCCGCCACGCCAGGAAGCCGTTGTGGCAGTTCAGGACGCGGCTTAGACGCCAGGGGGCGGGGCGTCAATGGCAACCCGCCGCCGCCCGATCATTGCCAGCCCGGCGAGACCCGCCAGCAACAGCGCCACCAGCCCGTCGCCCCACCGGGCATAGGGCGTAGGCGGCAGGGCGCCGGGAATCGGGGTATCGAGCGCATCCATCGTGCCGAAGGGCAGCGCTGCCACCACCCGGCCACGCGCATCCACGACGGCGGTCACGCCGGTATTGGCGACCCGGATCAGCGGCAGGCCCTGTTCGACCGCGCGCAGGCGCGCCTGGTCGAAATGCTGGAAGGGTCCCGTCCAGACACCGAACCAGGCGTCGTTGGTGATCTGCAGCATCCAGTCGGCGCGTTCCGGCATGGCGTTGACGTCGCGCGGGAAGATCGCCTCGTAGCAGATCAGCGGCAGCACCTTGCCGAAGCGGCCAAGATCCAGCACCTGCGGGCCGGAGCCGGCCGAATAGGTGTTGCCGGCCTGGGCGGCAAAGGCACGCAGGCCGAACCAGTCATAGGCAAGGTCGCCAAAGGGGATGTATTCGCCGAAGGGCACCAGATGCGCCTTGTCGTAAAGCGCCGTCTGCTCGCCTTCGCCTTCCAGAACCCGCAGGCTGTTGTAGAAACGCCCTGATTCCTCGCGTTGGATGCCCACCGCCACCGGCCGCCCGCCGGACACGGCCACCACCATGCCGGCCACCTCGGGGCTGTACTCGAGCATGTAGGGCACGGCGGTTTCTGGCCAGATCGTCAAGTCTGCCGGGCCGCCCTTCGCCGTCAGCGTCAGGAGGCGGTTGAAGAACTCCTGCGCGCGGTCCGCATCCCATTTCGCGGATTGCTCGGCATTGGGCTGGACCAGGCGGAGGGTCAGATCTCCTGGATCCGGCAGGGGTTGGGCCAGACGCCAAAGGCCGAAGCCAAGGCCCGTCGCCAGGAGAAGCCCCGATCCAGACACACCCCGCCAGCGCCAGACCACAGGCAGCGCCGCTGCCAGCAGCGTGACCAGGCTCAGCAGGGACGGGCCGCCCAGCGCGGCCATCTGGTCAAGCGGGGTGCCGATCCAGACATGGCCCAGCATGGCCCAGGGAAAGCCGGTGAAGACCACGCCGCGCAACCATTCCAGCGCGACGAAGGCCGCGGCGAAGCCAAGGGCGGGTGTCTTTGCAAATCGCGCCAGCACGGCCGCCGCCCCCCAGAAGAGGCCAAGCCCGAAGGCCAGCAGCAGAACGGCAAAGGGCGCCATCCACCCGGTCGCGGCGGCGTCGATCAGGAAGGGCTCGACGATCCAGTTGAGTCCTAGGACAAAGTAACCCGCGCCGGCCAGCCATCCAGTCAGAAAGGCCCCGCGACGGTCGGGAACCCGCTGCAGAACCAGGATCAGCCCGGAAAGCGCCAGAATCGTCGCCCACCAGAAGCCAAGCGGTGCCTGCCCCAACGCGGCGACCATGCCCAGACCAAAGGCCAGCGCGGCGCGGCGCTTGCCGACAAGCCAAGCCTCAACCATGCGTCACGCGGCGCCCTTCACGGGCACCCGGACCCGCAGGCGCTTGATCCGGCGGGGATCGGCATCGACGATCTCGAACTGCACTCCGCTTTCATGCTCGATCACCTCGCCCCGCGCGGGCACTCGGCCCGAGCGCAGGAAGACCAGGCCGCCCAGCGTGTCGATTTCCTCGTCCTCTTCGGCCATCCGCAGGGGGATGCCCAGCGCGGCCTCAATCTCTTCCAGCGGGGCGGTCGACTGGGCCAGGATCACGCCGGGCGCTTCCTCTTTCCACAGGGCGCCTTCGTCCTCGTCGTGTTCGTCCTCGATCTCGCCGATCACCGTCTCGATCAGGTCCTCGATCGTGACGAGGCCGTCGCCCCCGCCATATTCGTCGATCACCAGCGCCATGTGGACGCGTTCCTTCTGCATCTTCTGCAAAAGGACGCCTGTCGGCATCGACGGCGGCGCGTAAAGGATCGGGCGCAAAAGCCGCTTCAGGCTGAACCGGCCCGAGGCCCCGAACCCATGCTGCAAGGCGAGGTCCTTCAGCAGGACCAGCCCTTGCGGATGGTCAAGCGTGCCCTTGTAGACCGGCACCCGGCTGAAGCCATGTTCGCGGAAGACCTCGACCAGTTCGTCCTTGCCGATGTCCAGCGGCACAGCCACGATCTCGGCCTTGGGGATCGCGACATCGTCCACCCGCATCCGCCGCAGCGCGTGCAGCCCCTGTGACTGGGGCGGCGCACCGGGCACAGCCTCGGTCGAGGCGGGTTCGGAAGCCGGGCTGAAGGCGGAAAGAAGCCGTCCGAAAAAGCCGCGCTGGCCTTGATCAGAGGGGGGGTCATCGGTCGTCCCGTCCAGCGCGCCCTGCGCTGCGGGAGACCCGTCGGTGCTACTGCCCATCGGTCCTTTGTCCAGAAACCACCCGTCACGCGGGTGCGCCGCCTAATATGGGTCAGAAACCCCGAGGCTGGCAAGTATCCGTACTTCAAGCCCCTCCATCAGGGCGGCATCCTCGTCTTCGACGTGATCGTAGCCCAGAAGATGCAGCACACCGTGGACGATCAGATGGGTGACGTGGTCGCCCATCGCCTTCTCCTGATCTTCGGCTTCCCGCGCACAGGTCTCCCAGGCAATCGCGATATCGCCCAGGCTTTCCGGAGCCTCCGCGTCCCCCGGTTCGGGCGGCTCGGGCGCTTCGCCTACGAACTCGGCCCCCCGCTCTTCCGATGGCCAGCTGAGGACGTTGGTGGGCTGGGGCTTGCCCCGGAAATCGGCGTTCAGGACGGCAATCCGGGCGTCATCGCAGCCCATCAGGCTGACCGAAAACCCCTGGACCGGCAGTTCCACCTCGGCCAGCACGGCGCGCGCGGCACGCTCTGCCAGCGCGGGCAGCCCGAAGGCCTCCCACCGCGCGTCTTCGATGACCGTTTCCACAAGTTCCATGCCCGCGCCCATAGCGCCGGTTCCTGCCTCGCGCAAGCGATGCTACCTTTCACCTGGCTCCAAATATCCTCAGGGGGTTTGGGGGCAGAATGCCCCCATCACCGAGAAGAAGCGCGAAAGCGCGCCGACGAGACAAAGACTTGCGCGCCAGCGCTCTGCCTGAAAGCCGTCAGGTCGCCTCGTCTGCCTCGTAGGCTTCGATGATCCGGCCGACCAGTGGGTGCCGCACCACGTCCTTCGAGGTGAAGTAGTTGAAGCTTACCCCCCGCACCCCTTTCAGGATCCGTTCCGCATCCGCCAGGCCCGAGGCCGTGCCGCGCGGCAGGTCGACCTGCGTCCGGTCGCCAGTGATGATCATTCGGCTGCCCTCGCCGAGACGGGTCAGGAACATCTTCATCTGCATGGTGGTGGCGTTCTGCGCCTCGTCCAGCACGATAAAGGCGTTCGACAGCGTGCGGCCCCGCATGAAGGCCAGGGGCGCGATCTCGATCCGCTTTTCCTGCATAAGCTTTTCCACCTGCTTTGCCGGCAGAAAGTCGTTCAGTGCGTCATACAACGGCTGCATGTAGGGATCGACCTTCTCCTTCGCATCGCCGGGAAGGAAGCCGAGCCTTTCGCCCGACTCGACCGCCGGGCGCGACAGGATGATCTTTTCCACCGCACCCGAGATGAACATCGTCACGCCGACGGCGACCGCGAGATAGGTCTTGCCGGTCCCCGCAGGCCCGATGCCGAAGCCAAGCTCGTGCTGGATAAGGTTCGCGACATAGGCCTTCTGCGCCTCGGTCCGCGGCTCGATAGGCTTCTTGCGGGTCCGAAGTTCCATCCCGGTCGAGAAAAGTTCGATCTGTTCGGCGCTTTCCGCGTCCACCGGCCGGCCCATCCGCATTGCGCCGTCGATGTCACCGGCCGCTACGTTGCGCCCCGATTCCAGCCGGGCGTAAAGCGACCGCAGGACCGCCGCCGCCTGTTCGCGCGCGCCCTTTTCACCGATCACCGCCAGCCGGTTGCCGCGCCGAAGGATGTGCACCCCCATCTGGTGTTCGATCTGTGCAAGGTTGCGGTCAAACTCGCCGCAAAGATCGATCAGCAATCGATTGTCGGGAAATTCGAGGACGGTTTCCACGATATCCTCGGCGGACGGGGGGGTCAGCGCGCTGATGCCCAACGGGGTCTCCTCTTGTCAGGGCCACATCCGAAGTCTGCAGCCGGATACGATCTGTGGCAAGCAAAACCCGCCACACCCACAATTTGTTGCGTGGTTTCCAACAAATTTCATGACAGATGCCCGATCCGCCAGCGAAAAGGCCCTGACGATGCCGGGGCCCTGGAAAGGGTGGCGAACCGGGGAGCGCGACCTAGCGCGGAACGTAGTCAGGACCGGGCGCGGTCGAGCTTTCATAGGGTCCGAGGACAGTTCCGGGCGGGTACTTGCCATCGCAGATCGGCAGGCCCGTCGCGGGATCGAAGCGTGGCGAGGAATAGCCTTCCACACCATCATCGATGATCCAGACCTGGCAGCCATCGGGGTCGTAGGCGATCGCCGCCTCGCCGTTCACCAGGCCCGCATCCTTGTCGGTCCCGGAATCGTTCGACTTGGCGATCACCGAATCCGGCCCGCCGTAGCGCTGCACATCCTCGAAGAATTCTCCGCTGGCACAGGCTGACAGGCCAAAGGCCAGCACGGGAAACAGCACGGGAAACAGCACGAAGCGGCGGGTCTGGGGGAAGGTCACTGCAAGCACCATCTGGTCAACCCTTCTTGCAGAGGACTTCGACACGGCGGTTCTGCGCCATACCTTCGGCCGTCGCGTTCGAGGCCAAAGGCTGGCTTTCGCCGTAGCCCGTCACGCTTTCCACCACCACGCCGACCGATTGCGCCACCGCGGCCACCGCCTGCGCCCGGGCTTCGGAGAGACCCTGGTTGTAGGGTTCCGATCCGCGGCTGTCGGTGTGGCCCGCAATCGAGAAGGCATAGGCCTCGGTCTGGCGGAAGAAGTCCTCAAGCTTGCGACGCCCCGAAGCGGTCAACGTCGCACTCGCCGTGGCGAAGAACGTGTCCGCGCTTTCGGTCAGGCAAGGGGTCTGCTTCATGCAGACGGGCTTTCCAGTCTTGGGATCGCGACGCGGCACCATGTACCCCTCGGTCCCGCCGTCGGCCCACCAATGCTGGCAGCCATCGGGATCGACCCATAGACCCCATTCGATCTTGCCGCTTATCACCGGGTCCTGAGCGATGGCCGACGACCCTGTCGCGATGCAGCCCCCAGCTAAGGCTGCGACCAGACCGTGCCGAAGCACGTCCCCCAAATTCAGCAAAACTGCCACTCCTACACACACCCTGCCGTTGCACACCCCGCCGTGCACCGGTCCAATTGGACGCAATAAACCAGAACATTCGTGACGTTGAGAAGGAAAACCTCGGGCAAGACGGGTTAATCCCCGGCCAGGCGCAAAGAATTTGGGCAATCCGGCCTTTGTGCAACAGT
>JAIXSA010000157.1 GCA_027484915.1 Paracoccaceae bacterium | reverse complement strand
CAACTGCGGCCTTTGCGGCCTGAAGGGCAAGGGGCGAACGCTCGGCCAACCGCTCGACGAGTGGACGGGCGACATTTTCCGCGGCGGCGTCCGAAAGCCATCCCGCGATTCCCCAGGCGTAGGCCGTGGCACTGGGCAAAACTTCTCCCGTCAGGATCAACCGGGTCGCCCGCGCCCGACCAACGAGCGAAAGCAGCCTTTGGGCCCCGCCCGCGCCGGGGATCAGGCCGAGGTTGGTTTCGGGAAGACCGACCTTGGCCGTTGCCCCAAGCACCAGGCAATCCGCCATCAAGGCCAGTTCGAACCCGCCGCCCAGGGCGAAACCGTCGACTGCGGCGACGAGAGGCTTCGGAAATGCCCGAATGGCCGCCCAATGGGCCTTGCGGGGGTCAACAGCGCCCTCTGCTGAAGATTTGTATTCGATTTCGCCGATGTCTGCGCCGGCGGCAAAGTCGCCGTCCGCTCCGGTCAACAACACAGCGCGGCAGCCCTGATGGCTCGCCAGCTCTGTCAATGCACCGGCAACCTTCGAAAGAAGCGCAGTGTTCAGGGCATTCTTCACCTGAGGCCGGTTGAGGACCAACCTGGTCCAGGTGCCATGCGGTTCTACGATCAGATCCATGATGGCATCCTGCATCGGCGCGGAAAAATTTCAAGCTAGAAATTTCAAGCTTGAAATTAATTTCCTTGGGTGGCAGGCTTTTCCTCAATCAGGGACTCTAGGAGGGTCAGGTGAAGGTACTTTGCCTTGGGGGCGGTCCGGCGGGACTTTATTTCGCGATTTCGATGAAGCTTCGCGACCCCTCGCATCAGGTGACGGTGCTGGAGCGGAACCGCGCGAACGACACCTTTGGATGGGGTGTCGTGCTGTCGGACGACGCTCTGGGCCGGATGCAGGAGAACGATCCGCAGTCGACCGGGACGATCCGGGCGAATTTTGCCTACTGGGACGACATCGCGGTCGTGCACGATGGCGTGCGGACGGTGTCGGGCGGGCATGGCTTTGCCGGGATCGGGCGCAAGATGCTGCTGGTCATCCTGCAGGCCCGCGCGCGTGAACTGGGCGTGGACCTGAAGTTCGAGACCGAGTTCCGCACCGCCGAAGACTACCGCAAGGAATACGATCTTGTGGTGGCGACCGACGGCATCAACTCCTTGGTGAGGAAGGAGTATCAGCAGGTTTTCCAGCCCGACATCGACACGCGGCTGTGCAAGTTCGTCTGGCTTGGTACCAAGGCCAAGTTCGACGACGCCTTCACCTTCATCTTCGAGCGGACCGAGCATGGCTGGGTCTGGGCGCATGTCTACCAGTTCGACGCCGAAACCGCGACCTTCATCGTGGAATGCCTGCCCGAGACCTGGGACGCCTGGGGCTTTGCCGACATGACGAAGGAGGAAACGGTCGAAACCTGCCGCAAGATTTTTGCCGGTCACCTGGGCGGGCATGAGCTGATGTCGAATGCGGCCCACCTGCGCGGTTCGGCGGTCTGGATGCAGTTTCCGCGGGTGATCTGCCAGCGCTGGTATCACGAGAACGTCGTGCTCATGGGCGACGCGGCGGCGACGGGCCATTTCTCGATTGGGTCCGGCACGCGCCTGGCAATGGACTCGGCGATTGCGCTTGCGGACTACCTGCATTCGGAACCCACGCTGGAGGGCGCCTTCCAGCGCTATCAGGACGAGCGGCGGGTCGAGGTCCTGCGGCTGCAATCGGCGGCGCGGAACAGCCTGGAATGGTTCGAGCGGGTCGAACGCTATCTGGACATGCCGCCCCTGCAGTTCGCCTATTCGCTGTTGACCCGCAGCCAGCGGATTTCGCACGAGAACTTGCGACTGCGCGACCCGGACTGGCTGCGGAAGGCCGAGGACTGGTTCCAGGCGCAGGCGGGGGGCGAGCCGGGCCGCCAGCCAATGTTCGCGCCGTTCCAGCTGCGGGAAATGCGGCTGGAGAACCGGGTCGTTGTGTCTCCGATGGCGCAATACAAGGCGGTGGATGGCTGCCCGACGGACTGGCATTTCGTGCATTACGCCGAACGCGCCAAGGGCGGGGCGGGACTCGTCTATGTCGAGATGACCTGCGTCTCGCCCGAGGGCCGGATCACCCCCGGCTGTCCTGGGCTGTACGCGCCCGAGCATGAGGTTGCGTGGAAGCGGCTTGTGGACTTCGTCCATGCCGAGACAAAAGCGAAGCTCTGCTGCCAGATCGGACATTCGGGGCGGAAGGGCAGCACTCAGCTTGGCTGGGAGGAAGGGGATGCCCCGCTGGCGTCGGGCAACTGGCCGGTGATGAGTGCCAGCGCGATCCCGTGGAGCAACCGCAACCCGATGCCGAAGGCGATGACGCGGGCCGACATGGACATGGTTCGGGATCAGTTCGTGGCGTCCACTCAAATGGCCGAGCGGGCGGGGTTTGACATGATCGAACTTCACGCGGCACATGGTTACCTTATTTCCTCGTTCATCAGCCCTAAATCGAACACTCGCACGGATGAGTACGGCGGCAGCCTCGAGAATCGGATGCGCTGGCCTCTGGAGGTATTCCGGGAAATGCGAGCGGCTTGGCCGGCGGAGAAGCCGATGTCGGTCCGCATATCGGCCAGCGATTGGGTCGGCGACGAAGGCGTGACACCGGACGAGGCAGTGGAGATCGCCAGGGCCTTTGCGGCAGCGGGCGCCGATGTCATCGACGTCAGCGCCGGGCAGACCAGCACGGACGCGAAGCCCGTCTATGGCCGGATGTTCCAGACCCCGTTCAGCGACCGCATCCGGAACGAGGCGGGGCTGGCAACCATCGCCGTAGGCAACATCACCGAGGCGGATCAGGTCAACGGCATCCTTCTTGCCGGGCGCGCCGATCTGGTGGCACTCGCCCGGCCGCATCTGGCCGATCCCTACTGGACCCTCCATGCGGCGGTTGCTGCAGGCGATGACAAGGTGTACTGGCCGAACCCCTATCTGAACGGCCGCGACCAGGCCCTGCGGCTACGGGCGCGGGCGCAGGAGGCGATCCGGGTATGAGCTTGGCGGGTAAGGGCGTGCTGATCACCGGGGGCGGTTCCGGCGCAGGGGCCGACCTTGCGCGCGGCTTTGCCGGGGCCGGGGCGGAGGTGGTGATCGCAGGCCGCCGGGTGGAGGCGTTGCGGGCGGTGGCAGAGCCCTTGGGCGCGCGATGGGTGCAGGCCGATGTCACCGACGAGACATCCGTGCAGCGGATGTACGAGGAGGCGGGGCCTTGTGACATCGTCATCGCCAATGCGGGGGTGGCGGATTCGGGGGTGATGGCCAAGACGACGCTGGCCCAGTGGAACGCGATGATCGCGGTGAACCTGACCGGGGTGTTCCTGACCTTCCGCGAAGCGCTCGGGCAGTTTCGGGGTGAGGGGCGGCTGATCGCCGTCGCCTCGACGGCGGGCCTGAAGGGCTATGCGAAGGTGGCACCATATGCGGCGGCGAAGCATGGGGTGGTGGGCCTGGTACGCTCGCTGGCGCTGGAGGTCGCGCGGAAGGGGATAACAGTTAACGCGATCTGCCCGGGGTTCCTCGACACTCCGATGACAGACCATTCGGTGCAGGTGATCTCCGAAAAGACCGGGAAGAGCCTTGCCGAAGCGCGCGCCGCGCTGGAGGGTCTGAGCCCACAGGGACGGCTTTACCAGCCTTCCGAGGTGACGGCGGCAGCCTTGTACTTGGCGTCCGAAGGAGCAAGCGGAGTGAACGGAGCCTGCCTCACGATCTCGGGGGGCGAGGTATGAGCGAAGGGTCGAAGCGGCGGCTGAAAATGTGGATCCGGCTTCTGGGCGTGACCCGGGCGGCGGAGAACGAGCTGCGGGAATACCTGCGAGTGAAGCACGACACCACGCTGCCACGGTTCGACGTGATGGCGGCGCTTTACCGTCGACGCGAGGGCGTGACGATGAGCGAGCTTTCCCGGATGTTGCTGGTGTCGAACGGCAATGCGACGGCGGTGGTGGACCGGCTGGAGGGCGAGGGGTTGGTCCTGCGGACACCATCCGAAGTGGACCGGAGGACGGTGCATGTCGCGCTGACGGCGGAAGGGACGGCGGCTTTCGAAGTGATGGCCGAACGGCATGAGGCCGAGGTCGCACGGATCTTCGCCGGGCTGACAGACGAGGAGCTGGACCAGATGACGGCAATCCTGAAGAGGATGGGGCGATGAGTGAGATGGCGGTGCTGAAACCGCAGCATTTCCTGTGGGAAGTGGAGGAGCGGGTGGCCGTGATCCGCCTGAACCGGCCCGACCGGAAGAACCCGCTGACCTTCGAGAGCTACGCGGAACTGCGCGACACCTTCCGGGCGTTGGTCTATGCGAGCGACGTGGACGTGGTGGTCTTCGCCTCGAACGGCGGGAACTTCTGTTCCGGTGGCGATGTCCACGACATCATCGGGCCGTTGATCGGTCTGCCGATGAAGGACCTTCTAGCCTTTACCCGGATGACGGGCGACCTGGTCAAGGCGATGATTTCCTGCGGCAAGCCGATCATCGCATCGGTTGACGGGGTGGCCGTGGGGGCCGGGGCGATCATCGCGATGGCCTCGGACCTGCGGCTGGCGACTCCGGCTGCGAAATGTGCGTTCCTGTTTACTCGGGTGGGGCTTGCCGGCTGCGACATGGGGGCCTGCGCGATGCTGCCGCGGATCATCGGGCAGGGGCGCGCGGCGGAACTTCTCTACACTGGGCGCACGATGGGTGCCGAGGAAGGCGAACGCTGGGGCTTCTGGAATGCCCTGCATCCGGCCGAAGACCTGGAGTCGGAAGCGCTGGTCATGGCCCGGCGGCTGGCGACGGGGCCGACCTTTGCGCAT